>JAICHQ010000046.1 GCA_025924815.1 Nocardioides sp.
CCTGCTGGACGATTTCTTCGCCTCCCAGCGCCTCGGGTAGCCTCTCCGGCGGTGGCGTGTCCGAGCGGCCTAAGGAGAACGCCTCGAAAGCGTTTGTGGGCGCAAGTCCACCGCGGGTTCAAATCCCGCCGCCACCGCCAGCCGGCCAGCCATGGGCTTCCGACGAGGAACTGTGGAGGCATAGACGAAGTCGCTGAGACGCCGCCCCGCTCACTCTCGTGCGGGACCTCGGGGCGGCGTCGCTGCTTCAACGGACTGAGGGACCGGGCGTGTGTGCGGCTCGGGGCGAGTCCATCATCATCAGAGACTTGAGCGGATGCTCAATCAGGGTATCCTGCTTTCTTGAGCAGTTGCTCAAGACAGGGGATGCGGCGGCATGGCGAACACGGTCTCCCGGGTCTGGTCGGCGACGCTGGCCCCCGCTGCCGACGACGAGCCGGGGTGGGAGATGGCGCTGCGCAGGGCAGGCGTGGTGGCGGTGCTCGCGGGCGTGGCCGGCGGGATCTGGGGGTTCGTGCGCGGCCTGGGCTATCTGCCCACTCTTGCCTTCGCAGTGGCGGAGGGGGCGGCGATCTTCGCCGTTCCCGGCCTGCTCCTGGGAGCTGTGGTCGGCCTGGTGTCGGCACTCCGGCTACGGCGGGCGCGGCGCCGGTGACCACTCGCGACAGGCTTCTCGCCGCCGCAGCCGAGGCGCTGGCTCGCGACGGGCTCTCGGGTGTCTCCGCTCGCGCGATCGCCTGCCGCGCAGGCGTCAACCAGGCCCTCGTCTTCTACCACTTCGGCAGCGTCTCGGACCTGCTGGAGGCTGCCGTACGCCGCTCCGTGGATCTGGCCGTGGCGTCGTACCGCGACCGCTTCGCCGACGTCGGCTCGCTCGGCGAGCTGCTGGCGCTCGGCCGCGACCTGCACCGCATGGAGCGCAGGCGAGGGAACGTCGCGCAGATGGCGCAGGTGATGTCCGGCGCCCAGCGCGACCCGATCCTGGCGAAGGCCGGGCGCTACGCGATGCAGCGGTGGACCTCGGAGATCGAGGCGGTCCTGGCCCGGCTGCTCCCCGGCAGCGTGGTCGAGGGACTGGTCGACCCGCGCGGGCGCGCCCGCGCGGTGGCCGGGGGGTTCATCGGGCTGGAGCTGTACGCCGGGGTCGACCGCGCCGGCGCGGAGTCGGCGCTGGACACGCTGGACGCGATGGGCGCCGTCCTGGCGGCGCTCGACGATCTCGGCCCGATGGCCTCCCGCGCGGTGCATGGCCGGGTGCGGCGCGTCATCGGGTGACCTGGAAGACCTGGCTCGTGGCCGTGCCACCCGAGCCCAGGAACCCTTGCTCGCGCAGGCTGTCGAGCTGCTCGCGCACGGAGGGATCCGTCGAGGCGTCCACCGCGACCGCACCGTGGACGTAGTGCTGCAGGCTGTGGTTGCCGGCGATCGAGGTCTCGTGGTCGTCGAACGTCACCGTGACCTGCTGCAGCGAGTCGGGGTTGTCGTGTCCGTCGAGCAACGGGACGACGTCGCCCCGGTTCTCCAGGGACAGCACGTGGGTGCCGGCCGGGTAGTCGCGGACGCCGCCGATCGGGGAGCCTGCCGTGACGACCTGGGTGACGTCGAAGCCGGAGCCGTGGGCGAGCAGTGACGACGCCTCGATGCCGCCCAGGCTGTGCCCGACCAGCAGCACCGGGTCGTGAGGGCCGATGCCGGCGTCGTGCATCGCGCGCTCGATCCCCTGGCCGTACGCCGTGTGGTCGCCGGCGATCACGTGGAGGTCGGCGGGCAGGTCGCGGGCGTCGCCGTCGGCGGTCCACGGAAGGGTGGCCAGGTCGTCGGTGCCGGGCAGGTAGACCACGTGACGCACGCTCCCGTCGGCATTGTGCAGGGTCTGTACCTCGATCGTCCCCTGGTCGCCGGGCCGGTCGGCCGGCGAGAGCTCGTTGGTCTGGTCGAGGTGGCGCATCAGGTCGGCCACGTCGCCGGGTGGGGTCTGCCCGAGCGGCACCGTCAGGTCGCGGCGTCGGCGTACGGTCGCCGGACCTTCGGCCGGATACAGCCCCGCGAGGTCGGCCGCGGCGTCTCCCGCGGTCGGATGGAACGACGCGAGCCCGAGGAGGCCGGTCAGGTACGGCGCCGCCGTGAGCGCCCCGTCGAGCAGCCCGCCGCTGCCGTTGACGACGTGCTGCACCGTCGCGGGGTGCTCGTCGGCCCACTCCTGGGCTGTGTCGCCGAGCCGCCGGCGGTCGCTCGGCGACAGCTGCTGCCAGGCCGGGAGGGCGGCGAGGCCGAGCACGACCAGGGCCGGCGCCTCCTCGGCCAGGACGACGCCGATCTCGCGCCCGAGGGCGTAGTCGAGCGCGTCGAAGGAGGCCGCGACCATGCGGTCGCACTCCTGGTACGCCGTGACCGTGGCGCGCACGAGAAGGGCGTCGGCCTCGTAGACCACCGAGGCCTCGAGCACGCCGTGGACCCCGCAGGTCGCGTCGAGCACCCGCGCCTCGGCCTCGGCGAAGGTGACCGGGGACAGCGGCACCGACTCGACCAGATCCGGCTCGGTGAGGACCCGGGCGTCGTCGCCTGCGTGCTCGCGCAGATGATCGCCGGCGGCGTCGAACCGGTCGGCCAGTGCGCGGACGGCGGCGTACGTCGCAGCCAGCCCCGCGACGCCGCCGGTGACCGAGGTGATCGGTGGGGTCGCGGTCATCGGGCGACCTCGGCGGCCCAGCGCGCGACGTCGACCGGGAGGTCCTCCGGGCGTCGTCGCTCCAGCCGCAGCATCGCCGTGCCTCCGGCGAGGTAGGGCGTGAGGGCACGCCACCCGTCGGCGACGAGGAGCCAGGACACGCGGCCGACTCGGCGAGACGGCAGCACGCCGACGACGCGGAGGCGGCCGAGCGTGGCCCGGTGTCATTGGCGCACCTGGTCGCGGTGGAGGTCCTCGGCCCGGCCGACCAGCTCGTCGAAGAGGTCTGTGCGGTGCCCGGCGAGGGCCGCTCCGGTGCCGACGACGAGGTCCCAGGGGAGGCCGGGCCCGTCGGGAGGTGGTGCGGGCGCCGGCGCCGGGATGCGCACCAGGCACGTGCGCTCCAGCTCGGCGGCCCAGTCGCTGAGCGGGATCCGGCGCGACGTGGCTCCGCCCCCGGCGGTGACGCTTGCCTCGACCTCGTCGCCGGCCAGGGCGTGGACGGCGCGGAGCCGCTCGGTCACCGCGCCGCGGCGTACGGCGAGATCGAGGGTGACCAGCAGCCGGACCCTGCGGCTCATGCCGGCCTCGGCAGGTGCACGTCGAGCCAGGCCATGCTGCCGTGCAGCGGTGGCTCGAAGTGGTGCGCCCAGTGCGCCAAGCCGTCGGGGAGGACGTGACCGACGAGGCCCGCGAACCCGCCGGTGACGCTGTCGAGCAGGTGCAGAGCCCGGTGCTCGATCGCCGCGATCATCTCCTTGCGGTGGTCGACCTCGCGGGCGTGCCGGTCGAGCGCGTCGGCCGCCGTCTCGTGGGCGGTGGCACTGGCGCGCAACCGGCTCGCGTGGTCATCGGCCGTGCGGCGCATCGCGTGGGCGGCCAGGCCGGTCCACGGTACCGCGGCCGCCCGACCGGCGAGCTCGTCGGCCTCCGCGCGGATTTCGCCGGCTCGTTCGCGCATCAGGCGGGCCTGGGCCCGGACCACCGTGGCGTCGCCGTACATCGCCCTGCTCCTTCCCGGCGGCCCCGAGCGCCGTCGTGGAGCAGCCTGTGCCCGGGCCGGGATCGTGCGAAACCCGCTCGGCGTCCGGTTGTGGACGACGTGGTGGGACCGGTCGTCCGGGGACGCGTCCGGGCTCGGCGCCCGGGGCCACCGATAAACTCCGAGGGCGCCGCCCCTGCTCGTGAAGCGAGGTGACATCCCATGACCTTCGACGTCCACCAGCTCGACCAATTCCTGCTGGTCGGGGCGGGGGTCACCCTGCTGTCGATCCTGGCGGTGCGGGTCAGCTCGCGAGCCGGGCTGCCGAGCCTGCTGCTCTACCTGTTGATGGGGGTGCTGCTCGGCGACCAGGTGATCGGGATCGACTTCTCCAACGCCGAGCTGGCCCATGCCCTCGGGTTCGCGGCTCTTGCGCTGATCCTCGCCGAGGGCGGGCTGACGACCAGTTGGGACTCGGTCCGGCCGTCCATGCGGCTCGGCCTGTCGCTGGCGACCCTCGGGGTCGCGGTGTCGGTGAGCATCGTCGCCGTGGGCGCTCACTTCCTGCTCGGGATGTCGTGGGAGCTGTCGGTGCTGCTCGGCGCCGTCACCTCGCCGACGGACGCGGCCGCGGTGTTCTCCGTGCTCCGCGGCCTGCCGCTCTCCCAGCGGCTCGTCGGCGCGCTCGAGGCCGAGTCCGGCCTGAACGACGCGCCCACCGTCGTGCTGGTCACTCTGATCTCCACCGGCGCCGTGGCCGACCACGGCATCCCGGTCACGGTGCTCGTGATCGTCTTCGAGCTGGTCGCCGGTGTGGCCGTCGGACTGGCCGTCGGCTTCGGCGGCGCCTGGCTGATGCGTCGCGCCGCGCTGCCGTCCTCCGGCCTCTATCCGCTCTCGGTCCTCTGCCTGGCCCTCCTGGCGTACGGCGTCGCCTCGGCCGCGCATGCCTCGGGCTTCGCCGCGATCTACGTGGCCGCCCTCGTGCTCGGCAACTCCGAGCTCCCCCACCGGATCGCCACCCGCTCGTTCGCAGAAGGCGTCGCCTGGCTGGCCCAGATCGGCCTGTTCGTGATGCTCGGGCTGCTCCTCACGCCTGCTCGGATCACCTGGTCGATGGTCGGGATCGCGGTCGTCGGCAGCCTCCTGCTGACGTTCGTGGCCCGGCCGATCACGGTCTGGGTGAGCTCCGTCGTGCAACCCCTCGGGTGGAACGAGGTCGCCTTCGTCTCCTGGGCCGGGTTACGCGGAGCGGTGCCGATCGTACTCGCCACGATCCCGCTCGCCGAGGGCGTGACCGACGCCGAACGGCTCTTCGACATCGTGTTCGTGATCGTGGTGATCTCGACGGTGCTGACCGGTCCGACGTTGCCGTGGGTCGCCCGCGGCCTCGGGGTGGACAGGCAGCTCGAGCCGCGGTCGCTCGACCTCGAGGTCGCACCGTTGGAGCGCGTGTCCGCCGACATGCTTCAGGTGACGATCAGCCCCGTGTCGCGGCTGCACGGGGTCGAGGTGGGCGAGCTCCGCCTGCCCGAGGGCGCCTCGGTCGCCATGGTCGTGCGTGACCGTCACGCGATCGTGCCCGAGCGGCGTACGGTCCTGCGCCGTGGCGACGACGTCCTGATCGTGACCCCGCACGGCCTCCGCGAGCCCACCGTCGCCCGCCTGCGCACCGTCTCCGCGCACGGCCGGCTGGGCCGCTGGCTCGACGAATGAGGGTCAGTCGGTCGGCGGGGAGCAGATCGTGGTCGGCCGGGTGACCTTCGTCGACTGCTTGCCCTCGACCAGTCTGGTGAACTGCGGCCCGACCATCACGACCACGCCGGCGCCCGCGTGCTTCTTGGACACGATGCTGGCGTGCGGTCCGAGCCGGCTGGAGACCAGCTGTACGGCCGGGTCGTGGCGGTCCTGGGCCCAGATCTGGGCGTAGTGGACGACGACCTTCTTGGGCGCGTTGCCGACGTCGCCGGCGCCGAAGCCCTGGTCCTCGAAGGCGCTCATGGTGCGCTCGGCGAGACCTACCCGGTCGCTGGCGTTGAAGACGCTCACGGTCACCTTCGGCGCGGAGACCCGGTCACCGGGCTGTAGCTCGGTCGGGTAGCAGGTCAGGGTCGCGGCCCGGTGCGGGAAGGGCGTGGTCAGCGACGCCCATCCCCACGCCACGCCGACCAGCAGCAGCACTGCGAGGACCGCGAGGGTCAGGAGGGCCTTGACGTGGACGTTCACGACGCGTCCGTCATCTCGTGGACCCGGGCGTGGAGCACGTGACGCTGCTGCAGCGCCGCGCGCAGGGCTCGGTGGAGGCCGTCCTCGAGGTACAGCTCGCCGCGCCAGCGGACGACGTGGGCGAACAGGTCGCCGTAGAACGTCGAGTCCTCGTCGAGCAGGGTGTCGAGCCTGAGCGTGTCCTTGGTGGTGATCAGCTCGTCGAGGCGCACCTGACGCGGAGGTAGCGCAGCCCACGCCCCCGACGTGAGGTCGTGCGGCGGGTACGGACGACCGTCCCCCACCCGCTTGAAGATCACGCGGGGAGTCTACGCAGGGTGCTGCCGGCCCTCCGTGACTAGATTTCATGCCGTGACCCAGAACCCCATCGCCGCCGCCGTCGCCCCCGGATACGACTTCACCGGACCGGCGCTGGAGCTCGGCGGGCTCATGCTGGACCCGACCGAGCTCTCCGACGTCCACATCAAGATCCCGCTCGGCATGCTCAACCGGCACGGCCTCGTGGCGGGGGCCACCGGCACGGGCAAGACCAAGACGCTGCAGCTGCTGGCCGAGCAGCTGTCCACGCACGGCGTGCCGGTCTTCGTCGCCGACATCAAGGGCGACCTTTCCGGGATGAGCACGCCCGGCGTCGAGGACGACAAGATCAAGGCGCGCGCCACGTCGGTCGGGCAGGCGTGGGAGGCCGAGGGATTCCCGGTCACCTACTACGCCCTCGGCGGCCAGGGCACCGGCATCCCGCTCCGGGTGACGATGACGTCGTTCGGCCCGGTCCTGCTGAGCAAGGTGCTCGGCCTCAACGACACGCAGGAGTCCAGCCTCGGCCTGGTCTTCCACTACGCGGACCAGGCCGGGCTGCCGCTGCTGGACCTGAAGGACCTGCGCGCGGTCGTCCACTACCTCACCAGCGACGACGGCAAGGGCGACCTCGAGGAGCTGGGCGGCCTGTCGAGCGCCACGGCGGGCGTGATCCTGCGCGAGCTGATCGCGTTCGAGAGCCAGGGTGCCGACGCGTTCTTCGGCGAGCCGGAGTTCGAGTCCTCCGACCTGCTCCAGGTGGGAGTCGACGGGTGCGGCACCGTCTCGATGCTCGAGCTGCCGAACCTCCAGGACCGCCCGGCGCTCTTCTCCACGTTCCTGATGTGGCTGCTGGCCGACCTCTTCCACGACCTGCCGGAGGTCGGGGACGTCGAGAAGCCCAAGCTGGTGTTCTTCTTCGACGAGGCACACCTGCTGTTCGACGACGCCTCGAAGGCGTTCCTCGACCAGATCGCGCAGACCGTGCGGCTGATCCGGTCGAAGGGCGTGGGGGTGTTCTTCGTGACCCAGAGCCCGACCGACGTGCCCGACGACGTGCTGGCCCAGCTCGGCTCGCGGATCCAGCACCAGCTCCGCGCGGCCACCCCCAACGACGTCAAGGCGCTCAAGCAGACCGTGAACACCTACCCGACCTCGTCGTACGACGATCTCGGCAAGGTGATCCTGTCCCTCGGCATCGGCGAGGCGATCGTGACGGTGATGAACGAGCGCGGCGCCCCCACGCCGGTCGCGTGGACGCGTCTGCGCGCGCCCGAGTCGCTGATGGGTCCGGCCGACCCCGCCGCGATGGACGCCGCCGTGAAGGCCGCCCCCGGCTGGGCGACCTACTCCCAGGTCGTCGACCGGGAGTCGGCCAGCGAGAAGCTCGCGGCCCGGATGCAGGCGGGAGCCGAGAAGGCGGCCGCCGAGGAGAGGGCCAAGGGCGCCACCGAGCCGGCCCGGAAGCCGAAGGCCGCCAAGCCGCAGGACACCACCTTCGAGAAGGTGGTGAAGTCCAGCACCTTCAAGTACGCCGTGCGCTACGCCGCACGCGAGGCCGTGCGGGGCATGTTCGGGATCGGCCGCCGCTGACGCCCGGCCACCGAACGCGCGTCGGCGAGGACGAGGTCGCGATCGTCGACCGGCAGTATCGCGGGCTGCAGGCCGTACGACGTGCGCTCACAACGTCGGCTCCTGCCACGCGAGCTGGACGACCTCCACGCCTCGGTCGCGGGTGATCAGGCGGCCGCGACCGGCCGGCGTGGGCACAGGGTGGACGCTGCCGATGAGCGCACCCTCATCGGGGCTGCCGGAGAGCACGAGCCCAGGCATCGCCAGGTCGCGCAGGGACTGGATGACCGGTTCGTACAGCGCGCGCGAGGCGCCACCGGCCCGACGGGCGACCGCGAGGTGGAGCCCGACGTCGCGGGCCTGGGCCAGCAGCGGCTGCAGGGCCTGCACGGGCGAGCTCTGGGTGGTCGCGACCAGGTCGTAGTCGTCCACGACGAGGAACAGCTCAGCGCCGGTCCACCAGGTGCGGTGACGCAGCTGCTCGGCCGCCACGTCGGGTCCCGGGAGTCGGTTCTCCAGGTACGCCGCGAGGCCGGCCAGCACGGGCGTTGCCTGTGCTGCGGACGACAGGTAGCCGAGGAGATAGTCCTCGGGCACCTCCCCGAGCAGAGACCGCCGGTAGTCGACGACGACGATCTGGGCCTGCTGCGGGGTCCGCGTGCGCATCACCTCGTGGACGTAGGTGCGCAGCGCGGCGCTCTTGCCCGACCGGCCGTCGCCGAAGATCAGCCAGTGGGGCTCGTCCACGACGTCGAGCCCGACCGGCGCGAGCTCCTTCTCGTCGACGCCGAGCAGCAGACATCGGTCGGCCAGGGTTCGGTCGTCGGCCCGCGCCCGGAGGTCGTCGACGGTGAGCAGGTCGGGGAGCAGCCGTAGCTTCGGCCCGGTCGGGCCGTGCCAGGCATCGGCCACTTGCGCGGCCATGGCCTCGACCCCGTCGCCGAGCGTCGCGACATCCGGGTCCCCGTCGATGCGCGGCAGCGCGGAGAGGAAGTGGAGCGCACCCGGCACCACGCCGCGGCCCGGCCGACCCGGCGGCACCAGGGCAGCCGTCCTCCGGTCGAGCTCGGAGTCCATCGGGTCGCCGAGCCGCAGCTCGAGCCGGGTGCCCATCAGGTCGCGGACGGATGCGCGGTAGTCGGCCCAGCGCGACGACGCCGTGAAGACGTGGAGGCCGAAGGTCAGGCTGCGCGAGCCGAGCTGCTGCAGCTCGGGCTCGAGGTCGTCGAAGTCCGCGCGCAGGGCGCCCCAGCCGTCGACCACGAGGAAGACCTCGCCGTACCCGTCGTCCGCACGACCCTGGTCCCGGCGGCTGCGGTAGGTCTCGATCGAGTCGATGCCGTGGGTCCGGAAGTAGGCCTCGCGACGGTCGACGATCCCGGTGACCTCGGCGACGATGCGGCGTACGACGTCGGGCTCCGACCTCGTGCCGACGCCGGCCAGGTGGGGCAGGGCTCGCATGGCGGCGAACGTCCCGCCGCCGAAGTCCAGCACGAAGAACTGCGACTCGAGCGGTGTCGCGGTGAGCGCCAGACTGGTGACCAGGGCCCGCAGCAGGGTGCTCTTGCCGCTGCGGGGGCCGCCCACCACTGCGACGTGCCCGCCGGCGCCGGCGAGGCTGACGGTCAGGGTGTCGCGTCGCTGCTCGCGTGGCCGGTCCAGCGTGCCGAGCGGGACGGTGAGGCGGCCACGTGCGCGCCATCGCCGGGACACCAAGCCCAGGCGGGGATCGGCCCGCAGGTCGGTGATCAGCGCGTCGAGGGTGTCGGGGACGTCGAGGGGCGGCAGCCACACCTGATGGGCCTCAGGCCCCGCGCCGGTCATCCGGGCGACCACGACCTCGAGCAGCGTCTCGTGCTCGCCGGCGCGGCTGGGTCGCGGCTGTGGCGCAACACGCGTCGGCACCTGCACCTCGCTGGTCGTCCAGGGCAGGATCACCGGGCTGCCGTCGGTCTCGTCCTGGGCGACCGGCCGCGCGCGGGCGGTGGAGGGCGGGCCCGAGACGTAGGCGGCGCTGAACCGTTGCAGCGTCGACCGGTCGGTCCTGAGCAGGCCCAGCCCCGGCACCGGCGGCAGCTCGTAGGCGTCGGGGACGCCGAGGACCGCGTGCGACTCCTGGGCCGAGAACGTGCGCAAGCCCACCCGGTAGGACAGGTGCGACTCGAGGCCGCGGAGCCGACCCTCCTCCAGGCGCTGCGAGGCCAGCAGGAGGTGGAGGCCGAGCGACCGGCCCAGCCGGCCGATCGCGACGAAGAGGTCGAGGAACTCCGGCTTGACCGACAGCATCTCGGAGAACTCGTCGACGACGACGAGCAGCGAGGGCAGCGGGGCGAGGTCCCTGCCCGCGGCGCGGGCCCGCTCGTACTCGCGCACCGACGCGTGGTTGCCGGCGTCGCGCAGCAGCTCCTGACGCCGCACCATCTCACCGGTGAGCGCGTCCTGCATCCGGTCGACCAGGGGGAGCTCGTTCGCGAGGTTGGTGATCACCGCCGAGACGTGCGGCATCCCGGACATGCCGGCGAACGTCGCGCCGCCCTTGAAGTCGACCAGTACCAGGTTCAGCTCCTCAGGGGAGTGCGTCACGGCCAGCCCGAGCACGAGCGTGCGCAGGAACTCCGACTTGCCGGACCCGGTCGCGCCGACGACCAGGCCGTGCGGCCCCGTCCCCTGCTGGGCGGACTCCTTGAGGTCGAGGTGGATCGGAGTACCTCCGTCGCCGAGGCCGATCGGCACCCGGAGCCGGTCGCCGGCCCGTCGCGTGCGCCAGGCGACGACCGGGTCGGAGTCGTGGACGTCGCCCAGCGCGAGCAGGTGCATGAGGTCGGGCGGTCCGGTGAGCTCACCGATCGGCTCGGCTGCACCCGACACCCAGGCGAGCTCGAGCGGGGCCAGGCGCCGGGCCACCGCTTCGGCGGTCGCCAGGTCGCACTGGTCCGCGCGGGCCGGCACCGGCGCCTGTCGCGGACGCAGCGCCCTGATCGCCGGTCGGTCTGCGTCGGTCTCGGCGTCGTCCTCGAAGAGCAGCCGCAGCCGGTCGCCGTCCTCGAGGTCGTCCCAGCGCCTCGGCAGGTGCAGCACGGTCAGGTCGTGCCGGCCGGCGGTCGGCAGCAACGGGTCGTCGGGAGGCAGGACGGCTCCGTCGACGACGAGCAGGATGTGCGCACCGGGAGGTCCCTCGTCGGCGCCGGAGGACAGAAGGGACGCGAGCTCGGCGGGGTCGGCCGAGACCAGACGCCGCGGGCCCACGGAGTCGGACGCTCGTGGTGACAGGGCGTGCGGCAGCCACTTGACCCACTCCCAGGCGGCCGACGAGTCCTCGACGGCCAGCACCCCCACGACCAGGTGCCGCGGCGAGTGGAACGTCGCCGCCGAGCAGATGACGGCACGCGCCAGCGAGCGCGCCCGCTCCGCGTCACCGCACAGCTCGATGCGGCCGAAGGCCCGAAGGTCCAGCGCAACGGGGAGGTCGGGCTGCACGCTGTGTACGCCGAGCAGCCGGTCCAGCGCCGACGCGGCGGCCGGGTCGACCTGGCCACGGGGCGTCGGGTCGGGCGCCACCAGCTCCAGCGAGAGCGGATGGCTGCCCACGCCGTACCGCACCTGGAGGAACTGCGCGTGGTCCGCCGAGCGCTCCCACACGCGTGATGCTTCCTCGGCCACGGCCGGCAGCGTCGAGGGGGCGGGGTGCCGCCAGAGCAGGGCAGCGCGTTGCCTGCCCGCCGCGTCGCGCGCGATCGTGCGGACTGTGTCGAGATAGCCGAGGTACGCCGTGCGGGTGCCGACGACCGCCTGCCGGCGCTGCCGCCGCTGCCGGTCGAGCTGGACCCCGATGAAGCCGAGCGTCGCGAGCAGGAACATCCCGGCGGCCAGGAAGCTGCGGCCCTGGCCACCCGGGACCGAGCTGCCCATGGTGGCCACCAGCACGATCGAGCCGAGGCTGCCCAGCATCGGGATGGCGTTCGCCAGGATGCCGCCGGTCCCGTCCGACCGCTCGACGTCGGGCGGCGCGTGGATCACCAGCTCGCCGGTCGGCAGCTCCGGCTCCTCGATGCCGGCACCTCGCAAACAGACGTCCACAGAGCCTCCTGGCCGGGCCGGTTCCTCGTCGCCGCACGGTAGGCCGCGTCGCGGCTGCGGACCATGCGTGTCCGGGCCGCCTGTGGAGAACGCGCGCACGCCGGGCGGTGCCGGAGTAGACCTGGTGGCCGATCGGAAGGAGCAGGAGCGATGTCACCTGCACGTGAGATGGGACAGGGGCACGGGACCCTGTCGGCGGCTGCCGTGATGGTCTGCGGGGCCAGGCAGGACTTCGACCGGCTCGACCAGGAGCTCACCGAGCACCTCGCCCGGGCGCGGTCGCTGTGGGGCGGGCAGGGGAGCGCGCAGTTCCAGGCCCTCGGCCTCGCCTGGTCGGAGCGCCAGCGCACGATCGTCGCTGCGCTCGACCGCTTCGAGGACGCCCTCCGCTCGACCGAGCGCGACAACACCGCCACCGACGAGGCGCAGTCCGCCGCCTTCGTCCAGGCCCGACACCGCCTGGGCTGAGCCCGGTCGTCCGAGGAAGGAGACACCACATGGAGCTCGACGGACTGAAGGTCGTCCATTCCGGACTCGACGACGCGGCCGCTGACCTGGCGGGCATCGTCGCCAGGATCGATGCCCGGCTGGGCCGGCTGGACCAGGACCTCGCGCCACTGCGGCAGGCCTGGGTCGGCGACGCGCAACAGGCGTACGTCGTGGCCAAGCGACGCTGGGACGGCGCCGTCGCCGAGATGCGTGACCTGCTGCAGCAGGCGTCGCGGCAGGTCACGCAGTCGAACTCGTCGTACCGCACTGCCGACGCCCGTGGCGCTCGCGCGTTCGACCTCTGAGCGCAGCTCCCCGATGGCTGCCGGGCCCCTCGTCCCCCCGAACCTGGTCCGGGTGACGGTCAGCTCGGCGACGAGGAGCACCGACCTCGTGCTGCCGGGTGCCGTGGAGGTGGCGGACCTCCTGCCCGAGCTGGCCCGCCGGGTCGGGATCCTCGACCGGACTCGTGCCTGCGCCGGCTACCGCGCGGTGACCCGGTCCGGTGTCGTTCTGCGGCACGACCTGGGCCTCGCTGCGCAGGGAGTCGCGCACGGGGACGTGCTCACGATCATCGCCGCCCCAGACGAGCCACCGGAGAGGTACGACGACCCGGTGGAGGCGATGGCCGTCGTCGCAGAGCATGAGACACCGCCCTGGAGCGCGGCCACCGCCCGGAACGTCACGCTCGGCTGTGCGGCCGCACTTCTGCTCGGGGGCGCCGCGGCGTTGGCGGGCGGGCACGCGACGGCCGGCGCGTCACGGTCCGCTGCGCTCTCGTGGGCGGTCTCGATCGCGCTCGTGCTGGCCGCCGCCGGGCTCTCGCGGTCCCGGCCGGTCACGGCCGCGGTGACGATGGCCCACCTCGCCTGTCTGTACGCCGCGGTCGCCGCCGTGTGCCATGGGCTCTCGATGTCGGGAACGACCGTGGCGGAGGCAGGCATCGCTGCGCTCGGTGTCGGGCTGGTCGCGGCCTGGGGGCTGCACGAGGGTCGGATGCTGATGCTGCCGGCGGTCGTGCTGGGAGGCGTGGGCGCGGCCATCGGCCTGCTCGAGCGGGCCACGAGCGTGTCGCCCGCCGTGTGGGCGACGGTCGCGTTGGCCGCTGTGGTGATCTCCGGCGGCTGGTTCCCCGGCTGGGCGCTGGGTGCCTCGGGCGCCGGTCGTCACGTGCTTGCGATGCCGACGTCCTCGGCGCACTCAGCCGTCCTGCCCGTCGACCTGGCCTGGCTGCGGGCGGACGCCGGGCTGGCCCGAGAGCTCCTGGTCGCGATGGCGGCCGCCGCCGGGGCGCTGCTGGTGGTGCTGGCACCGGTGGCGGTCGCCGCCGGCCCTGCGGGGTTCGCCGTCCCGGCCCTGGGCAGTGTCGTGGTCATCCTCCGGACCCGTCGCTATCGTGCATCGACCGAGGTGCTGGTCGGCGTCGGCTCCGGCGCGCTCGGCCTGGCCTCCACCCTGCTGTCGCTGGTGTGGCTGCGGCCCGAGTGGCGGTTCGCCCTCGGGGTGGTCGTCGCCGGGTGCGGTCTCGTGCTGCTCGCCCAGGTGTTGCGGCCGAGGCGCGGGGACGCCCGGGTCGGCCGGCTCGGCGACCGGGTCGAGGCGACCGCGCTCGTGCTGCTCCCGGTGATGGTGCTCGCGACCGGGCTCTCGTTCGAGGGGCGGTGACCGGGTAGCATGACCGGCTCCCGAGACCTCGCAGACGCCGACGCCTTCCTACGGCGTCGCCTGGCCGCGGCGTTCGTCTCCGGCGAGCGCTCCCCGTCCGACTCCGACGGTCCCCGGCCGGGACGCTGTCTCGCGGGCGGGGCCCTGCTCGCCCTCCTGCTGGCGGCGGTCGTGGCGATGAGCATCGCGGCGACCGGTCACCCCGCGGTCACCTGGACACACGGTGCGGTCCGCCTGTTCTGGTGAGCCGCGGCCCGGCCGCGTCGGCGATAATCATCCGTCATGCGCATCCTCGTCTCCGGCGGAGCGGGCTACATCGGCTCGCACACCACCCTGCAGCTGATCGCGGCCGGCCACGACGCGGTGATCGCCGATGACTTCAGTCGGAGCAAGCGGTCGGTGATCCCGCGCCTCGAGGCCCTCGCCGCTCGCCCGATCGAGGTCCGGGTCGTCGACCTCACCGACCGCGCGGCCACCGACGCGCTGCTCGAGAGCGCCGGATTCGACGCGGTGATCCACTTCGCCGGGCTCAAGGCGGTGGGGGAGTCGGTGTCGAAGCCGCTGGACTACTACCGGGTCAACCTCGGCTCGACGCTGTCGCTGCTGGCGGCGATGGCGAGGCAGGGCGTACCGAGCATCGTGTTCTCCTCCTCGGCCACGGTGTACGGCGAGCACGCGCCGGTGCCGATGGAGGAGGACTTCCCGACGTCGGCGACCAACCCCTACGGCTGGACCAAGGTGATGCAGGAGCAGGTCCTGCGCGACGCCGCGGTCGCCGACCCGTCGCTGCGCGTGGCGTTGCTGCGGTACTTCAACCCGGTCGGCGCCCACCGGTCGGGCACGATCGGCGAGGACCCGTCGGGCATCCCCAACAACCTGATGCCGCTGCTGGCCCAGGTCGCCGTCGGACGCCGCGACAAGCTGCTGATCTACGGCGATGACTACCCGACGCCCGACGGCACCGGCCGCCGCGACTACCTGCACGTCGAGGATCTCGCGGCCGGCCACGTCGCGGCCCTCGACCGGATCGCCGGCTCCGCGACCCAGGTCTCGACCTGGAACCTCGGTACCGGCACCCCGACCTCGGTCAAGGAGATGGTGGACGCCTTCTCCCGCGCCTGCGGACACGAGCTGTCCGTCGAGGTCGCTCCCCGTCGCTCGGGCGACATCGCCGAGTCGTACGCCGACCCTTCCCGGGCCGAGGCCGAGCTGGGCTGGCGGGCCACCCGCACGATCGACGAGATGTGCGCCGACACCTGGCGCTGGCAGTCGAACAACCCCGACGGCTACCCGGTGTGAGGTCCTGGCGGAGGATAGGGGATTCGAACCCCTGAGGGCTTGCACCCAACCCGCTTTCCAAGCGAGCGCCATAGGCCACTAGGCGAATCCTCCGCGGAGGAGGCTACCTGCGCCGCGACCGCCGTACGAAATCGCTCAAGCCCCCCGGGACGTCATACGGGCGGAGCCATCGAAGGCTCGATTCGGATGACGTCCGGCGCCTCACCTAGACTCGCTGCCAACCCCCCATGCGGCGGCATCTCACCGAACTCCCCCAGGGCCGGAAGGCAGCAAGGGCAGGCGGGCTCTGCCGGGTGCGTGGGGGGCCTTTACGTGCCCGGGGCTCGCGGCCGGGGCCGCCACGACCACGCGAGCGGGCGATGGCCGGTTGTCGGCGCGGCTGGCTAGGGTTCAGGAGTGGAGTCACCTCTCGCGCTGTACCGGCGCTACCGGCCCGAGACCTTCGCCGAGGTCATCGGGCAGGATCACGTGACCGAGCCGCTCCGGGCGGCTCTCGCGGGCAACCGCGTCAACCACGCCTACCTCTTCTCCGGGCCGCGCGGGTGCGGCAAGACGACGTCGGCCCGCATCCTGGCGCGCGCGCTCAACTGCGTGCAGGCGCCGGTCGCCGATCCCTGCGGTGAGTGCGACTCCTGCCGCGAGCTGGCCCGCGGCGGGCCCGGCTCCATCGACGTGATCGAGATCGACGCGGCGTCGCACAATGGCGTCGACGACGCCCGCGACCTGCGCGAGAAGGCCTACTTCGCGCCGGTCCGTGACCGCTACAAGGTCTACATCATCGACGAGGCCCACATGGTCACCCCGCAGGCGTTCAACGCCCTGCTCAAGCTGGTCGAGGAGCCTCCACCCCACCTCCGCTTCATCTTCGCCACCACCGAGCCCGAGAAGGTCATCGCGACCATCCGCTCGCGCACCCACCACTACCCCTTCCGGCTGATCCCACCGCGCCTGCTCACGACGTACCTCTCAGAGCTGTGCGAGAAGGAGCGGGTGACGATCGAGCCGGCGGCGCTGCCGCTGGTCGTACGCGCGGGTGCGGGGTCGGCCCGCGACACCCTGTCGGTCCTCGACCAGCTGATGGGCGGGGCAGGGCCCGACGGCATCACCTACGCACTCGCGTCGGGCCTGCTCGGCTACACCCCCGACACGCTCCTCGACGAGGTCGTCGACGCGTTCGCGGCCGGCGACGGGTCGGCGGTCTTCGGGGTGGTCGACAAGGTGATCGAGACCGGCCAGGACCCGCGCCGGTTCACCGAAGACCTTCTGCGTCGCCTGCGTGACCTGGTCATCGTCTCCGCCGTCCCCGACGCGCCCGCCACCGGCCTCATCGACATCGCCGAGGACGCCGCCGAGCGGCTGGTCTCGCAGGCTGCGCGCTTCGGCCCGGCCGATCTCAGTCGCGCGGCCGACCTGGTCGCGACCGGCCTCACCGAGATGCGGGGGGCCACCGCGCCCCGGCTGCTGCTCGAGCTGATCTGCGCCCGCATCCTGCTGCCCGGCGCCGACCACTCGACCGACGGCGTGATGGCCCGTCTCGACCGGCTCGAGCGCCGGATGACGATCAGCGGCGGGGACCCCTCGCCGGCCCCCCGCGTCGCCGAGCCGACGGTGGTCGAGCCGGTGCGCCCGGCCGCGTCGCAACCGTCGGTGCCGCACCCGGTGCCGGATCCCGGGCCAGATCCCGGGCCCGCCGCGGTCGCGGAGACGCCCGCGGTCGAGACGCCGGACGGGGAGCCGGTCCCCGCGGCGGTTCCCGCCTCGGGCCCCACCACGACTCCCGCCGGCTCCACGCTCACCCTGGTCGACGTACGCCGGCTCTGGCCCGACATCGTCGAGGCCACCAAGCAGCGGCGACGCCTGACCTGGATCTATCTGACCCAACAGGCCCAGGTCGTGGCGGTCGACGTGGCGACCCTGACCCTGGCCTTCACCAACGCCGGCGCCCGCGACTCCTTCGACAGCGGGGGGAGCGCCGAGATCGTCCGTCAGGCCGCGATCGACGTGGTCGGTCACGACTGGCAGATCCAGACCATCGTCGATCCCGGCGCCGAGCCCGAGGCGTCCCGGCCGACCGACCGCGCAGCCGAGCCGCCAGCCCAACCGCCAGACCAACCGCCAGCCCGGCCGACGGTCGGCCAGCAGCTCGGCCAGTCCCCGGCCTCCGAGCCGTCGGTGGCGGACGCACCCGACTGGGCCCGATCCGACGAGACCGCCGAGGTCGGGCAGCCCTCGCCCTCCGCCTCCGCCTCCGCCCGCGAGGCGATCGCCCCCACCCGCCAGGGCGGGAGCCGTGACGACGCTTCCGAGCCGGGTGACACCGACGGCGGGGCACGGCCCGACGACACCGATGCGGAATCCTCGGGCCTCGACGGTGCCCAGCTGCTTCAAGACGCCCTCGGGGCACAGGTCATCGAAGAGATCCCCCACTCCTGACCCGCCATGACATCGCACACGAGACGACAGGTGAACCCATGACCGACAACCCCTTCGAGGCCCTGGGCGGCTCCGGTGGTTTCGACCTCCAGGGTCTCCTGCAGCAGGCCCAGCAGATGCAGGAGCAGCTCGAGAGCGCCCAGGAGCGGCTCGCCGACGCGCGGGTCGACGGCTCCGCCGGCGGCGGCGCGGTCACCGTGACCGTCAACGGCATCGGCGAGCTGCAGGCGGTCACGGTCGCGCCCGGCACGTTCGACGGCTCGAGCGCCGACGACCTCGCCGATCTCGGAGACCTCGTCGTCGCGGCCTACCGCGACGCGAAGGCCCAGGCCGACACCCTCGCCGGCGACGCCCTCGGCCCGCTCTCCGGGGGCGGCCTGCCCGACTCCGGCCCCGGGACGCTCGGCTTCTCCCAGGGAGACTGACTCCTTGTACGAAGGCATCGTCCAGGACCTCATCGACGAGCTCGGCCGGCTCCCGGGCGTGGGTCCGAAGGGGGCGCAGCGCATCGCGTTCCACCTGCTGCAGGCCGAGCCGGCCGACGTGCGCCGGTTGGCCGAGGTGCTGCTCGAGGTCAAGCAGCGGGTGCGGTTCTGCGCGGTCTGCTTCAACGTCTCCGAGGACGAGCAGTGCCGCATCTGCCGCGACCCGCGGCGAGACCAGTCCGTGCTGTGCGTGGTGGAGGAGTACAAGGACGTCGTCGCGATCGAGCGCACCAAGGAGTTCCGCGGTCGCTACCACGTGCTCGGCGGCGCGATCTCGCCGATCGACGGCATCGGCCCCGACCAGCTCCACATCCGCGAGCTGATGACCCGGCTGGCCGACAGCGCTGTCACGGAGGTGATCCTCGCCACCGATCCCAACCTCGAGGGAGAGGCGACCGCGACGTATCTCACCCGTATGCTCAAACCGATGGAGCTACGCATCACCCGTCTAGCGAGCGGGCTCCCGGTCGGTGGCGACCTGGAGTACGCCGACGAGGTCACCCTCGGACGGGCATTCGCGGGGAGGCGATCAGCAGAATGACCGAGCAGACCACCGCCGACCAGCTCGCGGGAGCCGGGGCCTCGCTGCCGCCGGTCGAGCCGCAGGACGAGTTCGCCACCCAGATCGCCGACCAGGTCGCGAGCTTCCTGATCGCGCTCAAGGCGGTCGCCGCCGAGAACAACCCCGGCACCGGCATCTCGATGCTCCTGCTCGAGATCAGCCAGCTGCTGCTGGCCGGTGCCCGGCTGGGGGCCCAGGTCGACTTCACCCCCACCAGCGACTACCAGCCCGACGTCGGCCCGGAAGCCGACCTCGACGGGCTGCGGCTGCGGCTGGCCGACCTCTTCGGCGGCGTCGACACCTACAGCTTCGTTTTCGACCCCTACGACCCCGAGCAGGTCGACAGCCAGCTGTCCGACGACCTCACCCAGATCGCGGCCGACCTGGAGAACGGCCTGCGCCACTTCACCCTCGGCGACACCGCGGAGGCGCTGTGGTGGTGGCAGTTCTCCTACGTCTCCTCCTGGGGCAACCTCGCCGGCGCCCTGCTCAACGCCCTCCTCTCGATCGTGGCTCACGACCGGCTCGACGTCGAGTACACCGGTGAGCTCGACCGGGTCGCCGCCGCGAACGAGATGCTCGAGGGCTCGCCCGAGTCCACCGCCTGACCGAGCGGGTGGTGGGGACTCGCCCGTCCCGCGATCCGTCGCCCCCGGAATCGGCCGCGGCCGCCCCGGTAAACTCGGGCCGGTCGCAGCGTCGCGACCCTCTCTCACCCAGCCACCCGTGATCACCCAGGTCGGAGCGTCATGAGCATCGTCGTGCAGAAGTACGGCGGGTCCTCGCTGTCCGACGCAGCGGCGATCACCCGGGTGGCCCAGCGGATCGTCGAGGCCAAGCAGCAGGGTCACGACGTCGTGGTGGCGGTCTCGGCGATGGGGGACAGCACCGACGAGCTCCTCGACCTGGCCAACGAGGTCAGCCCGCTGCCTCCGGCGCGCGAGCTCGACATGCTGCTGACCGCCGGCGAGCGGATCTCGATGGCACTGGTCGCGATGGCGATCTCCGACCTCGGCTTCACCGCGCGCTCGTTCACCGGCTCGCAGGCCGGCGTGATCACCGACTCCACCCACGGCCGGGCCAAGATCATCGACGTCACGCCCGGTCGGATCACCCAGGCCATCGACGACGGCCACATCGTGATCGTGGCCGGGTTCCAGGGCGTCAGCCAGGACACCAAGGAGATCACCACCCTCGGCCGCGGCGGCACCGACACAACGGCGGTCGCTCTCGCGGCGGCCCTGGGCGCGGAGGTCTGCGAGATCTACACCGACGTCGACGGCGTCTTCACCGCCGACCCGCGCCTGGTCCCCGTCGCCCGCAAGCTCGACCGCCTCTCGACCGAGGAGATGCTGGAGATGGCGGCGTCCGGAGCCAAGATCCTGCACCTGCGCTGCGTCGAGTACGCCCGGCGCTACGACATCCCGGTCCACGTCCGGTCCTCCTTCTCGCACAAGGAGGGCACCTGGATCCTGCCCGACCCTACGGAGGGAGCACCCACCATGGAACAGGCGATCATCGCAGGCATCGCCCACGACCGCAGCGAGGCCAAGGTCACCGTCGTCGGGGTGCACGACAAGGTCGGTGTCGCCGCCCGGGTCTTCGAGGCTCTGGCCGACGCCGAGATCAACATCGACATGGTCGTGCAGAACGTCTCGGCCCAGGCCACCGGGCTGACCGACATCTCGTTCACGCTGCCGCGCGCCGACGGCCAGACGGCGATGTCGGCGTTGGCCCGGCTGCAGAGCGAGGTGGGCTACGACCGGCTGATGTACGACGACGAGATCGGCAAGGTCTCCCTGATCGGCGCCGGCATGCGCTCACACCCGGGCATCACGGCGAAGTTCTTCGCCGCGCTGGCCAACGCGGGCATCAACATCGAGATGATCTCCACCTCCGAGATCCGCATCTCGGTGATCGTCGACGAGGCCGACGTCGCCTCCGCCGTCCAGGCCACCCACACCGCCTTCGATCTCGACAGCGCCGAGGTCGAAGCCGTCGTGTACGGCGGGACCGGCAGATGAGCCTCCGACTCGGAGTCGTCGGCGCGACCGGGCAGGTCGGGGCAGCGATGCGGCAGATCCTGCTCGAGCGGTCGTTCCCGATCGAGAGCATCCGCTTCTTCTCCTCGGCGCGCTCGGCCGGCAAGGTGCTTCCGTTCGGCGACCGCGAGGTCATCGTCGAGGACGCCGAGACCGCCGACGTCGCCGGTCTCGACCTGGCGCTCTTCTCGGCGGGCGCGACGGCGTCGCGGGTGCTCGCGCCGCGCTTCGCCGCGGCCGGGGTGACCGTGATCGACAACTCCTCGGCCTGGCGGATGGATCCCGACGTCCCGCTGGTGGTGGCCGAGGTCAACCCGGAGGCCGTCGACCTCGCGTGGTCGGGTGCCCGCACGGGTATCATCGCCAACCCCAACTGCACCACGATGGCCGCGATGCCGGTGCTCAAGCCGCTGCACGACGAGGCCGGGCTCACCCGCCTGATCGCCTCGACGTACCAGGCGGTCTCCGGCAGCGGCCTCGCCGGTGTCGACGAGCTGGCCGAGCAGGTCGCGGCGGCGGGGGAGAAGGCACGCGAGCTGGCCTACGACGGCTCCGCAGTGGCGTTCCCCGAGCCGCGGAAGTACGTCGACACCATCGCCCACAACGTCCTGCCCCTGGCCGGCTCGATCGTCGAGGACGGGGAGTTCGAGACCGACGAGGAGAAGAAGCTCCGCAACGAGTCGCGCAAGATCCTGGGCCTCCCCGGGCTGGCCGTCTCCGGCACCTGCGTGCGCGTGCCGGTCTTCACCGGTCACAGCCTGTCGATCAACGCCGAGTTCGCCCGGCCGCTGACCGTCGCCCGCGCGACCGAGATCCTGGCCGCTGCACCGGGCGTCGAGCTCGCCGACGTGCCGACGCCGCTCCGTGCCGCCGGCCGCGACCCGTCGTACGTCGGCCGCCTCCGCCAGGACCCCGGTGTGCCCGACCAGCGTGGCCTGGTGCTGTTCGTCAGCAACGACAACCTGCGCAAGGGAGCGGCCCTCAACGCCGTGCAGATCGCGGAGCTGGTCGCGGCTCGCCGGTAGCCGGTCTCCGCACGACCGGCCGGGGGCCGGTCACGCGGGCCAGTGTGCGGGCCGCGCGATGCCGTGGGGGAGCGTCGTACGCCGGTCGCCGCCGGCACCGCCGAGCTGCGTCCGGGTGACGAAGAGCGCGCCGGCCAGCAGCGCGCCACGGAGGTCGGCGCCCCGGAGGTCGGCTCCGAGCAGGTCGGCGTGGTCCAGGTCGGCGTCGTCGAGCCTGGCCCCGATCAGGAGCGCGCCCCGCAGGCACACGCCGCGCAGGTCGGCTCCGCGGAGGTCCGCGGCACTCAGGTCGTCGCCCGCGTGGTCGGGCCCGTCGAACCGGGCTCGGGCCAGGCGGCTCGCCTCGCGGAGCAACGGTCCGACCTTGGAGCGCAGCGCGTCGAGGTCGACCTCGAGGATGCCGCCGGCCGGCGACGCCGCTGCTCGCTCGACCCGCTCCGAGACCGCCCACAGGTCGTGGCGCAGCGGAGCCGACGTCGCCAGGTCCAGCACGTCCGTGAGGTACCAGTGGAGCTCGTGCAGCCCGCGCATGATCGGCAGCGCCGCGAACATGGGGCCCGCGACCTCGGGGTCGGCGCGCCAGTCGCGGCCGCCGAACGTCTCCTGCGCCAGGCGTTGACCGGCGCCGAAGCAGTCGTACGCCGTGCACCCGGCGAAGCCCTCCGCGCGCAGCCGGTCGTGGATCGAGCAGCGGTGGTCCGTGGCCAGGTGCGGGCACGGCACACCCGCCGGCTTGTCGAAGGCGAAGTCCGACGAGCGCGCGAACGCGGGTGACACGCAGCAGATCGCGAAGCACTGCGTGCAGTCGGCGCGCAGGTCCAGGCGGTTCGGCACGAGCACGATCCTCCTCCACCTCGTCCTCCGGACCGCCGATCCTCGTCCTCCGCCGTCGCGAGCTGGGAGGTGCTAGGAGCGACGCCGCAGCAGCGACGTGCCCCAGGCACCTGCGCCGAGCAGGAGCGCCACGATCGACAGCACCAGGGCCGTGGTCGCGGTCCCGTCCGAACCGTCGGATTCCGACCCGGCGGACGCGGACGCGGGGTCGGCGGAGGCCGGCAGGAGCGTGAGGACGGGAGCGGGGTGCTCGGGCTCGGGCTGACCGGCGGCGGCCGGCTGGTCGATCCAGCGCACCACGGTGCCGTCGGAGTAGGTCTGCAGCGTCTTGAACGTCAGCGACGAGACCTCGGGCAGCGGACCGACCGAGACGTCGAACTCGTCGTACTGCCCGGGCTGCAAGGCGTCCTTCGCCCGGTCCGGCGTCCAGGTGATGCTGTAGACGCCGTCGGTGACCTCCCCGTCGTCGGTGCTCAGCGGCTTGGCGAGCTTCTTCGTCACGACCTTCGCGTGCCAGCCCGGGTGCGGCCGCACGCTGACCGAGGCCAACGGGTGCTCCTGGGGCAGGAAGACCTCCACCTTCGTCGTCGACGTGTCGTCGGTCTCGTTGGGCACGCGGAAGCTCAGCGCGGTGTAGCCGCCCTGCACGGCCTCGCGCGGGTTGACCGTGACGTGCGCCCAGCCCGGGGCAGCAAGGAGCAACAGGCAGGCAGCGACGACGGCGGCCAGGGTGCCCAGGGCGAGTCGCTGCGCCCTCCGCAGAGTGGTCGGGTGCTGCTGCATGTGCGTCCTTCCGTCGACGGCGCTCGGTCGTCCGGCCCCTCTGGTTCCCCGGCATCCGCGGAAACTTTCTCACGACTTGGGCAGACTGGTCGTTCGTGAGGTGCTGTCAGGCGCGTGAGGCGCCCGGATCCCCGGGGCGAGCACGGCTCCTCGCGCGCCCACGCGTGCGGATGCTCCTGCGCTGGCTGATCGCGCTCGCCGGTGCCCTCCTGGCCGGGCTGGTGCTGGTGCTCGGGCCGCCCGCCTCGGCCCACGCGTCGCTCGAGAGCAGCGACCCGGCCGCGGACACCGTGCTGACGACGTCGCCGGCTTCGGTCGACCTGGTCTTCAACGAGGCGATCACGCTGCTCCCGGATTCCGTACGCGTGTTCGGCCCCGACGGCGAGCGCGCGGACTCGGGCGCGGTGTCGCACGCGCACGGAGACGGCGCGACCGCGGGCGTCGACCTGCGACCCGACCTGCCCGACGGCACCTACCTGGTCTCCTACCGCGTGGTCTCCGCTGACTCGCACCCGGTCGAGGGTGCCTACACCTTCGTCGTCGGGCATCCGTCGCAGGGCTCCGTGACGGCGCCGCCAGCGGACGGCTCGCGTGTCGTCGACGTGGCGCTCGGCCTCGCGCGCTGGCTGACGTACGCCGGCTCGGCACTCGGTCTCGGCGGCCTCGCGTTCCTGGTGTGGTGCTGGCCGGCGGGCTGGTCGGAGCGCCGTGCGCGCGCGACCGTCTTCGCCGGCGTCGGCGTGCTCACCCTCGGCACGTTACTGGCGTTGCTGTTGAAGGGGCCGTACGACGCTGGCACAGGCCTGGGCGACGTCACCGACCGCCGCCTGCTGCGCGAGGTCCTCGGCACGACGTACGGCCGGGCCCTGGACGCCCGCCTGCTCCTGATCGCCCTCCTGGTCCTGGTCCTGACCTATCGCGAGCAGATCACGCCGCGGTTGCTCAGGCTCGCTCCCGGAGTCCTGCTCGCCGCCACCGGCGTGACCTTCGCGCTGTGCGGTCACGCGGCGGCCGGGAGCTACCGGCCGATCGCCGTGGTCAGCGACACGGTCCACGTCTCGGCGATGAGCCTGTGGCTCGGTGGGCTGACGCTGCTGCTCGGTGCGCTGCTCGTCGGTGACCGGCAGGAGGCGATGACGTCACCGGTGCTGCGCTTCTCCACCGTGGCCACCGCCGCCGTCACGCTGCTGATCGCCACCGGGATCTACCAGACGCTGCGGGAGGTGCGGTCGTGGGAGGTGCTCCTGCACACCCACTACGGTCACGTCCTCGTGGTCAAGCTCGGCATCGTCGCTCTGGCCTTCTTCGCCGCCGCCGGGTCGCGGGCCTGGGTCTGGCAGACGGTCAACCCGGTGGTGCCGGTGCATGCCTCCACGGAGGCGCCGGTGTCACCTGTCGCCGACGGCCGCCCCCGGCTGCGGCGCCTCCGAGCGACGGTCACCGCCGAGACCGCGATGCTGATCGGGGTCCTGGTCGCGAGCGCGATGCTCGTCACCAGCAACCCCGCGGTCTCGGAGCCGGCGCCGCACCCGGTCTCTGCGGACCTCGCGGTCGGCCCCGACCACGTCCGGGTCTCGGCCGTCCCCGACGGTGCCCATCGGCTGCGGGTGACCCTCGACGTCACCGACCGGGCCGGCCGGCCGACCGAACCGCCCGAGGTCGACGCCTCGCTCACCCTCGCCTCGTCGCAGATCGGGCCACTCCCGATCGCGCTCACCTCGACCGGCCGGGGGCAGCGCACCGGGGTCGTCAGCGTCCCGGTCTCGGGCGACTGGCAGCTCGCGGTCACCGTGCGCACCACGGCCATCGACGAGGCGACGGCGTACGTCGAGGTGCCGATCGGCTGACAGGACGCCGAGTCGTCCTCTGCCTGCTCGGCGGGAAATTCAGATGGTCGGGCTGACAGTGTGCTGGTTCAGGACATCGGCGACAGGTGTCTCAAGACATAGGCGACACCTGTCGCAGGTCATCGGCGACAGGGCTGACGGGCTCGATGCTCGGCCATGCCGCAGCCCACGTCGAAGGCCCGCCTGA
>JAICHQ010000047.1 GCA_025924815.1 Nocardioides sp.
CTCGACGGCGTGGGCCATCGAGGACTGCATCCGGATGCCGAGGACATCGAGCTTGAGCAGCCCGAGATCCTCCACGTCGTCCTTGTCGAACTGGCTCATCGGGAACCCGACGAAGCTGGTCTCGACCGGGGTGCGGTCGAGC
This sequence comes from Nocardioides sp., assembly GCA_025924815.1. GTDB lineage: Bacteria > Actinomycetota > Actinomycetes > Propionibacteriales > Nocardioidaceae > Nocardioides. The sequence continues at coordinate 143 of JAICHQ010000047.1, forward strand.
AGGGTCGCGTCGGACAGCAGCACCCCGCACGGGTGGACGGCGATGTGACGCGGCAGCCCGTCGAGCCGCTCGACGAGGTCGAAGAACAGGTCGAGGCGCTCGTGGGCGAGGCCGGCCGCCCGCAGCTCGGGCAGGTCGCGCATCGCCATCCGCGCGTCGCGGGCCCGGATGTGGGGGAACGCCTTGGCGATCGCGTCGGTCTCGCCGGGCGGCATCCCGAGCGCGGCGCCGACGTCGCGGACGGCGTGGCGGACGCGGTAGGTGTCCATCATCGAGACGCACACGCAGCGCTCGCCGCCGTAGCGGTCGAGGATCGCGCGGTAGATGTCTTCCCGCCGAGCGGACTCGACGTCGACGTCGATGTCGGGCAACGAGGCGCGCAGTGGCGAGAGGAACCGCTCCATCAGCAGGCCGTGGCGGATCGGATCGACCCCGGAGATGCCGAGCAGGTAGTTGACCAGGGAGCCGGCGCCCGAGCCGCGCCCGGCGGCGCGCACCCCCATCGAGCGGATCAGGTCGGTGACGTCGCCGACGGTCAGGAAGTACGACGCGTAGCCGCGGCCGCGGATCATCTCCAGCTCGTCGTCGAGCCGCTTCCAGATGCGCTGGCGCGGCGCCGATCCGTAGCGGTGGCCGATGGCCCCCTCGCAGCGGGCACGCAGCAGGTCGTCGGCCGGGGAGCCACTGACGAAGGACGGCCGGCCGGTCGGGGTGACACCCGAGGTAGCCACCTCGAACTCCGGGAAGTGCACCTCCCCCAGCCCCAGATCGGCGCGCGGGTCGAGGGCGCACCGGTCGGCGACCTGCCGGGTCTGCGCCAGCAGCCGGCGGGCCTCGCGGTCGGACTCGCCCAGCCCGGACAGTCGGGCGATCTCCTCGGCCACCTCGAGCATCTGCTTGCCGGACTTCAAGAACCCCTCGGCGTTGACCCGGTCGACGTGGCGCCGGTCGAGGGCGACCAGCCGTCGGGCGGCGTCGAGGACGTCGACGACCGGGGCGTCGCGGCGGTCGGCGTAGCGCACGGCGTTGGTCAGCACCGCACCGAGCCCGACGCTGCGGGCGAAGCCGGCCATCCGGGCGGCGTGGGGCGTGGTGCCCGAGCCCCAGACGGCGCCGTTCCCCTGGGGCAGCCGATGGGAGACCAGCTCGACCAGGAGGTTCTCCGCGGGGACCATCTCGCGCCACGGCGCCAGGGCGGCCCGGGCGAGGTCGTCGCGACGCCGGGCCACTGCGGCGCCGACCTCGGAGGTCGGCCCGAGCAGCACCACGATGTCGCCGCCCTCGAGCCAGGGCGCGAGCATCGCCGGGGCGGCCACCGGGGCGCCGCGCTCGCCGGCCAGCTGGACCGCCGAGACCAGCCGGCACACCGCGGCCCAGCCGGCGCGACCCCCGGCGTGGCTCGCGTCGGCCAGGAAGGTCACCCGCGGCACCAGCCGGTCGTCGCGGAACGCACCGCCGCGCACCGGCGTCCGTGGCTTGCCCGGGACGTCGTACGGAGGGAGCCCTCCATGGCTCTGTCCGTATGACGTTGCGCCGGCCCGGACGGCCAGGTCGACCCCCAGCACCGGCCGGATCCCGTAGGCGCGACACGCCTTGGCGTGCTTCACCGCGCCGTAGGTGCCGTCGCGGTCAGTGAGGGCGAGGGTGTCCATCTCGTGCTCGGCGGCTCGCTCGACGAGCACGTGAGGATGGGAGGCGCCGTACTGCCGGGAGTAGCCGGACGCCACGTGCAGGTGGACGAAGGGGTCCATCACCGTGCCGATCGGTCGGGCCGCATCAGCCGGCGCGGGTGCGCTCGGCCGGCGCGACGCACAGCTGCGGCGGAGCAACGTGGGGCGTCAGCCCCAGCGCCTGCTCGACCACTCCCAGGAACCGGTCGGCGTCGCGGACCAGGTCGTCGGCCTCGCGCTCGGTCACCGCCCGGGTGGAGCCGGCCTCGGCGGCGGCCCGCTTGGCGGCACCGGCCGCGAAGAACCTCGCCCACTCGGCCAGCTCGGGAGCCACCTCGGTGAGCAGGACCCACGCGTTCTTCTGCGGGCGGCGACGGCCTCCCGGAGTGCCCGCCGGTCGGGCCCGGGCGGCCAGCAGCGCGGCCGCCGCGCGCAGGGCGGCGACGTGGGCGCAGGCGTAGCGGGTGGGGACGTCGCGGGCGACCACGGCGTCGCGCAGCGACTCGGCGGCCCGGGCGAGGTAGGAGTGGGTGGTCGCCGGCAGGGAGAACGGCCCGGCCGTCGTGTGGACGTCGGAAGGCATCGCGGGCTCCCCCTCAGTCCGCGCAGCCGACGAGCGCCCAGCGCCCGTCGCTCCAGTCGAAGGCGAGGTCGAAGACGCCGCCCCCGTCGATGATCCCGTCGATGACCCCGTCGATGATCCCGTCGGTGGCCCCGTCGATGATCCCGTCGGTGGCCCCCTCGGCGACCCCGACGGGTCGCCCCGGACCACGACCGGCCTCGACCCGCCACAGCTCGCGCTCGGCGAGCAGGTCGGCGCCCGATGATCTCGACAGGCTCGACCCGCGATCGTCGTCGTCGGAGCCGATCACCGCCCGGGCTCCCCCGGACTGCCACCACGGCCCGGTCTCCACCCAGTGGGCCACCACCGACCGGACCTTCCACAGCCGGCCCCGCCACAAGAACTGCTCGGGACCCTCCATCCCCGACACCAGACCCATCCGGGTCTCGACCGGGTCGTCGTACCGCCTCATGCCTGCTCCCCTCGCGCTCGGTCGACCCCGGTGGACCAGCCCGGGGCGAGCGGGGGTCGAGGTCGCCCGCCCCGGACTGGAAGTGATCGAACAGACGTTCGAACACCACGACGGTACACCGCCCCACCGACATCGCACCAGGGGTCGGCGCAGAACCGGGGAGAAAGGGGGCGGGGAGGAGCGGCCCGGCTCAGGTCGGTCGGGTCGTCGGCGCCCCGGTCGTCTCGGTGACGTCCGGCCCGGTGCGGGACCCCGGGCCACCGACCCACGGCCCACGGACGTGCGCCCGGGTGTCGGGATGCCACAGGAAGGCGATGGTGACGCCCTCCACGAGCAGGGAGACGACCGCCACGGCGACGAAGACCGGCGGCGCGGACAGCACGAAGCCCAGGGCGATGCTGGCGTAGGCGCACCCGGCCATCAGCGCGCACAGTCCCAGCTGCCCCCAGCGGTATCCCAGGCGCAGGAAGGTCGCGAGCACCCACAGGAGCATCGCGCCGACCACCACCATCGTCGCCCCGACCGGCACGAACGACGGCGGGGCGAACCCGGCCCGCTCGAGCCCGAGCCGCCCGCCCTGGGCGAACGCCGCGCCGGCTCCTTCGTGCTGGTCGGCCCAGGCTCCGACCATGTCGTCGTCGAAGATCCCCATCAGCACCACGCCCACGGCCATCCACGCCACCAGCGACCAGGCGGACCGGATCGCGAGGTCGACGGACCGCGGCAGCGCACGCGCCGGTGGGGTCTGGGGCCGATCCACGTCCGTCCCTTCCCGGCTAAGGTCGGGCGCATGAGCACCGCTCCCGAGCCTGCCGCCGTCTCTCGGTTCAAGGAGGCCCACTCCGCCGCGGGAGGCGGGGGCCGCATCGTCATCCTGCCAGACAGCGTCCACACCGCCGTGCTCGCCGCCGACGCCCTCGGCTGCCAGGTGGGCGCCATCGCCAACAGCCTGCTCTTCGACGCCGACGGGCAGCCGGTGCTGATCCTCACCTCGGGCGCCCACCGGGTCGACACCGTCGCGACCGCCGAGCGGATCGGCGTACCGGCCCTGAAGCGAGCGGCCCCGGAGTTCGTCCGCCGGCACACCGGGAACGTGATCGGCGGCGTCTCGCCGTTGGGCCATCCCGCGCCGGTGCCCACCTGGCTCGACGTGAGCCTGCGGCAGTACGACGAGATCTGGGCCGCCGCCGGCCATCCCGCCGCGGTCTTCTCCACGACGTACGACGAGCTGCTGGCCATGACCGGCGCCCGCGAGGTCGAGGTCGACTGACCCGCACCACCGAGGAGGTCCCGTGGAGATCTGGGTGAACCCCGCCTGCAGCAAGTGCCGCAGCGCCCTGGCCGACCTCGACGCCGCCGGCGTCGACTACACCGTCCGGCGCTACCTCGACGACCCGCCGTCCAGAGCCGAGCTCGAGGACGTCCTGGTCGCGCTCGGCCTGGAGCCCTGGGACATCGCCCGGCACAAGGAGGCCGCCGAGGAGGGGCTGACCTTCCCGCGCGAGGCCGGACACCGCGACGCCTGGCTGGACGGGCTCGCCGCACACCCGCGCGCGATCCAGCGGCCGATCATCACCGCCGCCGACGGCACGGCCGTGATCGGGCGCGACCCCGACTCCATCGCCCGGGCGATCGACCACGAGAGCGGCTGAGGCGTGGGTGCCCTGGCGTTCGTCTTCTCCAGCGGCTGGGCCAGCGGGCTCAACTGCTACCTCGTCGTGCTCGTGCTCGGCGTCTCCGACCGGGTGCACGACACCGCGCAGGTGCCGAACGTCCTGCAGCGCTGGGACGTCCTCGGTGTCGCCGCGTTCCTGTACGCGATGGAGTTCGTCGCCGACAAGATCCCGTACGTCGACTCCACGTGGGACGTCGTCTCGACCGCCATCCGCCCCACGGCCGGCGCCGTCGTCGGCGTCCTGCTGGCCGGCCAGGCCGACTCGCTCAACGGCGCCGTCGCGGCCGTGGTCGGGGGCGGCAGCGCGCTGGCCTCGCACGCGGTCAAGACCGGTGCGCGGCTGGCGATCAACTCCTCCCCCGAGCCGGTCACCAACATCGGCGCCAGCGTCACCGAGGACGTCGCCGTGCTGGGCGTGGTGTGGTTCGCGATCCAGCACCCCGAGGCGGCGGCCGCGATCGCAGCGGTCCTGCTGGTGGGTGGGCTGGTCCTGCTGTACTTCCTGTCCCGGCTGGTGCGGCGAGGCTGGCGCCGGTGGAAGGGACGCGACCGGGCCGTGGGTGCCGCCACGGGAGGCCTCTAGCCTTCCCGCCTAGGCTCCCGGCATGGCGCGGGTGGTGGTGATCGGCGGCGGCTTCGGCGGGCTCGCCTCCGCTCTCCGGCTGGCCAAGCTCGGCCATGCGGTGACCCTGGTCGAGGAGCGCGAGCTCGGCGGGGCGCTGGTGCCGATGACCCGGGACGGGTTCGCCTGGGACACGGTCACCCACACGCTGCTCCCCGCGGTCGTGCGCGACCTGTTCCGCAAGACCGGGCGCCCCCTCGAGCGGGAGCTGGAGCTCACGCAGCTGGACTGCCTGCGCGAGCACTGGTTCGCCGACGGCACGTCGCTCGTGCTCACCGCCGGGCGCACACCCCAGCTCGACGCCTTCGACGCCCTCGGTCGCGGTCTCGGCACGGCTTGGGTCGACCACGTCGCCGCTTACGCCGACGACTGGGACGTCGTCCGCCGGGCGTACGCCGAGGTCCCGTGGGACCCGGCCCACCTCACCCGCGAGCTCGCCGACCTGTTCGACTCGCGCGAGACGCTGCGCCGGCGGATGCGCAGGTCGCTGCGCGACGAGCGGCTGCGCCTGGTCGCGGCCCACCCGTTCGTCGTCGAGGGCCACGACCTGCGCGACGTGCCCGCGTGGGCCGGGCTCACGGCGTACCTCGAGCAGCGGTTCGGGGCCTGGGCCTTCCCCGACGGCACCGCGGCGATGCTCGACACGCTCGTCCGCCGGCTCGACAACCGCGGCGTCTCCGTCGTCCGGGCGCGGGCGCTCGACGTCGTGGTGCGCGAGGCCCACGCGGCCGCGGTCACGACGACGGGCGGCGACCTCGACGCCGACGTCGTCGTCTGCGCGATCGACCCCCGACGGATCCCTGCGCTGGCGGAGTCGGTGAGCCGTACGATGCCGGCGATCCCCGCGACCACGACGTACGTCGGGCTGGCCGGCGAGGTCCGCGACCTGCCGCACGAGCTGGTGGTCCACGGCGACCAGACGCTCGTCGTCCGCACCCTCGGCCGGGCTCCGGCAGGGCACCACGCGTGGACGCTCCTCAGCCGCGGTCGCCACGACGCCGACCCGGTCTCCGCATTGGCGCGGCACGGGATCGACATCCGTTCCCAGGTCGTGACCCGCGTGGACCTCTCGCCCCGTGAGCTGGTCGACCGGTGGGGCGGGTCGCCGCTCGGCGTACGGTGGCAGGGTCGCGGCACCGTCCGGCAGCGGCTCGGGCCGGGCACCCCCGTCGAGGGGGTGTACGCCGCGGGCGCCCACGCGACGCCCGGCTCCGGCCTGCCGTACGTCGGGCTGTCGGCCGCACTGGTCGCCCAGGTGGTCGGGCCCGCGACCTAGGGCTCCTCGATGCCCGCCCGGGAGCGGCCGGCGGGGCGGTGAGACAGGACGGGTTGTTGGCCTGCAAACCGGTCCCAATTCACCGCCCCGACGCCGACCCCCCGGGCAGCGGTGACCTTTCCACCGTTCGAGCCCCCACAACGGTGGATCCCCCACCGCCGGGGCCCAGCGGATCAGAACCGGAGCGCCTCGAAGATCTCGCGGGTGGCCCTCGACCGGTTGAGCGTGTAGAAGTGCAGCCCCGGCGCGCCCGCCTCGAGCAGCTGCTCGCACAGCTCGGTGGCGATCCGGATGCCCTCGGCGCGCAGCGCGGCCGGGTCGTCCTCCAGCGGCAGGATCCGGTCGAGCGTCTCAGGCGGCATCTCGCGACCGGAGAGACGCACCATGGCCTGCATCGAGCCGAGCCCGAGGATCGGCATGATGCCCGGGACGATCGGGAGGTCCGCGCCGACGTCGGCGGCCCGGCGTACCAGGCCGGTGTAGTCGTCGGCGCGCAGCACCATCTCGGTGATCGCGAACTCGGCGCCGGCGTCGTACTTCGCCTTCAGCACCCGGGCGTCGTGCGCGAGGTCCGGAGTGTCGCGATGCCCCTCCGGGAAGGCCGCGACTCCGACCGAGAGGTCGTCGCGGTCCTGGAGGAACGCGACCAGCTCGGAGGCGTACTCCAGCCCGCCGGGGGTCGGCTCCCAGGGTGTGCCGGGACCTCCGGGCGGGTCGCCGCGCAGCGCCAGGACGTTGCGGATGCCCGAGTGGTGGAACTCGTCGACGATCGAGGTCAGCTCGTCCCTGGTGTGGCCGACACAGGTCAGGTGGGCCATCGGCAGCATCGAGGTCTCGTGGGCGATCCGGCGGGTGATCGCGACGGTGCGCTCGCGGGTGCTGCCGCCGGCGCCGTACGTCACCGAGACGAAGGTGGGGTTCAGCGGCTCGAGCTCGCTGATCGAGCGCCAGAGGACGTCCTCGCCGTCGGCGTCCTTGGGCGGGAAGAACTCGAAGGAGAACGAATGTCCACCGGTGCGCAGGAGCTGTCCGATTGCCGAGTGGTCGGGCATGGCGACGAGTGTAGGGAGCCGAGGCCGGTGAGGGGGTCCCGTCCGGGTACTGGTGGCCGACCGACGCCGGGCTGCTCCTAGGCTCGCCCCGTGACCGACACGGCGTGGGACCAGTCGGCGTTCCGCGCGCAGGTGCAGACCGCGCTGGACGACTACCTCGACGAGAAGGTCGAGGAGCTCGCTGCGCTGGGCGCGGACGCGACCCGGCTGCTCTCCGAGGCGCGCACGTCGGTGTCAGGAGGCAAGAGGTTCCGGGCGGCGTTCTGCTACTGGGGCTTCCGGGCGGTCGCCGGCGCGTCGTACGACGGCTCCGACGAGGCGGCACTGATCCGCGCCTGCGCGTCCCTGGAGCTGTTGCACGCCAGTGCGCTCGTGCACGACGACTACATGGACGCCTCCGACACCCGACGCAGCCGCCCGGCGACGCACCGCCGCTTCGAGTCCGAGCACCGCCGTGACGGGTGGCGCGGCGACCCGGAGCAGTACGGCGCGGCCGCGGCGATCCTGCTCGGCGACCTGCTGCTGACGTGGTCCGACGAGCTGCTGCGCCGGTGCGGGCTGCCCCTCGACCGCGTGGCGGCCGCGCTGGAGGTCTTCGACCGGTGCCGCACGGAGGTGATCGCCGGGCAGTTCCTCGACGTCTCGGTGCAGGCGCGCGGCAGCGCCGACGTCGACGCGGCGATGACGGTGCTGCGCTACAAGTCCGCGAAGTACTCCATCGAGCGCCCCCTCCACATCGGCGCCACCCTGGCCGGCGGGACGACCGAGCAGCTGGGGCGGCTCAGCTCCTTCGGGCTGCCGCTGGGCGAGGCGTTCCAGCTCCGCGACGACCTGCTCGGCGTGTACGGCGACCCGGCCGCCACGGGCAAGCCGGCCGGCGACGACCTGGTGGAGGGCAAGCGCACCGTGCTGGTCGCACTCGCCCTGGACGGCGCTACAGCCGCGGACGCCGCGCGCCTCGACGCCGCCCTGGGCTCGTCGCTCTCGGCCGGCGAGGTCTCCGAGCTGCTCGCGATCATCGACTCCTCCGGGGCCCACGCCCAGGTGGAGCAGGTGATCGGCGAGCTGGCCGCGACGGCGGCCGACGCCCTCGCCCGAGCCGATCTCGACGACCGGGCACGCGACGTACTCCTCGAGCTGGCGACCGCAGCCACGGTCCGGGCGGTCTGAGCGGCCTCAGTCGAGGGAGGGGATCCCGTCGACGTCGGGGCCGTCGCCGCGGAGGAGTACGGCGAAGCGGCCGCCCTTGTCGGCGTTGACCCTCCCGCCGAGGACGGACAGGGCGACCGAGAAGGCGCGGTGGTCATCGCGCGCCAGGGGCCCCCACCCGTCCCAGAGCAGGACCCAGCCCTCGCTGTCGCCGGCCGTGATGTCGCCGAGGCAGTCGGCGAGCGCGTCGAAGTTCTGGCCGTAGTAGTCGGGGAAGGACAGCGACTCGCCCACCGCGGCGAGGAACTCGCCCTTCGTCGTGTGCTGCCAGCCGTCGACGACCGCGAACCGCCAGCCGGCGTGCTCGACCGTGTGCCGCACGTCCTCGACCGGGAAGGCGCCGTGCCACCGGTAGATCCCCGGCTCCACGTGGTGTGCCAGGAGGCCGGCCAGTCCGCTCATGGAGAGATCCTCTCGAAGGTCCGGTAGTGGTCGTCGGTCCAGTACAGCTCACCCGCGGATCCCTCGATGATCCGCCGGGCGCCGCGGTCGCTCGCGCCCGGGGTGGGCACGGTGTACTCGTGGTAATAGCCGGAGGACTCGTCGGGAAGCAAGCCCTCGCGGTTCTCGAAGACGATCCCGTCGCGGTCGTAGGGGAACGGCCCGCCGTCACGGATCAGCGCGACGGTCGCGGCCGCCTCGGGCGGCAGCGTGGCCAGGGCCACGCGAGGCAGGTCGGTCGGGTCGGCGTCGCCCGCACGGCCACCGCCGGAGAAGCCGGCGCCCTGGTTGAGCGCCCAGGTGAGGATCGCAACGGCGAGGACGGCGACCAAACCGACCCACATCCGGCCGCGGGCCGGGGTGGGTTCAGAGGCCCATGGCCTGCGCACGCCGCTTGACCTCCGAGCCTCGGTTCTCGCGGAGGGCGTCGATCGGCCGACCGGGCAGGTCGGCGTCGGTGAACAGCCAGGCGATGCACTCGCGGTCGTCGTACCGGCCGTCGTGGAGCACCGTGAGCAGACCCGGCAGCCCCTTGAGCACCATGCCGTCGTCGTCCAGGAACGCCGCCGGCACCCGCGGCCCGGCACCCGGCGTCGGTATGGCGGCGGCCAGCTGGTGGTCCTTGACCATCGTGCGGACCTTCGCCGGAGTCACTCCGAGGATCGTGGCGACCTGGGCCCAGTCCAGCCACTCGTCGACGAGCTGTGAGAGATCGGCATCGGCCAGCGACGTCATGGCCCAACTCTGTCATGTCCGGCCAGCGCCGGGCCGCGGCGGCCCGATCAGGACGATGCGGCGCAGGCGATGCACGTCCGCGCGACGGGTCGCGCCTCCAGCCGGGCGGGGTCGATCGGTCCTCCGCACGACAGGCACTGCCCGTACGTGCCGTCGGCCACCCGAGCGAGCGCGAGCTCGATCTCGCGCAGGCCGTCCCGGGCCTGCCGGAGCAGCGCGGCGAGGGCCGCCCGCTCGAACGCGATCGTGGCGCCCTCCGGGTCGTGCTCGTCGTCGGCGTTGGTGTCGCGCGAGGCGGCCACGACGCCGTCTAAGTCGCCGTCCAGGGCACGCATTCGCTCCCGGGTACGCCGGCGCTCCTGCTCGAGCCACTCGCGCGCCTGGTCCACGGCGACAGCCTGCCACCGGCCGGGTGGGCGTACGGCGCGCCGGTGCGCGGTGAGTGGGGTCTCGGGGGCGTGATCCGTAGGATGGCCCGGCCGGGTCACTTCCCCGACCGGGTGTACGGAGGGTCGACGTGGAGACTGACTCGCGCGCCCACGCGGGCGGCGCCACAGTCGTCGACCCCGTGAGCGGCCATCTCCTCGACGGCCGCTACCGCGTCGGCCGGCGCATCGCCCGCGGCGGGATGGCCAGCGTCTACGAGGCGCTCGACACCCGGCTCGACCGCACCTGCGCGGTCAAGATCATGCATCCCGGGCTGGGCGACGACGCGGCGTTCGCCGAGCGGTTCAAGCGCGAGGCCCGCGCCGCGGCCCGGCTCAACCACCCCCACGTCGTCAACGTCTACGACCAGGGCGACGACCCCGACCTCGACGGCGGCACCCTCTACCTGGTCATGGAGCTGGTGCCGGGCCACACCCTCCGCGACGTGATCCGCGCCGAGGCTCCGATGTCGCCGGCCAAGGCGCTGGCGCTGCTGGAGCCGGTCGTCTCCGCCCTCGCCGCCGCCCACCGGTCCGGGCTGATCCATCGCGACATCAAGCCGGAGAACGTGCTGATCGCCGACGCGGCGTCGGGAGGCGGGATCAAGGTCGCCGACTTCGGCCTGGCCAAGGCCGTCAGCGCCGACACCCAGCACACCGCCACCGGCGGCGTCATCATCGGCACCGTCTCCTACCTCGCCCCCGAGCTCGTCGTCGAGGGCACCAGCGACGCGCGCGCCGACGTGTACGCCGCGGGCGTCGTCCTCTACGAGCTCCTCACCGGCAAGAAGCCCCACGCCGGCGAGTCCCCGATCGCGGTCGCATACCAGCACGTCCACGAGGACGTCCCGCCGCCGTCGCGGCTCGCGCCCGGCATCCCGGCGTACGTCGACGCACTCGTCGCCCGCGCCACCGCCCGCGACCGCGACCAGCGCCCCGCCGACGCCGGCGTCCTGCTCCACCAGCTCCACCGCGTCGCGCAGGCCCTCGCCGGCGGCGTCTGGGACGACGAGGAGCTGACCGCCGACCTCTCCCTGGCCGCCCCCCTGCACGAGCCCGTCGTCGACGACACCGACGCGTTCGAGATCCTGCCGATCACCCCACCGAGCACCGGGCCGGTCGCCGGGCCGATCACTGGGCCGATCACTGGGCCGATCACTGGGCCGGTCACTGGGCCGATCACTGGGCCGGTCGACTCCCTCGAGGCGCCCACCACGCCGCATCCGATCCTCGCGCCGCACCCCCTCCGTGCTCCCGACCCGGCTGGATCGGACGAGCCACCCGTGCGCGTCGTGCGCAGCCGTCGCCCCCGCCGTTCGCGTCGCGGACCCACCCTGCTGATCGTGGCCCTGGCGATCGCCCTGGCCGCGGGCCTCGGCGCCTACTGGTTCGGCTGGGCCCGCTACACCGCGACCCCCGGCGTCATCGGGCTCGGCCAGAAGGCCGCGGTCGCCAAGCTCGACCACGCCGGGCTCGACACGAAGATCGGCACCCCGACGTACTCCGAGGACATCGCGAAGGGCCACGTCGTCAACACCGACCCCGCCCCGGGGGCCCGGGTGCTCGACTCCGGCACGGTGACGCTGACCCTGTCGCTGGGCAAGGAGCGGTACGCCGTCCCGGACGTCGCGAAGATGACCGTCGACCAGGCCCAGGACGCCCTGCTGGCGCAGCACCTCGGCTACGGCCGGTCGATCCTGCGCTACGACGAGTCCGCGCCCAAGGGCATGGTCATCGCCAGCAACCCGGCGTCCGGAAGCCGCGAGCCCCCCGGGTTCCAGGTCGACCTCGTGGTCAGCCGCGGGCCGCGGCCGATCCACATCCGCGACTGGACCGGTCAGGACGCCGGGCGCGCCGTCCGCGCGCTGACCGCGAAGGGCCTGCAGGCCGACACCAGCGACCAGCAGTACTCCGACACGGTGCCCGAGGGTCGCGTCATCTCGCAGAGCCCCGCCGGCGGCGTCCTGCATCGCGGCGACACGGTGTCGCTGACGGTCTCCCGGGGCCCCGAGCTGGTGCAGATCCCCGGGAACCTCAGTGCGATGGGCGTCGAGGACGCCAAGTCGTTGCTGATCGGCCTGGGGTTCAAGGTCACCGTCGACCACGCCGACATCTACCTGGGACTCGGCTACGTCGCGGGCTCCACCCCCGACCCGGGCTCGATGGCGCGCAAGGGCAGCACCGTCGTCCTCCACATCGTCTGACCGGTCCGGAGCCACCGGCCCGGACCGGATAGCGTGCCGAGGTGTCCGAGTCCCGCCGCCTGACGTTGCTCGCGACGGCGGCGCTCCTGGCTGTCACGGCGTGCTGGGGGTCGACGTTCTTCCTGATCCACGACCTGCTCGAGCGGGTGCCGACGCTGGACTTCCTGGCGGTCCGCTTCGCGATCGCCAGCGCCACCCTGGTGCTGCTGGCGCCGAAGGCCCTCGGCCGGCTCACCCGCGAGTCGCGGCGCCACGCCGTCGTGCTCGGCTGCCTGTACGGCGTCGCGCAGATCCTGCAGACCGCCGGCATGGCGCAGACCCCGGCCAGCGTGTCCGGCTTCATCACCGGGATGTACGTCGTGGCGACACCGCTGTTCGCGGCCCTCATCCTCCACTCGCGGATCACGAGCCTGACCTGGGTCGCGGTCGTGCTGGCGATGGTCGGCCTCGGCGTCCTGACCCTCAGCGGCCTGTCCATCGGGTACGGCGAGGCGCTGATCTTCGTGGCGGCGATGTTCTACGCGCTCCACATCGTCGGGCTCGGAGCCTGGTCGGACGCACGGCAGACCCTCGGGATGGCGATCGTCCAGCTGATGGTGATCACCGTCATCTGCCTGATCTGCACCGCCCCCGACGGGCTGGTTCTCCCCGACCGCACCAGCGACTGGGTCAGCGTGCTCTACATGGCGGTGTTCGCCGGGGCCGGGGCGATGATCGGCCAGACCTGGGCGCAGGCCCACCTGCCGCCCACCCGGGCGGCGATCATCATGAGCACGGAGCCGGTCTTCGCGGCGCTGTTCGCGGTGCTGCTCGGGGGCGAGAGCGCCACCGTCCGGATGATCATCGGCGGCCTGCTCGTGCTCGCCGCGATGCTGATCGCCGAGCTGGCACCCCGCCGCCGGGTCGAGGCCGAGGTCACCCACCTGGTCGTGTGATCGTCGTGCGCGGGCCGTCCGCGGATCGTCGCGAGCTGGGATCCCGCCCCGGTCTCGTCCTACATTGAGCCGCATGGACGGCCAGACGGAGCGGTGTGCCCACTGCGGCACACCGACCACCGAGGGCCGTTTCTGCACCAACTGCGGAGCCGAGCTCGGCACCGAGCCGACCAACCCGCGGGTCTTCCCGTCGCCGAGCGACACCGCCGAGCGGGTGTACGCCGTCTCCGGGCCGCTGTTCGCGGATGAGGTGCCCCCCGCGGCTCCCCCGCCGGTCGCCTCGGAGCCGGCGAACGAGCCGGCGAACGAGCCGGCGTACCTCGCCCCGACCCCGCACCGGCAACAGGCCGCCGGGCCCGGTCTGTGGGTGGCGGTCGCGGCCGCCCTGGCGGTCGTGCTCCTGCTCGGCGGGTTCCTGCTCCTCCACGGCCTCGGCGGGAACGGCGACGCCACGGGATCCACCCCACCGATCGTGCCCACGTCGAACCGTTCCCCCAGCTCGACCGGCTCCCCCAGCTCCCCGTCGTCGTCCGCGTCGACGATTTCGTCCTCGCCGACGGTGCGGGTCACCGGCCCGCCGACGAACGTGGCCGGCTTCGCCCGGGCGTCGGCCCCGCGCCACGCACCGTCGGGGGTCGACTTCGGCGGACGCCCGGTCACCTACGTCGCGGCCAACCTGATCGACGGCCGCAACGACACCTGCTGGCGGACCCCCGGCGACGCGACCGGCACCGAGCTCACCTTCCGCCTCGACCAGCCCACCCGACTCTCGCGCGTCGGGCTGGTCAACGGCTACTCCAAGACCGCCTACGCCGGCGGCCGGGCGTTCGACTGGTACCACGGCAACCGCCGGGTCCTGGCCGTCGAGTGGCTCTTCGACGACGGCAGCAGCGTCACCCAGCGCTTCGGCGACGACCGCAACCTGCAGCAGATCCGGATCTCGCCGGTCACCACCGCCGTCGTCCGGCTCCGGATCACCGCCGTGTCCCCTCCCGGCCACGGCCGGGCCGCCCGCGACGACACCGCGATCAGCGAGGTCATGCTCCTCGGCCGCACCGGGTAGCCGCCCGACCCGCCGTCGGTCGGGCCAGGGCAGCGACCGTCGTGCCGCGTCAGTCCAGGTGGCGCAGCCGCGGCCACATCACGGCCCACGAGAGCCGCGGGCCGCGGCACACGCCGATCGGCTCGCCCTGCTCCTCGTTGTCGACGCCGAGGTGGTTGTCCAGCCGGGTCGACAGCCGGCACGTGCCGAAGAGCCTGTGCAGCTGCCCCCACTGACCACCGACCACGACGACCGTCGCGGCGTCCGCTGGCGGCCGGGCCTGGTCGTGGAGCCCGTTCTGCGCGCTGAAGACCGGCACGCCGGGCAGATACCGGTGGACCGCACCCGCCTCGCCGTAGTTCGAGGTGTAGACGACGGCGGTCCGGCGGTCCGGCAGCGCGCCGTACACGGCGCCGACCTGGTGGGCGTACTCCGGCCACCCCACCGAGTCGGCGACGGTCTGGTTGACGTCCGCGACCGGGGTCGACCCGACCGAGGCCAGCGGCACCACCGGCAGCCCGAGCACGACCGCGACCAGCCCGTTGATCGCGAACAGCACGCCCCAGACGCGCGCCAGGTGTCGCTCCATGGCCACGATGCCGGCCGCGAACGGCACCGGCAGGAAGAACATCGGGTAGTAGGCCTGGGTGCCGCTGACGAACGTGAACACCACGACGACCGCGAACACGACCACCAGGAACCGCAGCCGCGGGTCGCGCCACAGCGCCCGGAGGCCGGCGACCCAGATCACCACCATCGGCGGACCGAGCAGCAGCACCAGGTACTCCCACATCGTGACCCGC
The DNA here is from genome assembly GCA_025924815.1 of Nocardioides sp. GTDB lineage: Bacteria > Actinomycetota > Actinomycetes > Propionibacteriales > Nocardioidaceae > Nocardioides. Next base: position 15,266 of record JAICHQ010000047.1, read on the forward strand.
ACGTCGCCGGCGTTGTGCGCCGACAGCGCCCGGCCCATGTCGAGCTCGGGCCAGCCGTGGCTCACCTGGTAGGCCAGGTTGGGCAGGGCGAGGACCAGGGCGATCACGGCGCCGCCCCAGACGTACGGCGAGCGCAGGCGCCGGCGCGGCCCGGCCAGGGCCAGGCCGAGGGCGATCGCGACGACCAGGACGCCCATCAGCAGCTTGTTGTACGTCGCCGCCCCGGCGACGGCGCCGGCGACCAGCCACCAGCGCGGCTGGTCGCGCCGCTCGGCGCGGACCACGCACAGGATCACCGCCGGCCAGAACACCAGGTCGGGGGTCGAGGTCAGCAGCACGTGGCCGAAGACCATCACCGCCCCCGTGGTGGCGATCCCCCAGGCGGCCCAGGTCTGGGCCTTGGGGCCACCGCCCACCTCGCGGGTCAGCAGGGCCGTCAGCAGTACCAGCCCCGCCGCGCAGAGGGTGGCGGGCACCCGGAGCAGCCAGGGGCTGCCGCCGACGAGCCCGATGAGCGCGTGGCTGACGACCGGCACCAGCGGCGGCTGGTCGACGTACCCCCACGCGGGCTTGAGCATCGAGAAGTACAGCTCGTCGCGCTCGAAGCCGTAGCCGTTGCTGAACGCCGACAGCAGCACGACCACCACGGCCACCGGCGGCAGCACCCGTCGCCACGCCACATCGGTCGGCCCGCCCCCGTCGGTCGAGCCGCCCACGTCGACCGAGCTCGTCGAGACCACCAACAGTTTCTACGCCGCGCGCAGCATCTCCGCCACCAGAAAAGCCAGCTCCAGGGACTGCACGCGGTTCAGCCGCGGGTCGCACACGGACTCGTAGCGGGTCGCCAGGTCGAGCTCGGCGACCTCCTCGCCACCGCCGACGCACTCGGTGACGTCGTCGCCCGTGAGCTCGACGTGGATGCCGCCGGGCCAGGTGCCCAGCGAGCGGTGCACGTCGAAGAACCCCTGCACCTCGCCGATCACGTCCTCGAAGCGGCGGGTCTTGTAGCCGGTCGACGTCTCGAACGTGTTGCCGTGCATCGGGTCGCACACCCAGGCGACCTCGAGCCCGGCGGTGGTCACCTTCTCGACCAGGGCCGGGAGCGCGTCGGTGATCCGGGCGGCGCCCATGCGGGTGATGAACGTCAGCCGGCCGGCCTCGTTGTCGGGGTTGAGCCGGGCCGCGAGCGCGATCAGGTCGTCGGCGCTGGAGCGCGGCCCGACCTTGACGCCGAGCGGGTTGCGCACCCGGCTCAGCAGCTCGACGTGCGCGCCGTTGAGGTCGTTGGTGCGCTCACCGATCCACACGAAGTGGCCGGACACGTCGTACGGGTTGCCGGTGCGGCTGTCGATGCGCGTCATCGCGTGCTCGTACTCCAGCAGCAGCGCCTCGTGGCAGGTGTGGAAGTCGACCCGGTGGAACTCGTCGGGGTCGGCGCCGATCGCGGACATGAAGCGCATCGCCCGGTCGATCTCGTCGGCGAGCTTCTCGTAGCGCTTGCCCACCGGCGAGCTGGAGACGAAGTCGGTGTTCCAGGTGTGCACCTGGCGCAGGTCGGCGTACCCGCCGGTGACGAAGGCGCGGACGAGGTTCAGGGTCGAGGCGCTCGAGTGGTAGGCCTCGATCAGCCGCTGCGGGTCGGGCAGCCGCGAGTCCGCGGTGAAGTCGAAGCCGTTGACTGCGTCGCCGCGGTACGCCGGGAGGGTCACGCCCTCGCGGGTCTCGAGGTCGGAGGAGCGCGGCTTGGCGTACTGGCCGGCCAGCCGCCCGAGCTTCACGACCGGCACCGACGCGGCGTACGTCAGCACGACCGCCATCTGCAGGAGCACCCGCAGCTTGTTGCGGACGTTGTCGGCGGTGGCCCCGGCGAACGTCTCGGCGCAGTCGCCGCCCTGGAGCAGGAACGCCTGCCCGTGCGCGACCTCGCCGAGCTTGGCCTTGAGCTCGTCGCACTCGCCGGCGAAGACCAGCGGAGGCAGCGTGCGCAGGCGACCGACCGCGGCGTCGACCGCGGCGGCGTCCGGGTACGTCGGCTGCTGCGCGGGCGCGAGCGCGTGCAGCGACGCGAGGTCGGGGATGGACACGGACCAAGGGTACGGCTCGGCGCTGCCCCGACCTGCACCGACGACGTCATCCGGACGTCCCGCGCCCCCGGGCTGCGTGACAGGGTGGCCTGCGTGAGTACGTCGAGACGCGTCGTCGCCGCCGGCTACGGCGGGCCCGAGAACCTCCGCGTCCAGGAGGTCCCACTGCCCGAGCCGGGTCCCGGCCAGGTGCATGTCTCGGTGCGAGCCGCGGGAGTCAACGCCTACGACGCGAAGGTGTACGCAGGGCCGAGCGACCCGGCGAAGCTGCCGATCCGGCTGGGCTACGAGGCGTCGGGTGTGGTCACCGCCGTCGGAACCGACACCGGCCACGCGACCGGCGACGAGGTGATCGCGTTCCGGGTCTCCGGGGGCTACGCCGACGACCTGGTCGTCCACGAGTCGGCGCTGACGCCCAAGCCGCCCTCGCTGGGCTGGGCCGAGGCGGCCGGCCTGATGCTGACCGGGGCCGCCGCCTGGCACGCCGTCGTGGCGACCCGCGTCGGCGACGGCGACACCGTGCTGGTGCACGGCGCCGCCGGCGGGGTCGGCCTGATGGCCGTCCAGCTGGCCCGCCTCCGGGGAGCCCGAGTGATCGCGACGGCGAGCCCGCGCAACCACGGGCTGTTGCGCGAGCTCGGGGTCGAGCCGGTGGCGTACGGCGAGGGGTTGCTCGACCGGGTCCGCTCACCGGCCCCGGACGGCGTCGACGCCGCCCTCGACCTGGTCGGCACCGACGAGGCGATGGACGTCTCGCTCGCGGTGGTCGCCGACCGCGACCGGATCGCCTCGATCGCCAACTTCGAGCGCGCCCCGCGCGAGGGCGTCCGGCTGCTCGGCAACGGCCCGGGCGCCGAGCCCGGCACCGACATCCGCGACGCCGCCCGCGCCGACCTCGCCCGCCTCGCCGGCGACGGGTCGCTCCGGGTGGTCGTGGGAGCGACGTACCCCCTCGACGACGCCGCCTCCGCCCACCGCCAGATCCGCACCGGCCACACCACCGGCAAGTTGATCCTCCTGCCCTGAATCGGATAGTCCCTGGCCTTTCCGCCCGCCTTCCAGCGGGCGTTCCCGACGGGATCGTCAGGGACTACCGGGAGGTCTGTGGATGAGTCGAGCGGGTGAGGGGCGTTCGGGGTCACCATCACCGCATGCGCCCGCCACGACTCCCTCGGTCTCCCCGCCGGCGTCACGTGGCCGGTCGGCCTCGACCCCTCGGGCGTGGCGGGTCCGACCGAGCGCCAGTCGGCGACCCGCTGTGGAAAGTCGAGCCACCGAGCTGGTGGATCCCCACCTTCACCGTCGAAGAGGGGCGGGCTCTGATCAGCCGGCAGCGCGAGCGACTGCTCGGCTATCGCCGCCAGGCCGGCTGACCGCCGTACGCGGTGCCGGGTACTCCCTGAGAAACGCACTGGGGACCGGCCCGCAGGCCCTCAGCCGAAGAAGACCTGCATCTCGGCGTACTCCGCCGGCGAGACGAGCTTGAGCTCCCCGGTCCCCTCGATCAGCGGGACGCGGACGATGTCGGTGCCGCGGAGGGCGACCATCTTCCCGAAGTCCTGCTCGGCGACCGCGTCGACGGCGTGCAGGCCGAAGCGGGTGGCCAGCCAGCGGTCGAACGCCGAGGGGGTTCCGCCGCGCTGCACGTGCCCGATGACGACGGCCCGCGCCTCGGCACCGGTGCGGGCCTCGATCTCTCGGGCCACCCGGTCGCCGATCCCGCCGAGCCGGACGTGCCCGAACGAGTCGACGTCACGCGAGACCAGGCTCATCGCGCCACCTTCGCGCGGCACGGCGCCCTCGGCCACCACGATGATCGGGGCGTACTGGGTCTCGAAGCGCTTCCGGACCAGGTCGCAGACCTCCTCGATGTCGAACGGCACCTCGGGGATCAGCACGACGTTGGCACCGCCGGACATCCCGGAGTGCAGGGCGATCCACCCGGCGTGCCGCCCCATCACCTCCACCACCAACGCCCGGTGGTGCGACTCGGCGGTGGTGTGCAGGCGGTCGATCGCCTCGCTGGCGATGTTGACCGCGGTGTCGAAGCCGAAGGTGAAGTCGGTGCCGGACAGGTCGTTGTCGATCGTCTTCGGGACCCCGACGACGTTGACGCCGAGGTCGGCCAGCCGGGTGGCCACGCCGAGCGTGTCCTCACCGCCGATCGCGATCAGGGCGTCGACGCCGCCGGCGGCCAGGTTGTCCTTGATCCGCTCGACGCCGCCCTCGATCGAGAAGGGGTTCGTCCGGCTCGACCCCAGGATGGTGCCACCGCGCGGCAGTATGCCGCGCACCTGCGCGACGCCGAGCTCCATCGTGAGCCCCTCGAGGGGGCCCTTCCAGCCGTCGCGGAAGCCCACGAACTCGAAGCCGTGGACCCCGACGCCCTTGCGGACCACGGCCCGGATCACCGCGTTCAGCCCCGGGCAGTCGCCGCCGCCGGTGAGCACTCCGATCCGCATGCGCACTCCTGAGTCTCTCCGCCCGCGGCGGTTGGATCGTTACAAGCCGAACCGTCAGCCTAGGGCTCCGCCGTCCCCCGGCGTCAACCGTCCCGGCAGCGGCCGGCGGCGAGTTCGGCAGGGCTCCGGTCGAACGACCCCGGACGTGCGACCGGACCCCGGCCCGTGTCAGGCCGTCACCGAGGAGGGTCGGCGTTGTGGGCGGATACCGGCGGGCCGTCGGCAGTCGCCGCCGGGCCGGGCTCGGTCACCGGCTCGGCGCGGTTCGTGACCGGGTGGCCCACCCGAGGCATCCGCCGCGTCAACCCCTCGACCAGCAGCGCCCACGCGAGGCAGATCACCACGGGGCCGCCCCATGCGGCCAGTGCGCCCCGGTCGAGCAGCGCGGCGTACAGCAGAGGCGACACCGCGGCCGCGGCGCTCCAGGCCAGCTGGGTCGCGGCCATGTAGCGGCCGCGCTGGTCCGGCGGCGGCGCTTCGGCCGAGAGCGCGGCGACCACGGGGCCGGCCGTCATCTCGGCCACGGTGTAGACGATCGCCGCCACCAGGACCACCACGATGCCGCCGGGGACCGACAGGCCGTGTGCAAGGTAGAACAAGACGTACGACGCCACCGTGAACGCGACCGCCGCCTGCAGAACCTTGCGCCGCGTCGACCCCGTCATCGCCCGGACGACCAGCCCCTGCCCGATGCCGATCATCAGGGTGTTGATCACGAACACCGTGCCCGGCACCCAGCCGGGCAGCCCGAGCGAGTCGACGAAGTAGACCGGCATCGTGACGTTCAGGGTCATCGTGGCGAGGGCGTAGCAGAAGATCACTGCGATCAGGGCGCGGTAGCCGCGGTCGGTGAAGGCCACCCAGGCGCCCCCGGGGACCTTGTCCGCACCCGCACCCGCATCCGCATCCGGGCTCTCCGGCCGCCCGCCACCCACCACGGCGATCATCAGCGCGAAGGCCACGACGTACGACGCGGCGTTGGCCACCACAACCGATTGGAAGGCCGTGTCGGAGCCGATCGTGAGCGCGACCGCCGCGAGAACGCCGCCCACGCCGTACCCGGCGTTGCGCATCGCCGACAGGAAGCCGAACCACATCTCGCGCTCGCCGGGCCGGGTGATCTGGGTGACCATCGGGCCCAGCGCGCCCCAGAACGCCTGCCGCGTGGCCGTGGCGCAGAACACGAGCACGCTGACGGCCACCAGCGAGTGGGCGAACGGGTACAGCACGAACGCCGCCGCGGCTCCGGCGTTGCCCGCCTGCATCACGACCTTGGGGCCGAGCCGGTCGACCAGCGAGCCGAGGTAGGGCACGACGAGCATCGCCACGGTGTTGGCGATGGTCATGGCCAGCCCGAGCTGGACCAGCGTGAGGGAGGTCTGGTGGAGGAAGTACAGCATCGACAGCGGCATCCAGATGCCGCTGCCCAGCGCGTCGATCGCGAGCGCGGAGACGAACCGCCGGTGCGGCCCGACGTCTGGGAACCCGAGTCGCTGCAGCACCCGCTCATCCTCCAACCTCAAGCCGGGTTGAGGGCAAGCCTGCGAAGCCGCCGCTTGGATCAGCGCCGAGCCGCGCGGCGGTGGCTATCCCGCCGAGCGAGCGGCCGACAGATTCGCGGGACTCGTCACCGGGGCGTTGGTCGGGTCCACGGAAGAGCGCGTGGGCAACGGGCTGACAGTTGCGGTCTCCCGGGGCCACACCACGTAGCGGTAGAGCAGGAAGTTCGCGACGACGCTGCCGCCGAGCGCGACCACCTTCGCGATGACCAGGGGTGTCGCGAGCACGTGCGTCGTCATGACCATCAGCAGCGGCTGGAGCAGCCACATCGTGGCCGCGTTGGTCAACAGGAACAGGACCGCCTGACGGGGGGTGACCCGGGACGCGTCGAACGTGTGTCGGCCGTTGGCCAGGAAGCTGAAGGTCATCCCGGCGCTGGTGGACAGGAAATTCGCCGCCACCATGCCGAGGGGAGCGGTCAGCACCCAGAACAGCGCGACGTCGATCGCGGTGTTCACGATGCCGACCGAGGCGAAACGGACCACGGTGCGGGGGACGCGCCGCCACAGCTCTCGCACTCCGTTCATGGCGTCGAGAGTGACACGACGAGCCGCCGAGCGGGGGGAAATCACGAAACACGGAACTGGGAGGGTGGCGGCCATCCGCTGAGACCTCCAGGAGGCGAACCTAGACTCCGCCCATGACGTTCTCCATCGTGGCGAGGTCCACCGACGGCGAGTCCTGGGGCGTTGCGGTCGCCTCCAAGTTCCTGGCCGTCGGCGCGATCGTGCCGGCCGCCGTCGCGGGAGTCGGTGCGATCGCGACCCAGGCCGATGCGAACGTCGCCTACAAGGGCCTGGCTCTCGCCCACCTCGACGACGGAGCGACCGCATCGGTCGCCCTGCAGCGGCTGCTCGAGGAGGACGAGGGTCGCGACGAGCGACAGGTCGGGATCGTCGACGCCGACGGGGGCTCCGCCAGCCACACCGGTCACGCCTGCCTGGACTGGGCGGGCAGCGAGACGGGCGACGGCTACGCGATCCAGGGCAACATCCTGGCCGGCGACTTCGTGGTGGCGGCGATGCAGGACGCGTTCGAGGCCAGCGACCGCGAGGAGCCGTTGGCGCGGCGGCTGCTGGCCGGACTCGCGGCCGGCGACGACGCGGGTGGCGACCGGCGCGGCCGTCAGTCCGCGGCGCTCCTCGTGGTCCGCGAGGGCGCCGGCTACTCCGGCGGCGACGACATCGCGGTCGACCTGCGGATCGACGACCACCCAGACCCGGTCACCGAGCTGTTCCGCCTGCTCGACCTCAACGACCTCTACCTGACGGCCTCGACCCCAGCGGAGCAGGTGACGATCAGCGACGAGCTCCGCGACGAGATCGAGCGGCACCTGCACACGATCGGGTTCGGCTCGCTCGCCGACTGGGCAGGCACCGAGAACTACGAGATGCGGGTCGACGCCGGCGGCTCCTGGATCGACCAGCAGGTCCTGGAGATCCTCCGCGAGGCGGCGCGCGAGCGCGGGGAGGACGACGCGCGATGAGCGTGCTCGCGATCGACGCGGGCACCACCGGCGTCACCGCCCTCGTCGTCACGGCCGAGGGCCGGATCGCGGCCCGCGGCTACCAGGAGTTCGCCCAACACTTCCCGCAGCCCGGTTGGGTCGAGCACGCCCCTGAGGAGATCTGGCAGGCGACCCTCGAGGCCACCCGCTCCGTGCTCTCGTCGTACGACGCCTCCGAGCTGCGGGCGGTCGGGATCACCAACCAGCGCGAGACGGTGCTGCTGTGGGACCGCGAGACCCTCGGCTCCCCCCGGCGCGCGATCGTCTGGCAGGACCGACGTACGGCAGCCATCTGCCAGCGGCTCCGCGACGAGGGCCACGAGGAGCGCGTCACCGAGCTGACCGGCCTGCGTCTGGACCCCTACTTCTCCGGCACCAAGCTCACCTGGCTGGCCGAGAACGAGCCCCGCACCTGGGCCCTGGTCGAGGAGGGCCGGTACGCCGTCGGCACCGTCGACTCCTACCTCGTCGCCCGGATGACCCGCGGCACCTGGCACGTCACCGACGTCTCCAACGCCAGCCGAACCCTGCTGATGGACCTCTCGACCGGCCAGTGGTCCGACGAGCTCTGCCGGCTGTACGGGGTACCCCGCGACGCCCTGCCCGACCTGGTGCCCAACTGGGGCGAGATCGCCACCACCGACCCGGCGTCGTTCTGCGGTCTCGAGCTGCCCATCGCCGGGATGGCCGGCGACCAGCAGTCGGCGCTGTTCGGCCAGACCTGCTTCGACGCCGGCGACGCCAAGTGCACCTACGGCACCGGCTCGTTCCTGCTGACCAACACCGGCCCGTCACTCGAGCGCTCCGACGCCGGGCTCCTGTCGACGGCGGCCTGGCGGTCACCTGACGGAGAGCTCACCTACGCCCTCGAGGGCGCGATCTTCGTGACCGGCGCGGCCGTGCAGTGGCTGCGCGACGGGCTGCAGATCGTCGGCTCAGCCGCCGAGACCGCGGCGGTCGGGTCGAGCGTCGAGTCCTCCGACGGCGTCGTGTTCGTGCCGGCACTGACCGGGCTCGGCGCGCCCCACTGGGACCCCCACGCGCGCGGCACCATCCTCGGCATCACCCGCGGGACGACTCGCGCCCACCTGGTCCGCGCCACCCTGGAGGCGATCGCCTTCGAGGTGCGCGACGTGCTGGCCACCATGCCCGGGACCGACTCGTCTCCCCTGCGTGTCGACGGGGGCGCCTCGGCCAACGACCTGCTCTGCCAGCTCCAGGCCGACCAGCTCGGCGTGCCGGTCGAGCGACCCGAGATCATCGAGACCACGGCCCTGGGCGCGGCGTTCCTGGCCGGCCTCGGCGTCGGCGTCTGGGACTCGACCGACGACCTGCGCGAGACCTGGCGGCTCGACGCCCGCTTCGAGCCCACCGAGAACGCGGGCGCCCGTGCGGCCGCCGACGCGGCCTACGCCCTATGGCAGGAGGGCGTGCGTCGCTCCCTCGCCTGGGCGCAGTGACTGGCCTTCGACGGAAGGAGGTGCGTCCATCGGATCCGCCAGTTGGTACGACTTCCACGGCCCGATCCGTTTGAGACTTCGCAAGAACGGAGTGTGAAGGCGCGCGATTCGCCGTCTGCGAGGGTGCCTGGCCGGTACTGTGCCCGACGAACTGACAAGCCCGCACTGAGGACAGCGCCGATGCCCGCGTCGCACCACATCGTGGCTGCCGAGGGGAGTCTCGAGGAGACTGGGCCCGAGGTGGACCCACCACGCTCCGGCCCACCTTGGTCGAGGGTCCTTCTGATGGTCGCCGCTGGAGCCTCCCTTCACATGCTCCAGCTGTCGGCGAAGATCTTC
>JAICHQ010000048.1 GCA_025924815.1 Nocardioides sp.
GCCCACTTCCTGGCCGGGGTGCTCACCCACGACCCCGGCATGTACCCCAAGCGGCTGATCCTCGAGGACGCCCGCCAGTGCGGCATCGCGATCCTCGGCCTCGACGTCAACGCCAGTGAGAAGGAGTACGTCGTCGAGCGTATGAGCTCGTTGGACGAGCCTCCACCGATCGTCCTCGGCCAGACGTCACGTCCCGACCCGACTGCGGGCGGCTGGCCCGACGGCCGCGCCTGGGGCATCCGGCTGGCGCTGGCCGAGGTCAAGGGGATCAACGCCGGCGAGGTCGAGCGCATCGTCGCGGCGAGGCCCTACCACTCGCTGACCGACTTCTGGCACCGCGCGCAGGTGTCGCGGCCGATCGCCGAGCGGCTGGTACTGGCGGGGGCGTTCGACTCCGTCTACGGCCTCGGGGCCACAGTGGGGGCGGCCGGCGTCCGCCGCCGCAACCAGGTCACCCGCCGCGACCTGCTGCTCCAGGTCGCCGAGCTCGACCGGCACGCCCGCGCGGTCCAGCGCGCCGGGCGGGCGCGCGGTCTGGCGGCCGGGAGGCGGCGTACTCCCGTGGCACGCCCGGCGGATGTTCGTGTGGAGGAGGCCGCCGCCCGCACCAGCACCGACCCCGGCGCCCGTGAGGGGTCGGTCCCGCTCGAGCGCCACCCGCTCGCCGGCCAGGGCGTGTGGGCCAAGGCCGCGGCGCAGTCGCGCGCGACTGCCGACCCGCGCCCGGTGACCTCGGTACAGCTCACCCTCGATCTCGACGACGAGCCGCAGGAGCGGGTCAGCGGCCTGCCCGAGATGAGTGCCGAGGAGCGGATGCGCGCCGAGCTGGAGATCCTCGGCCTCGACGCCAGCCGGCACGTCGTCGACACCTATGCCGACTTCCTCGACGCCGTCGGCGCGGTGCGGAGCCTCGACCTCCTCCGCCAGCGCAGCAGGTCGGAGATCCTGGTCGCCGGGGTCAAGGTCGCCACCCAGACCCCGCCGGTCCGCTCCGGCCGGCGCGTGGTGTTCCTGACCCTCGACGACGGCACCGGTCCGGTCGACGCGACGTTCTTCGAAGACGCCCAGGGCCCCTATGCCGCCACCGTGTTCGGCTCCTGGCTGCTGGTGGTCCGCGGCGAGGTACGCCGCACCGGCCACCGCGGCATCTCCCTGCGCGCCACCGGCGCCTGGCCGCTGGCCGACCTCCACGCCCGCTGGCAGCAGGGCGGTCTCGACGCGGTGCGTGCCCACCTCGCCCGGACGTCGGAGGACGACGCGTCCCGACGGGCCGAGGAGCCGACCCGCCACCGGGTGCTGACCCACTCCAGCGGGTTCCAGATGTCGCCGTACGCCGACGTGAAGCCGGCCGGTGAGGCGGTCAAGGATGTGGCGCGCAAGCTGTGGCACCGCAGTCCCGGGAGCCCCGGATGACCCAGCAGCCGCGCTCCGACCCACCACCCCGCGGGGCTTGGTCACGACGCGCCGTTGCGACCTCGCGGGCCCGGTCGCAGGCTTGCTCGGCGCGTCTCCCCACGCCGTGCACTCCTCCGTCGTGCCCGGCTAGGGTCGGCACATGCCGACCGCTGCGAACGACACCGGCCGGGGCAGCACCCGCAGCGCCGTGGTGTGGTCCGCGCTCGAGCCGCTGCTGGCGGGTGGGCCCCGCGAGGTCCTCGACATCGGCGGCGGAACCGGTGGGCTGGCGGTCCGGATCGGCGCTCGAGGCCACCGGGTCACCGTGGTCGACCCCAGCCCCGATGCCCTGGCCGCCCTCGACCGCCGGGCCCGCGAGCACGACGTCGCGGTCACCGGCAAGCAGGGCGATCTCTCCAGCCTGCTCGACGTCGTCGGTGGTGACTGCGCCGATGTCGTCTTGTGCCACGGGGTCCTCGAGGTGGTCGACGACCCGGCCGCCGCGCTGGCGATCCTGGCCCGCGTGGTGCGGGCAGGGGGAGCGCTCAGCCTCCTGGTCGCCCAGCGCCACGCCGCCGTCGTCGCCCGCGCCATGGCCGGCCACTTCCAGCAGGCGCTGGCGATGCTCGACCCCGGGGCCTCCGCGTCCTCCGGCCGCACCGGTCGCCGCTACTCCCACGACGAGCTCACCGCGCTGGTGGCCGACGCCGGGTTCGGCGTCGACACGGTGCACGCGGTCCGGGTCTTCACCGACCTGGTCCCCGGCTCGTTGCTCGACCTCGAGCCCGGTGCCTCGGCCGCCCTGGTCGAGCTGGAGCAGGCCGTGGCCACCCGGCCGGAATACCTGCCCCTGGCCACTCAGCTCCACCTGCTCGCCCACCGGCTCTGACCCGCGTCGCGGGTGTGCCCGACCCGGTCGCGGGGCGACACCCGGGCCCCGGCCATGTGGAGCCCGGCGATGACTCCGGCGATCAGTCAGGACACGACCCGGACGCCGCTCCTGCACGTCGACATGGACGCCTTCTACGCCAGCGTGGCCGTCCGCGACCGTCCCGAGCTGCAGGGTGTCCCGGTCATCGTCGGCGGGGGCTACCGCGGCGTCGTGCTGTCGGCGGACTACCGGGCCAGGACGACCGGCGTCCGGTCCGGGATGCCGATGACCCGTGCCCGCCGGCTGTGCCCCGACGCCGAGGTGGTCCCTCCCGACTTCGACACCTTCACCACGGTGTCGGCCTCGGTGATGGAGAACTTCCGCCGGGTCACCCCGCTGGTCGAGGTGCTCTCGCTCGACGAGGCGTTCCTCGACGTGCGGGGCTCGACGCGACGGCTGGGGTCGCCGGTCGAGATCGCCGAGCACCTGCGCGCCACCATCCACGACGAGCAGGGCATCACCTGCTCGGTCGGGGTGGCGGCGACGATGACGATGGCGAAGATGGCCAGCCGCTGGGCCAAGCCCGACGGGATCTTCGTCTGCGAGCCGTCGGCGGTGACCACGCTGCTCCACCCGCTCGACGTCGGCGAGCTGTACGGCGTGGGGGAGAAGACCAGCGAGCTGCTCCACCGGCTCGGGCTGGTCACCGTCGGCGACATCGCCCACACCCCGGTGCACACCCTCCAGCGCGCGGTCGGCGACCACCTCGGCCGCCATCTCCACGACCTCGCCTGGGGCACCGACCAACGACAGGTCGTCGCCCGCAACACCAGCTCGTTCTCGTTCCTGGGCGATCCCGACAAGTCCATGGGCGCCAGCGAGACCTTCGGCCACGACACCGACGACCGCCAGGTGATCGTCCGCGAGCTGCTCCGCCTCACCGACCGGGTGACGACCCGCATGCGCGTCGCCGGGGTGGCCGGGCGCAGGGTCACGATCACTGTGCGGTTCGCCGACTTCACCACGATCACCCGGTCGCGCACCCTCGCCGAGGCCACCGACGTGACCCAGGAGGTCTACCGCGAGGCGGTCCGCTCGTACGACGCCCTGGGGCTGCAGCGCGCCCGCATCCGGCTGGTGGGGGTCCGGCTCGAAGGACTGGTCCCACGCGAGCGGGTCCAGCGGCAGCTGCTCCTCGGCCAACGCGACCGCGGCTGGTCGGAGGCCGACCGCGCGGCCGACCGGGTCACCCGCAGGTTCGGGGCCGACGCCGTACGTCCCGCCAGCCTGCTCACCTAGCGTCGCCGGCCACGCATGGGACCGAGGTCCCGGGGAACAGGAGAGATAGTCACAATTTCATCGGCCCGCCTACCGGATGCCCCAACGGCTGCTTACACTGGCGGTGAGGCCGTCGTCACATGTCGACATCGTTGCGAGGGGAGGTTCCCGTGCCGCTCTCCGAGGAAGAGCTGCGAGCGCTGGAGCAGATGGAACGCGCCCTCGTCCAAGAAGACCCGAAGCTCGCCTCCACCCTTCGCGGCACCAACCTGCGTCGCGCCGCACAACGACGGGCCGTCCTGGCGGGCGTGTGCTTCGTGGCCGGCCTCGCCGTGCTGATGGGCGGCGCCATCGGGCGGATCACCCTGGTGGGCGTCCTCGGCTTCGTGATCATGCTCGCGTCCGCGACCGTCGGGCTGTCCGCCATCCGCGGCCCGTCGACGACCCACAGCCCGGTCACGCACGGCGGCCACCCGCAGGGCTCGAGGCTCGACCGGTTCGGCGCCCCCTGGCGGCGCCGTCACGACGACCAGGCCTGACTTGCCCGCATCCCGAGCCCCCGGCACCGTTGCCGGGGCTTTCGCATTGTCCACCGGGGCCACACGTGAGGGTCGATCGAACCCTCAGCCGACGTGGTCGACGACACCACCGGCGGCCACGGCCTCCGGTGCACGATCGAGCCCGGCCCGGGCGGCAGCGCGGCGACCGCGCCCGAACAGGGAGCGCGGGAGCCAGCGGGCGCGACGCAGCGTGCCTCGCGAGCAGCCGTGCTCGAGCGCGGCGATGCACTGCCGCACGTCGTCGGCCAGGGCGCCCGGGGCGTCGTCGGCCCGCACGGCATAGCGCACCCGCTCCAGGGCGTGCACGATCCGGTCCAGCGCGTCCTCGGCGCCGGGGGCCAGGCCCCGGCCTCGCGCAGGCCGGACCAGCGGGGGTCCGTCGGGCTCGGCCCCGAACCACGCCTTGAGCAGGTACCCCGTCTCGTGCGGGGAGCGACCGGTGGGCCAGCCCACACCCAGGTCGAGGGCGGAGTCGCGCAGCTCGGACCAGGCGGCCTCCGCGCCGCCCTCGAGGCGGCGGTGGCGTCGGCGTCGGCGTACCGCGCTCGGCACCAGGGCGACGCCACCGATCACGGTGAGCACGAGCACGCCGACGAGGATCCCGACCCATGGCACGGACGTGCCCGACGAGGCCGCTGCGCTCTCGGGCTGCTTGACACCCTTGGTCGGCGCGGACGCGCTCGAGGGCTCGTCGGGGTTGCTACCACCGGCGCTGTTGGGGGTCTTGTCGCCGCTGCCGGGCTTCACCGCCCGGCCGACGGTGTACGCCGGCACCGTGCCCGCCCGGCGGGAGGGCGTCGGCTCGAACCGCACCCAGCCCGAGCCGCGGAAGTAGACCTCCGGCCAGGCGTGCATGTCGTGGGCGCTGTAGACGTAGCGGTCCGGCCCGGTCTTCTCCGGGCTCAGGAAGCCGATCGCGACCCGGGCGGGCATGTCGAGGGTGCGCGCCATCACCGCGAACGCCGCGGCGAACTGCTCGCAGTAGCCGACCCGGTGACCCTTGCCCTTGGTCAGGAAGTGCAGCAGGGCCTCGTTGCTGTCACCCTCCGCGGACTTGAGCCGGTAGCGGAAGTTGTCCCGGAACCAGTTCTGCAGGGTCACCGCACGCTCGAACCTCGAGTCGGCGTTGCGGGTGACCTGCTGGGCGAGGTCGCCGACGTAGTTCGGCAGCGTGCTCGGAGTGGCGGTATAGGGCTCCTGGATGGAGATCGGCGCGCTCAGCGAGTTGATCATCGAGTAGCTGGAGAGCCGCGGCTTCGCCGCACTCATCGTCCAGGTCAGGCCGGCGGTGGTCGTCGAGTCGTTCCCGGAGATGAAGTCCATGGTCGAGGCGTCCCAGTGCCAGTCGCCGACCGCGTTGACGCTCGTCGCGGGGAACATCGTGGGCAGCCAGCGCGAGTCGAAGTCGGAGGTGGCGGTCACGGTGTAGTTGTGCTGATCGGTCGGCACGTTGGGGGACAGCCCCTGCTCGCTGAAGGGGAGCAGGCCGGAGGCGGTCTGGTCGGAGATGATCGCCCGGTTGCCGCTGGTCCACTCGATGCCGTTGAACTGGGTGAGCACCGCGATCCGCAGGTACGTCGGGTCCGGGTCGTTGGTCTGCACCGTCAGCAACGGCACGTCCGCACCGCGGTGCAGGTTGCGGCGCATGTCGGCGATGGGGTTGACGACCTTCACCTTGCCGCCGTCGCCGCCGGGCCCGAACAGGCCGAGTCCGTCGAGGTGGAGGGTCGGGATGAACAGCGGCAGGATCACCGCGAGCACGACGGCGACGCTGCCGACGGTGGTGGCGCTCCCCCTGCTTGCTCCGGTGTGGACACCGAAGCCCTGCGGGTCGGCGGCGGCGCTCGACCCGCCGAGCGGCCGTCCCCACCGGGCGATGTGGGCCGACTCCTGCAGGAACATCATCAGCAGGAAGCCGGCGGCGGAGAACAGGAATACCAGCCCCGAGACGCCATCGCCGATCACGCTGATCGGCACGCAGTAGACCGCGAGAAGGGGCAGGCCGGCGAGCGGAACCCGACGCAGCCAGCACGCGAGCACGTCGACGACGTACAGGGCCAGCGCTCCGCAGGGGATCAGCAGCGGCGCGATGGTCGGCACGGACTGAGGGATCGGCGGCTGGTAGGTCTCCGCGCTGACCCAGGCGTCGCCGATCCGGCCGGCGAGGTCGCCGGTGCTGGCGACGGGGTGGACCGCCGAGCCGCCGAGCATCAGCCACACGAGCGCGGCGACCACCAGCAGATGCACCAGGATGCCCAGCCGACGGGAAAGCGGCGCGGCACGCAGGAGCACGCCGGTCACCGGCACCACGACGGCCACCAGGATCAGCGGCCCCAGGAACTGACCCCACAGCTCGCTGAACCCGCGCCACGAGAGCATCGTCAGCCAGGTCGTCGCGGCGGCGACCGCGGCCAGCGGAAGGTCGCGGCGGGCGTCGGCGGACATCCCTCTCATCGGACACCCCGGAGCACGGGTCGGATCTCATCGGTGGGGGCCGCTCCGGAGCGCGCCGCCTGGGCGCTGGTGCGTCCGAGGTCCTGCCACACCAGGTCGACCCGGTCGCGCGGGCGCATCGTGACCGCGCGCCAGCCCTGGCGCACCAGGAGCGGCCGGGCCGAGCTCGGCACCGCGGTCAGCCCTGCGCCGCTCGCCGATGCCCAGGCGGAGACGTCCAGCGCCAGCGCCAGGGCGGTCCCGGCGTGGTGGTGCATCCGGCGCAGCATGGGCCCGTCGGCCTCGGTGATGGCGCCGATCACGGCGAGGAGCAGGCCGCCGTGTGTGGACTCCGCGAGCCAGCCGGTGTCGATCCGGGTGCTGGTCACCGGCTGCACCACGGCCAGGGCCTCCAGCATCGCGCGGGTGTTGAGCTCGGGGTCGCGGGTGTGCCAGGTCGTACTCAGGTCGTCCCCCGAGGCCGTGACCAGGCGGACGGTGAACCCGCGCTGCCCGAGATGGACCGCGATCGACGCGGCGGCCGAGACCGCGGCCTCGAGCGACGATGCGATCCCCTGGCCCTGATGCGCGGAGATGCGGTTGTCGACGAAGAGGGTGGCGCGCGACTGCCACGGCTGTTCCTCGCGGCGCACCATCAGCTCGCCCACCCGCGCCGAGCTCCGCCAGTGGACGCGGCGCAGATCGTCGCCGCGGCGGTACTCGCGCACGGTGACGTCCTCGGCGCTGCCGACCGCGAAGGCGCGCGGCCGGTTGTCCCCGGAGCCGGTCCACGCGCCGCCGAGCGGGATCGGCGGCAGCGGGACCGTGCGCGGCGTGACGGTGAGCGAGGTGGTGCTGCGGAACGACCTGCCCAGCTCGACCAGCCCGAACGGGTCGCTGACCCGGACGCTCATCGGGCCGATCTCGAAGCGGCCGCGCACGTCCGAGCGCACCTGGTACGTCGCGTGCCGGCGCCAGCCGTGCCCGATCCCGTCGAGCACGAAGCGCGGACGGGTGCCCAGCACGTAGGGGACGTGGTCCTCCAGCATCAGCACGCCCGACGGCGTACGGCCCTCGTTGGTCATCGCAAGCTGCACGGTCGCGGGCTGGCCCGCCGTCACCGTCTGGGGGCCGACGCTGCGCACCAGCGCCAGCCGGTAGCGGCTGCGGCCGAGGGCGAGCGCGGTGAGCAGGGGCAGCGCCGCGATCAGCACGCCCACCCGGGTCAGGGTCGGCTGACCGAGCAGGACCGCGCAGACCACCGCCGTGATACCCGCAGCGAGGAACGCCCGTCCGCGGACGGTCAGTCCGGACAGGGCCTCACGCACGGGTCCCCTCGGGGACCGGCACCGAGGCGACGATGCTGTCGAGGATGGTGGCGGTGGTCCGGCCCCCCATCGCGGCCTCCACGCTGGGCAGCAGCCGGTGGGTGAGCACCGATGCGGCCAGGCCCAGCACGTCGTCGGGCAGCACGTAGTCGCGGCCCTGGATCGCCGCCGAGGCCTTCGCGGCGCGCAGCAGGTGCAGGGTCGCCCGGGGCGAGGCGCCCAGGGCGAGCTCGGAGCTGCGGCGGGTCGCCGCCGCGAGCGCCACCGTGTAGCGCTGCACCGCCTGGGAGACATGGACCTGGGTGACGATGCTGATCAGCTTGCGGATCTCCACGGCGTCGGTGACCGGCTCGAGGTCGTCCAGCGGGTTGCTCATCGTGTGCGAGTCGAGCATCGCGATCTCCGCGGCCTCGACCGGGTAGCCGACCGACAGCCGCACCATGAACCGGTCGCGCTGGGCCTCGGGGAGCGCGTAGGTGCCCTCCATCTCGATCGGGTTCTGGGTGGCGATCACCATGAACGGCGCTTCCAAGGTGTACGTCGTGTTGTCGACGGTGACCTGACGCTCCTCCATGCACTCCAGCAGCGCCGACTGGGTCTTCGGCGAGGCCCGGTTGATCTCGTCGCCGAGCACGATGTTGGCGAAGACGCCACCGGGCCGGAACTCGAACTCGCGGGTGTTCTGGTTGAACACCGACACACCGGTCACGTCGGACGGCAGCAGGTCGGGGGTGAACTGGATGCGGCGCACGGAGCTGTCGATGCTCCGGGCCAGCGACTTGGCCAGCATCGTCTTGCCCACACCGGGCACGTCCTCGATCAGGAGGTGTCCCTCGGCCAGTAGCACCGCGACCGCCGAGGAGATGACGTCGGGCTTGCCCTCGATGACTCGCTTGATGTTGCCGCGGACCCTCTCGACCACCTTGTTCAAGGTGTCGAGGTCAGCCCCCTGAGAAACCGGACTCGTCACGAGCCGTCCCTTTCTTCGCTGTCGCCGCATCCGCTCCGTGTAGCGGACCCACCCGTGCGACCCGACTCCCGGGCGCACTCCGCTCGCCGGCCGCGGCAGGTCGTGCAGCCCAACCTACGTCGCCGACGGTGGGATGGTTCTGACTCCCGGGATAACGGTTCGGTTGCGGAGGCGGCTTCGCGGGGGCGATCGAGGCGGGTACCACCCGCTTCCTCCACCGCCCCCCACGCGGCGCTCCCCGCGCTCCACCCTCCTCCACCGGGCGTGGTCGAGATCCGCGCCGCGGGCCGTCACGGAGCGGTGACGACGCGCTGACCTGCGTAGATGCGGCGTACCAGGCGTGTCGACGGCCGAAGGGCGCGCCGGGCCGGACCGAGATCGACGGGGGGATCGGCGCCGCCCCGGCGGCGTCGTGCCGCGGCAGTTCGCGTGGCAACTCGGGCGAATGTGGTTGACGGTGGAGTGAAGTGGAGTAGAGTGGCGCAAAGTGGAGGACGGGTCGAGTCAGGTGGAGGTGCCCGGATGTTCGTGGGCTCCTACACCCCCAAGCTGGACGAGAAGAACCGGCTCTTCCTGCCCGCCAAGTTCAGGGACCAGCTCGCGGAGGGGCTCGTGGTGACCAAGGGACAGGACTTCTGCCTCAACGTGTTCCCGCGCGCCGACTTCGCGGGCATGACCAACCGCCTCCAGGAGGCGCCGCTCACCGTCCGCCAGGCGCGCGAGTACGGCCGGTTCCTGGCGATGCGGGCCGCCGAGGACAAGCCCGACAAGCAGGGCCGGATCACGATCCCGCCGCTGCTCAAGGAGTACGCCGGACTCGACCGCGAGGTGGTCGTGATCGGCGCCCTCAACCGGGTGGAGATCTGGGACCCGGACCGGATCGCCGCCTGGGAGGACGAGCACAGCCAGACCTTCGCCGACATGAGCGAGGACGTCTTCCCGGCCTAGCCGGGGAGTCCTGCTCCGACCACCACCACCACAACAACACAGGGATTCGCACAGCGAGGTCTCGCGCCCGCTCCCGTCATCTGGGGCACCTTCCCCGGCTCCAGACGACCCTCCCCACGTCGAACCCGCCACCCCATGAAGGGCGGGCCTCGAGGGAGCGGGCAGGGACCTGACTGGGCGAATCCGTCGCTCCACCAGCAACCCACCCATCCGTGCCGTCGAGCGGGGTCGAACCGATGAGTCTCCTACCCACCGCACCGTCCGTCCCCGGGCTTCCGCCCGGCGTCAGGACGAGTGCGACCGGGGTACGCCGGGTCCGCCACCAGGCACGCGACGCGGTCGTGCTGATGGCCTTCTCCGCGACGACGTCCACCGCCCTGGCCGCGGGGTTCCTCCTGCTGGCCCACCTCTCCCACTCCGGTCGCTAGGCCGAGCGATGACCGCGCCCGCCCACGACCCGGTGCTCCTCGACCGGGTCGTCGCCCTCCTGCGGCCTGCGCTCGATCACGAAGGGGCTGTGCTCGTCGACGCCACCCTCGGCCTGGGGGGCCACAGCGAGGCCGTCCTCACCCGATGCGAGCTCGCCCGGGTCGTCGGCATCGACCGCGACCCCGAGGCGCTCGGCCTGGCCGGCGAGCGACTGGCTCCCTTCGGCGAGCGCTTCACCGGCGTGCACGCGACCTACGACGAGATCCCCGACGTGCTGGCCGACCTGGGACTCGAGCACGCGGACGGCGTGCTCTTCGACCTCGGCGTCTCCTCCCTGCAGCTCGACGTCGCCGAGCGCGGCTTCGCCTACCGCGAGGATGCGCCGCTCGACATGCGCATGGACCCCACGTCCGGCCCGACCGCCGCGGACGTCCTCAACACCTACCCCCAGGCCGAGTTGGCGCGGGTGCTCCGCGAGTACGGCGAGGAGCGGTTCGCGCCGCGGATCGCGCGGGCGATCGTGCGCGAGCGCGACCGGGAGCCGTTCTCGACATCCGCCCGGCTGGTGGAGCTGCTCTACGACCAGATCCCCGCACCGGCGCGGCGTACCGGTGGTCACCCGGCCAAGCGCACCTTCCAGGCCCTCCGGATGGAGGTCAACGACGAGCTCGGGGTGCTCCGTCGGGCCGTCCCGGCCGCCATCGATGCCCTTGCCGTGGGGGGACGGGTGGTCGTCGAGTCCTACCACTCCCTCGAGGACCGATTGGTCAAGCGGGCCTTCGCGGCGGTGACCACGGTCGACGTCCCGCCCGACCTGCCGTTCGTGCCCGAGGACCGCCAGCCGGCGCTCCGCCTCGTCACCCGCGGCGCCGAGCGCGCCGGGGAGGACGAGATCACCGCCAACCCGCGCGCGGCGTCGGTCCGTCTGCGCGCCGTCGAACGCATCCGCCCGAGCCACAGGGGAGCAGCATGAGCAGCACCGCACCGGCCCTTCGCACCCGCGTCCCACGTCTCGCCGAGGTCGCTCTCGAGCGGGCGCGCCTGACGGTCGTCCCCAAGCGCAAGCGTCGCCACAGCAGCCCGGTGCCGTTCTTGGTGGTCGTCTCGATGTTCGCGGTCGGTGGCATCGTCGGGCTGCTGCTGTTCAACACCTCCATGCAGCAGGCGTCCTTCGCCGCCACGGACCTCCAGCGTCAGGCCGACGCCCTGCAGGCGAAGCAGCAGACGCTGCAGATGGATCTCGACCGGTTGCGCGACCCGCAGGCGATCGCGCTCAAGGCGCAGCGCATGGGCATGGTGCTGCCGAGCAGCCCGGCCGTGCTCGACCTGGGTACCGGCAAGGTCCTGGGAGACCCCGTACCGGCCACCCGCCTCGACCCGCTCCGCCTGCTCGCGCCACCCCCGGCCAAGCCCGCGCTGCTCGACCCGCAGGCCCACGTCACCGTCGTCCATCCGCCCGAGAACTCGTCGGGCAACACGGCCCGCGGATCGCACGACAGCGCCGGTGGGCCGGGTAGAAATGACCACACAGGCCACACCAACAACACCAGTCACACCCAGCCGACCCACTGACGAGCAGGAAGCAGACGGTGCCTACGACCAGCCCGCGCGGCCGCTCCGGTCGCCCCACGACCCGGCGCAACCGGCGCGGCCGCCGGACCGCCGCCGCCGCCCGAGCCCGCCGGTCCCTGCGCGGGTCGGCGCCGCTCCGGCTGCGCGTCGGGTTCGTGTTCATCGCCCTGGTGCTCTCGTTCTTCGGTGCCCGCCTGGTGCAGCTCCAGGCCGTCGAGCCCGGGAAGTACGCCACCCTGGCGGCGTCGACCGGCGGGACCGTCACCGTCGAGCTGCCGGCCGATCGTGGCCCGATCCTGGACCGCAACGGCCGGCCGCTCGCCGAGTCCGTGGCCGGCCGGATGGTCGTGGCCGACCCGCTCCAGACCCGCAATCGGGCGCCTGAGCTCGCCCGGTTCCTGGCCAAGCGGCTGCACGTCGACTACTTCTCCACACTGCACGCGCTGGACCAGAAGAACTCCCGCTTCGCCTACGTCGCGCGACGGGTGCCGGCCGACCGCGCCGTGAGCGTGGTGAACGCGGCGACCGACGCCGGCTTCAAGGGGCTGGCCACCCGCAACGACCCGGTGCGCTCCTACCCCGACCACGACGTCGCCGCCAACATGGTCGGGTTCATGGGGACCGACGGGCCCCTGGCCGGCCTCGAGCTCTCCTTCAACCACCAGCTGGAGGGCCGGGACGGCTCGGAGACCTACGAGGTCGGCGCCGGCAACCGGATCCCGCTCGGCCACAGCACGGTGACCCCGGCCCACAACGGGACCGCCCTGCACACCACCATCGACGAGGACCTGCAGTGGTACACCCAGCGGGTCCTGCGGCAGACGGTGCTCGCCTCCGGCGGCCAGTCCGGGTTCGCGGTCGTGATGGACACCCACAGCGGTGAGCTGCTCTCACTCGCCGACTACCCGACGTACGACGCCAGCAACCCGCAGGCCTCGCCCAGGAGGGACCGCAACGCGCTGTCGCTGACCAGCCCGTACGAGCCCGGGTCGGTGGAGAAGGTGCTCACCCTGAGCGGCCTGATCGACGCCGGCAAGGTCACCGACCGCACCCGGCTGCTGGTGCCGGGCCAGCTGCAGAGCGGCGACCGGGTGATCCACGACTGGTTCCCCCACGGCACCCTCAGGATGACCCTGGCCGGGGTGATCGCGCAGTCGTCCAACATCGGCACCGCGAAGTCGTCGCGGCTCTTCGGCCACGGCCAGCTGCGCAAGTACCTGACGGGCTTCGGCCTCGGGCAGCGCACCAACATCGGTCTGGCCGGCGAGACGGCCGGACTGCTGCCGAGCCAGGCGGACTGGAACGGCATGACCCAGGACCGGATCGCCTTCGGCCAGAGCGTGTCGGTCAACGGCGTGCAGATGGCGGCCGCCATCAACACCGTCGCCAACGGCGGGGTCCGGGTGTCGCCGAGCCTGATCCAGGGGCGGGCGACCACGAACGCCGGGGACGTCGTCGGCACCGACGTCGCCACCCGGCATCGGGTCGTCAGCAAGAACGCCGCGCACCAGATGACCCAGATGATGGAGCGGGTCGTCGACCCGAACGTCGGCGTGGCGCCGGCCGCGCAGGTGCCCGGGTACGTCGTCGCCGGCAAGACCGGCACGGCCCAGCGCGTGGGTGCGACCTGTGGCTGCTACAACGGCCAGTTCACCGTCTCCTTCGCCGGCTTCGCTCCGGCCGACAACCCGCGCTTCACCGTCTACGTGGTCGTGCAGCGGCCGACCAACGGCGGCGGCGGCGGGTCGGTGGCGGGCCCGGCGTTCAGCAAGATCATGTCCTTCGCGCTGCGCCGGTACGGCGTGGCCCCGACGGGTGCGAAGTCCTCCCACCTGCCGACGACCTGGTGATCGCCCGCCGTCGAGACCACGGGCCAGCGCCCCAGGCACCGGCACCGGGTCGCGGGTCGCGTCGGTCGATAGCCTCGGCTCGTGGCGAGCGACGCTGAGTCTCGAGGCCCCCGGGCGGACGGCCTGGCCCTGGCCGACCTCCTCGACCGGCTGACCGCCGAGGAGCCGGCGGCCCGGGGGACCGGCGACCTCACGACCCGGGTCAGTGGCGCCACCCTGGACTCCCGGCGGGTGAGCCCCGGCGACCTCTACGCCGCGCTGCCCGGCTCCCGGGGCCACGGAGCGGCGTACTGGCCGCAGGCCCGCGACGCGGGCGCCGTCGCGGTGGTGACCGACCCGGCGGGGGCGGCCGAGATCGGCGACGGGACGCCGACGCTGGTGGTCCCCGACGTACGCGCGGGGCTCGGCCGGGTCTCCGCCCTGGTCTACGGCGAGCCCGCCCGCCGGCTGCGGATGATCGGTGTCACCGGCACCCAGGGCAAGACCACCACCACCCGGCTGCTGGAGAGCGGCCTGTCCGGAGCGGGGCTCCCGGCCGCCGTGATCGGCACCGTCGGCACCCGCATCCTCGGGGAGGACGTGCCCAGTGCACTGACCACGCCCGAGGCCCCCGACCTGCAACGGCTCCTCCGGCGGATGGCCGACGCGGGGGTCGAGGTCTGCGCCATGGAGGTGTCCAGCCACGCGCTGGTGATGGGCCGGGTCGGGGGAGTGGTCTTCGACGTGGCGGTGTTCCTCAACCTCGGGCGCGACCACCTCGACTTCCACCGCGACATGGACGACTACTTCGAGGCCAAGGCAACCCTGTTCGAGCCCGACCACTCCGCGCGCGGCCTGGTCACGGTCGACGACTCCTGGGGTGAGCGGCTCGCCGAGCGGGCGGCCGTGCCCGTGCAGACGCTGTCGGCCACGGGGCGGGAGGCCGACTGGTGGGTCTCGGACGTCGACCTGTCGCCGACCGGGGCCACGTTCCGGATCCGCGGGCCGGGGGTCGACGTCGAGGCCGGCTGTCCGATCCCGGGCGGCTTCAACGTGGCCAACACCCTCGCCGCCGTCGCCGCCGCCACCACCGCCGGGTACGACGCGCAGGCCGTGGCGCGCGAGATCGCCGACGGCCCCGGGGTCCCCGGCCGGCTGGAGCGGGTCGACGAGGGCCAGGACTTCGTCGTCGTGGTCGACTACGCCCACAAGCCCGATGCGGTCGCCGCGGCCCTGGCCACCCTCCGCTCGCTGACCCGGGGCAGGCTGATCGTCGTGCTCGGCGCCGGCGGCGACCGCGACCCGGGCAAGCGGCCGGAGATGGGCCGGCTGGCGGCGACGGGCGCCGATGTGCTGGTGGTCACCGATGACAATCCCCGCAGCGAGGACCCCGCGACGATCCGCCGGGCCATCCTCGAAGGGACAGTCGGCGGCGCCGCCGAGGTGATCGAGATCGGCGACCGTCGCGCGGCCGTCGCCGAGGCGGTACGCCGTGCGGTCGCCGGCGACGTGGTCCTGATCGCCGGCAAGGGTCACGAGTCCGGCCAGGAGGTCGCCGGAGTGATGCACCCGTTCGACGACCGCGTCGTCGCGCGTGAGGAGCTGCGCCGGTGATCCCTCTGAGCCTGGCCCGGATCGCCTCCCTCGTCGGCGGGCGTCTCGCCGACGCCGGCGACGGGTCCGCGACGGTGGCGGCGCCGGCGTTCATCGACACCCGGGCGCCCGAGGTGGGTGGCCTGTTCGTGGCGGTCACCGGCGAGCGCGTCGACGGCCACGACTACGCCCGCGCCGCGGTCGAGGCCGGGGCGGCGGGGGTTCTGGGCGCCCGGCCGACCGGCGTACCGACGGTGGTGGTCGACGACCCGGTCGCCTCCCTGGGCCGCCTCGCCCGACACGTCGTCGACGAGCTGGCGCCGACGGTTGTGGCCCTCACCGGCTCCCAGGGCAAGACCGGGACCAAGGACTACCTGGCCCAGCTCCTGGCCTCCGGCGGCCCCACGATCGCGACCGCGGGCAACCGCAACAACGAGATCGGCGTCCCACTGACCGTGCTCCGCGCCGTTCCCGAGACCCGTTTCCTCGCCGTCGAGATGGGCGCGCGCGGGGTCGGCCACATCGCCGAGCTCTGCTCGGTGGTGCCGCCTCGCATCGCGTCCGTGCTCAACGTCGGCACCGCGCACATCGGCGAGTTCGGCTCGCGCGAGGCGATCGCGCGGGCCAAGGGCGAGATCGTCGAGGCGCTCCCGGCCGGCGGCACGGCCGTCCTGAACGCCGACGACGCGCTCGTCGCCGCCATGGCGTCGCGCACCGCGGCCACGGTCGTCACGTTCGGCCAGGGCGGAGACGTCACGTGGCGCGCGATCGAGCTCGACGACCTCGGCCGGCCGTCGTTCGAGCTCGGGCACGACGGGGCCTGGTCGCCGGTCCGCCTGCTCGAGGCGGGCGCGCACCAGGTGCCCAACGCGGCGGCCGCGGCGGCGATGGCCTCCGCCGCCGGAATCGGCTGGCACGAGATCGTGGACGGGCTCGGCCGGTCGCGGTCGCTGTCCCCCTGGCGGATGGCGCTGCACGAGCGCGCCGACGGGGTGGTGGTGGTCAACGACGCCTACAACGCCAACCCGGCCTCGATGGTCGCCGCCCTGGACGCGCTGGCGGCCATCGGCGAGCGGGGTCGCCGGCGTACGGTCGCGGTGCTGGGGGAGATGCTCGAGCTCGGTGACTCGTCGGCGGCCGACCACGTGGAGGTCGGGGCTCATCTGGCCCGCATCGGCATCGACGTCCTCGTCACGGTGGGCCCTGCCGCCGAGGACTTCGCGGAGGGCGCCCGCCGTACGCCGGGCTGGTCGGGCGAGGTGGTGACGTCGGCGGGCCGCGAACAGGCGACGGACTGGCTGCGACACAATGTCGTCGCCCGGGACGTGGTCCTGGTCAAGGCGTCGCGCGGCGCCGCCCTCGAACACGTGGCCGATGGTCTGGCCGAGGACCTGGAAGGCGGGAACCCGACCCGATGAAGGCGATTCTGCTGGGCGGAGGGCTCGCCCTGGTCTTCTCGCTGCTCGGAACCCGCGCGGCCATCCCGTTGTTCTTCCGGCTCGGCTACGGCCAGCCGATCCGCGACGACGGCCCGACCAGTCACCACACCAAGCGCGGTACGCCCACCATGGGCGGGGTCGTGATCATCGCCTCGGCCGTGCTCGCCTACTTCCTGGCCGACCTGACCACGCAGAACCGGCCGTCGGCATCCGCGCTGCTGCTGATCTTCCTGTTCGTCGGCATGGGCCTGGTGGGCTTCCTCGACGACTTCATCAAGGTCTCCAAGCAGCGGTCACTGGGCCTGCGCAGCAAGGCGAAGATGATCGGTCAGACCGTGATCGCGCTCGTCTTCGGCTGGCTGGCGCTCTCCGGGACGCTCGAGGACGAGAACGGCATCAGCCCCGCGTCCCGGCACCTCTCCTTCATCCGTGACACGACCTTCGTGCTGCCGACGATCGTGGCGCTCATCCTGTTCTGGGTGATGGTGACCGGCACCAGCAACGCGGTGAACCTCGCCGACGGGCTCGACGGCCTGGCCACCGGTGCGTGCGTGATGGTCTTCGGCGCGTTCATGTTCGTCAACATCTGGCAGAACAACCAGAACTGCGCGATCCATCACGTGCAGGCCTGCTACCAGGTGCGCGACCCGCTCGACCTGGCCCTCGTCGCGGCCTCGATCACCGGCGCGTGCTTCGGGTTCCTGTGGTGGAACGCGCCCCCGGCCCAGATCATGATGGGCGACACAGGCTCCCTGTCGCTCGGCGGCGCAATGGCCGGGCTGGCCATCCTGACCCGCACCGAGCTGCTGCTGCTGATCATCGGCGGGCTGTTCGTGGTGATCACCCTGTCGGTGATCCTCCAGGTCGGCTTCTTCAAGCTGTCCCGGCGCTCCGGGCTCGTCCGCAGCGTCTTCCGGGTCGGTTCCGGGCACCGGGTCTTCCGGATGGCGCCGCTGCAGCACCACTTCGAGCTGCTCGGCTGGGAGCAGGTCACGGTGGTGATCCGTTTCTGGATCATCACCGGGCTGTGCGTCGCCGGCGGCCTCGGTGTGTTCTACGCCGCCTGGGTGGCGCGCGCGTGAGCACCCCATGACGCCTGCCGTCGGAGGTCTCGGCCGGCACGACGACTGGTCCGGGGTGCGGGCGGTGGTCGCCGGTTTCGGCGTCAGCGGCTTCGCCGCGGCCGACAACCTCACCCATCTCGGCGCCTCCGTCGTCGCCCTGGACGAGAGGACAGACGGCCACGAGGAGAAGGCCGAGCTCCTGGGCATCCTCGGTGCCGACATCCGGCTCGGCGAGGGCACGACGGCGACCCTCCCCGAGGAGACGGACCTGCTCGTCGTCTCGCCCGGCTGGAAGCCGTCCGCGCCGCTCCTGGTGCAGGCCCGCCGGCGCGGCATCCCGGTCTGGGGGGAGGTCGAGCTCGCCTGGCGGCTGCGCGACACCGGCCCGGGGGGGCGTCCGGCGCCCTGGCTCGCGGTCACCGGCACCAACGGGAAGACGACGACGGTCCAGATGCTCGACTCGATCCTGCGAGCCGCCGGACTGCGCAGCGTCGCCGCCGGCAACGTCGGCCTCCCGCTCGTCGCCGCGGTGATGGACCCGACGCCGTACGACGTGTTCGCGGTCGAGCTGTCCAGCTTCCAGCTGCACTACACCGACTCGATGAGCGCCGAGTCGGCGGCCGTGCTCAACCTCGCCGAGGACCACCTCGACTGGTACGACGGGCCGCACGGCATGGCCCACTACGCCGACGACAAGGGACGCATCTACCGCCACGCGCAGCGGGCCTGCGTCTACAACGCCGCCGACCCCGAGACCGAGCGCCTGGTGCGCGACGCCGACGTGGCGGAAGGGGCGCGGGCGATCGGCTTCACCCTCGGCATGCCGGGGGTCGGCATGGTGGGAGTCGTCGACGACATCCTGGTCGACCGGGCGTTCATCGCCGAGCGGCAGTCCAGTGCGGCCGAGCTGTGCACGATCGGCGACCTGGCCAGCCCCGCGCCGCACGTGGTCGCCAACGCGCTGGCGGCCGCGGCGCTCGCCCGGTCCCACGGAGTGCCCCAGGCGGCGGTGCGCGACGGGCTCCGCGCCTTCCGGTTCGACGGGCACCGCATCGCCCGGGTCGCGGACGTCGGGGGAGTCACCTACGTCGACGACTCCAAGGCCACCAACCCCCACGCGGCCCGCTCGTCCCTGCTGGCCTACGACCCGGTCGTCTGGATCGCCGGTGGTCTGGCCAAGGGCGCCCACTTCGACGAGCTGGTCGAGTCGACCCGCGACCGGCTCCGGGGGGCCGTCCTCCTCGGCCGCGACCGTGACGTGATCGCCGAGGCCCTCGCGCGACACGCGCCGGATGTTCCGGTCATCCTCCTCGCCCCCGGCGAGACTGACACCGGACATGCCGCCATGGAACGCGCGGTCGTGGCCGCGCAGGACCTCGCCCGCCCGGGCGACACGGTGCTGCTGGCCCCGGGATGCGCCTCGATGGACCTGTTCACCGACTACGCCGACCGGGGCGACGCGTTCGTCGCGGCGGTGCGAGGACTGACCGCCTGAGACCCGCCGAGACGCAGAGGGGACCTTCGAGGACCGATGGCCATCGTGACCCCCCCGCGGCGCCCCTCGCGGCGCACGCCCGCCCAGGGTCGCTCGGCCGCATCGTCGTGGTTCGCGGCGTTGCAGGACGCACTGGCCCGCCCGCTCACGTCGTACTACCTCCTGCTCGGGGCGTCCGCGCTGCTGCTGACCATCGGGCTGATCATGGTCTTCAGTGCCTCGAGCGTGTACGCGTTCGAGAACTACGACCAGAACTCCTACGCGGTCGTCGTCAAGCAGCTCATCTGGGTCGCGATCGGACTGCCGTGTGCCTGGGTGGCCGGGCACCTTCCCCAGCGCTGGGTACGCCGGCTGGCGTGGCCGGGCTACTTCTTCTCGCTGGGCCTGCTCCTGCTGACCTCGCTGTTCGGGGTGACCCGCAACGGCAACACGAACTGGCTGGCCCTCGGTCCGATCCAGATCCAGCCCTCCGAGATCGCCAAGCTCGCGCTCGTGCTCTGGGCGGCGCACGTCTACGCCAACAAGGAACGCCGGCTGGGCAACCTCCACCAGGTGATGATGCCGGTGGTGCCCGGCATGCTGGTCGCCACCGGGCTGGTGATCTTCGGCCACGACCTCGGCACCGCGTTGGTGCTGTTCGCGATCCTGCTCGGGATGCTGTGGGTCGTCGGCGCCCCCGCCCGGGTGTTCGCGCTGTCGTTCCTGGTGATCTCGGTGTTCGCCGGTGCGCTGGCGGCCGCCGACCCCGAGCGGCTGACCCGTATCACGACGTTCACCGATCCGATGCGCGACTACAACAGCGCCGGCTGGCAGCCGGCGCACGGACTCTTCGCGCTGTCGTCGGGCGGCCTGTTCGGCCAGGGGATCGGGGCCAGCCAGCAGAAGTGGGGCAACCTGCCCGAGGCCCACACCGACTTCATCTTCGCCGTGCTCGGCGAGGAGCTCGGCCTGATCGGCACCCTGCTCGTGATCGGGCTGTTCCTCACCGTCGCCTACGCCGCGATCCGGGTCGCGCGCCGCACCAAGGATCCGTTCGTCCGCTACATGACCTTCGGCATCGTGGTCTGGATCATCGGGCAGATGATGATCAACGTGGGCATGGTCCTGGCGCTGCTTCCGGTGATCGGCATCCCGCTGCCGCTGGTCTCCTACGGCGGCTCGGCCCTGGTGCCCTCCCTGGTCGCGCTGGGCATGCTCGTCGGCTTCGCCCGCCGCGAGCCCGAGGCCGCGCGAGCGCTCGCCCAGCGGAGGAAGGCCCGCAACTCGGGCGTGACCGCCGGCCGCATCGACGGCCGGGGACTGTGAGCCGGTGAGGGTCCTGCTCGCCGGCGGTGGATCGGCCGGCCACACCTCCCCGCTGCTGGCCACCGCCGACGCGCTCCAACGGCTGTCGCCCGGTGTCGAGATCACCTGCCTGGGCACCCGTGAGCGGATCGAGGCCCAGGTCATCCCCGCGGCCGGGTACCCACTGGAGTTCGTGCCGAGCGTCCCGCTGCCCCGCCGGCCCAACGCCGACCTGGCGCGGCTGCCGGGCCGCCTCCGCGCGGCCCGGCGAGCCGCGCTCGAGGTGGTCGACCGGATCCGGCCCGACGTCGTCTGCGGCTTCGGCGGGTTCGTGTCGGTGCCGGCCTACCTCGCGGCGCGCAAGCGGCACGTGCCGCTGGTCGTGCACGAGGGCAACACGCTGCCCGGCATCGCCAACAAGCTCGGCGCCCGGCTCACCGACCATGTCGCGACCAGCTTCCCCGGCACGCCGCTCCCGCACGCGACGTACGTCGGCCTGCCGATCCGGCGGATGATCGGCACCCTCGACCGGGCGGCCCGTCGCGACGAGGCGCTCACGACGTACGGACTCCGCGCGGACCTGCCGGTCCTGCTGGTCACCGGAGGCTCCCAGGGAGCAGCATCGATCAACCGGGCGGCGCTGGGCGCGGCCGCGGCGTTCGCCGAGGGCGGCGTGCAGGTGCTGCACGTGACGGGGCCCGCGCACGAGACGCCCGCACCCGAGACCGGCACGCCCTACGTCGTGCTCGGGTACGTCGACCGGATGGACCTCGCCTACGCGGCCGCCGACGCGGTGCTGTGCCGGTCCGGCTCCAACACCGTCACCGAGGTGGCCGCCGTCGGGCTGCCCGGCCTGTTCGTGCCGCTGCCGATCGGCAACGGCGAGCAGGCCCTCAACGCCCGGGCGGTGATCGAGGCCGGGGGAGGACTGCAGGTCGACGACGCCGACCTCTCGCCGGCCTGGCTGGCGACCCACGCCGTCCCGCTCCTGCACGATCGCGCCCGCCTCGCGACGATGGGTGCGGCCGCGGCCCACCTGGTCCCGCGCGACGCGGACGAGAAGCTGGCCCGGATGATCCTGTCCGCCGGCGGCGCTCGATGAGGGTCCCGGTCCCCGAGGTCGTCCCGGCCGCCTCGGAGCTGGGCCGGGTGCACTTCGTCGGCATCGGCGGTGCCGGCCTGTCGGCGATCGCCCGGATCATGGCCCGGCAGGGGGTGCCGGTCACGGGCAGCGACGACCAGGACACGCCGTTCCTGCCCGCCCTCCGCGAGCTCGGAGTTCCGATCCAGCTGTCCTACGACGCCGGGCACGTGGGTGACGTCGACACCCTCGTGGTCACCACGGCCGCCGCCGACGACAACCCCGAGCTGCTCGCGGGACGCGAGCGCGGGCTGCGGATCCTGCCGCGCTCGGCCGGGCTCAAGGCCACCATGGCGGGTCACGACGTGGTCGCGGTGGCGGGCACGCACGGCAAGACGACCACGACCTCGATGCTGACGATGGCTCTGCTCGCGGCCGGCGCCGAGCCGACGTACGCGATCGGCGGGGTCCTGGCCGCGACCGGGCGCAATGCCGATCTTGGGTCGGGCCCGCTGTTCGTGGCCGAGGCCGACGAGAGCGACGGCGCGTTCCTCGTCTACCGCCCGCAGACCGCCCTGGTCACCAACGTGGACGCCGACCACCTCGACGTGTGGGGGACCGAGGAGGCCTACCACGCGGCGTTCGCGGACTTCGTCGCGACCATCGACCCACAGGGAGCCGGCCTGGTCCTCGTCGGCGACGACCCCGGGGCGCTGGCGCTGCGTGAGGCGGCGAACGAGTCGGGGCTCGAGGTGCAGTCGGTGGGGGAGGGGGACGGCAACGACTGGCGGGTCGTGGACGTCCGACTGTCCGGTAGCACCTCGACGTTCGAGCTGGTGCGGCACGACCGTCGAGAGCTGCCGCGGGTGACGCTGCAGGTGCCGGGCCGCCACTACGTGCTCGACGCGGCCGCTGCCCTGGTCACCGGGCTCCGGCTCGGACACCGCTACGTCGACCTCGCCCGTGGACTGGGCGACTTCACCGGGACGGGCCGGCGGATGGAGCTCAAGGGCGAGGCCGGAGGGGTGCGGGTCTACGACTCCTACGCCCACCACCCCGCCGAGATCACGGGTGACCTCGAGGCCGCGCGCGCCCTCGCCGGCGACGGCCGGCTGGTGGTGGCGTTCCAGCCGCACCTCGTCTCGCGCACCCGCATCTTCGGCGAGGCGATGGGCCGGGCGCTCGGGGCGGCCGACGAGGTGGTCGTCCTCGACGTGTACGTCGCCCGGGAGGCGCCCGACCCGACCGTGACCGGGCGCCTGGTCGCCGACGCCGTACCCCTGCCGGGCTCCCGGGTCCACTACCTGCCCGCCCTCCCCGACACCGCCGCGGAACTCGTGCGGCTCGCCCGGCCCGGTGACCTGGTTCTGACCCTCGGCGCCGGTAGCGTCACGAACGCCGGGCCGGAGGTGCTGCGACTCCTGGAGGAACAGACGTGATCACCCTGCCGCTCACCCCGCCCAAGGGGAGCGACCAGCGCGACCCCGAGACGAGGTCGCGCCGCAGGTTCGCGCGCCGGCAGTGGCTGCGCCGGTGGCTGGTGTGGCGCTACGTGATCGGCTCGGTCTTCCTCGTCGTGGTCTCGGTGGTCGGCGTGTGGCTGGTGTTCTTCAGCTCCTCGCTGACCGTCCAGCACGTCGAGGTGCAGGGGGAGTCGTTCCTGTCCCAGGCGCAGGTGCTCAGCGCCGCCGACGTGCCGGCCGGAGCCCATCTGGTCGAGCTCGACCTCGGCGCCATC
This sequence comes from Nocardioides sp., assembly GCA_025924815.1. Lineage (GTDB taxonomy): Bacteria > Actinomycetota > Actinomycetes > Propionibacteriales > Nocardioidaceae > Nocardioides. The sequence continues at coordinate 23,308 of JAICHQ010000048.1, forward strand.
CGCACGCGCGTCGCCGGGCTGGCGCCGGTGGAGCGCGTCGACGTCTCGCGCGACTGGCCCGACGGCATCCTGATCAAGATCACCGAACGCCGTCCCGTCGCGGTCGTCGAGATCGGCGGGCGCTACCAGGCGATGGACGCCCACGGCGTGCTGTTCCGCAGCTACGCCCACCCGCCATCCGGGATGCCGCGCGTCGTCTCGACCGCCACGGTCAGCAGCGAGGCCCTGGCGGAGGCGGCCCGCGTGATCGCCGCCCTGCCCTCCGGCCTGGCCGCGCGCGTCGACCACGTCGGCGTGCGGGGGCTCGACCAGGTCTCGCTGGCGATGCGCGGCGGAGCCACGGTCATCTGGGGGAGTGACGCGCAGTCCGCCCTGAAGTCACAGGTGCTGATCAAGCTCCTCGCCCATCCGGCCGGCACCTACGACGTCAGCGTGCCCGGGCAGCCCGTCACTGCCCCCCGCTGATCCGTCGGCCCTTCCGGCCCGGCCGGATGAGGTGACGCCGTGCGACCCGTACGGGACCAACTCGACCCGCCGATCCCCGGCGTGTCTGCGCCGATCGCGCCGGGGCTCTCTCTAACGTCGTCGGCAACACGAGGTTGACATAACTATAACCCTCCACTTGAGGGTGACGGTTTTGGAGAGTCGTGCTTCCCCAGACAACAGCGAGGCCGTCCGTCGTACCCGGCGGACCCAGCCGTCCGGCCCATCGGCCGGGCCGACCACCGGAGGCTTGAACCGTGGCAGCAGCGCAGAACTACCTGGCCATCATCAAGGTGGTCGGCATCGGTGGCGGTGGCGTCAACGCCGTCAACCGGATGATCGAGGTGGGGCTCAAGGGCGTCGAGTTCATCGCGATCAACACCGACGCCCAGGCGCTCCTGATGAGCGATGCCGACGTCAAGCTCGACATCGGGCGAGAGCTCACGCGCGGTCTCGGCGCCGGGGCCAACCCCGAGGTCGGCGAGCGCGCGGCCGAGGACCACGCGGACGAGATCGAGGAGGTGCTCAAGGGCGCCGACATGGTCTTCGTGACCGCGGGCGAGGGTGGTGGCACCGGCACCGGCGGGGCTCCGGTGGCCGCGCGGATCGCCCGCAGCCTGGGCGCGCTGACGATCGGAGTCGTGACCCGTCCGTTCGCCTTCGAGGGCCGACGCCGCGCCAACTCCGCAGAGGAGGGCATCGCCAAGCTCCGCGAGGAGGTCGACACCCTCATCGTCATCCCCAACGACCGGCTGCTGTCGATCAGCGACCGCAGTGTCAGCGTCCTCGACGCCTTCAAGCA
>JAICHQ010000049.1 GCA_025924815.1 Nocardioides sp.
AAGGCGCAGACCAGGGTCTCGCCGTAGAGCTTCTTGAACTCGTGGAAGCGGCTGCCGTCGACGATGCGCCGGAGCACCTCGCGCACGTCGTACGGCGTGCGCGTGTCGGCCGGCACCACGTCGTACAGCGACTCCGGCGGCTCCAGCGGCTCCTCGATCGGCTCGTCGGTCGAGCCCTTCGGGACCACGGGCAGCGTGTCCACGATGCTCCGCACGATCGCCAGGGCGTGCGCGTCGTCGTCGGCGAGGTGGTCGACGACGCCGGAGATGCGCGCGTGCACGTCGCCGCCGCCGAGCTCCTCGGCGGTGACCACCTCACCGGTCGCGGCCTTCACCAGCGGCGGCCCGCCGAGGAAGATCGTGCCCTGGTGACGCACGATCACGCTCTCGTCGCTCATCGCCGGGACGTACGCACCGCCGGCGGTGCACGAGCCCATCACGCTGGCGATCTGCGGGATGCCGCGCGCGCTGAGGTTGGCCTGGTTGAAGAAGATCCGGCCGAAGTGCTCGCGGTCGGGGAAGACCTCGTCCTGCAGCGGCAGGAACGCACCGCCCGAGTCGACGAGATACACGCACGGCAGACGGTTCTCCAACGCGACGGTCTGCGCGCGGAGGTGCTTCTTGACCGTGAGCGGGTAGTAGGTGCCGCCCTTCACGGTCGCGTCGTTCGCGACGACCATGCACTCCCGGCCCTGGATGCGGCCGATGCCGGTGACGATCGAGGCGCTGGGGACGGCATAGGCGTCATCAGCGGAGGCGCCGTACATCCCGAACGCCGCCAGCGCGCTCAGTTCGAGGAACGGGCTGCCCGGGTCCAGCAGTCGGTCGATCCGGTCGCGCACCAGGAGCTTCCCGCGGTCGGTGTGCTTCGTGCGTGCGGCCTCGCTGCCCCCGCGGCGGACGACGGCCAGGTGGGCGCGCAGCTCCGCGACCAGTCCGCGCAGATCGGAAGAGACCAGCCCGGCGTCGGTCGCGCCTGTCGAGACCATGGATCCAGGTTAGCGATCATTAACCTGTGGTGCCATCCCGGCCGGTGCAGGTGTGCCGCGCTGCAGTCCTCTGGGCCGGACCACGGACCGATCAGCGTGCACGACGAGATGCAGGCGATGGGCCTGGACCCGTGCCTTCGGTGGCGTCGCTGGCCAGGATCTGCCGCGGCCGGGGTCGCTCGCCTGAACCGATGCAGAGGCCCGCGCGGTCCGGCGTCGGATCGTCTATCAGGCGCCGAAGCCGTGTCGGCACTTCGACGCGACCCAGCACGTGCTCAGTGGCAGGCGGAAGCGTGTGATCTTCCTTCCAGCTCATCGCGCACGAGGGGCGCTGCCCTCGGCACCGAGGCGATCACCCACCGAAGTCCTGACCCACCAACCATCACCGATGTTCTGATGCAGAACTGTCACCCATGTCCTGAGACATCACACAACAGAAGGATCATTCACGGATTTGTCATTCGTACGTCTGTTCGATACGGGTGGGATCATGAGAACACTCGGGCTCGACACCGCCGGTCAGGACCTGGCCGAGCTGTCGTCCGAGGCGCTGCTCGGACTCGCCGAGCGCTCCGTGACTCGACGGCGCGAGGCCGAGATCGACGACCTGCGCACCCTGGCGGCCTGGGCCGAGGTCCACTCGACCGCCCCGCGCCACGATCCCGACACCCAAGACGTGCGAGCTGGCCTGCCCGGTGTGGATGGCCCGCAAGGTCGCCCGCATGTCGCGACGGCTGCCCGCCGACCGGATGGGCATCGTCGACGCCGCGGTGGCCCGGGCGATCGATGGCGAGGCACCCGGTCGGGTGATCGCCATCTGCGAGGCGAAGGTGATCGGGGCCGACCCCGCGACCCACGCCGAGCGGGTGCGTGAGCAACGCCGCCGCCGATACAGGACTGTCGCGAACCGACGAGTTCGGGCTGCGTCACGTCATCGCGCGGGTCCAGGCCGGAGACGCGGTGTTGATCGACGCGATGGTCGAGCGAATCGCCGACCTGATCGCCGACCGACACCACGACACCACGCGCGACGAGCTCCGCTCGATGGCCCTGGGCTGGCTGGCACGCCCGGCCGAGGTGCTCGAGCTGCTTCTCGCGGCCCAGGGCGACAGCGAGAAGGTGAGCCGGGCCACCGCCTTCCCGGCCGACCTGCTCGACACCCTGCGTCGGGCCGATCCCGAGCGATTCCGTCCCCGGGTCGACCTGCACGTCCACCTGTCCGACCTGGCTCTGTCCGGGTTCGCCGCGCCGGTCGCCCGGGTCGAAGGCGTGGGCCCCCTGCTCGCCGAATCCCAGCTGTTCACCGGCTGCCGGGTGCGTGTGACGCCGGTGATCGACCTCAACGATGGGGTCGCGGTCGACTGCTACGAGCACCCCACCGCGCTCACGCACCGCGTGCGACTCGGGTTCCCGGGCGACTACTTCCCTTACCCCGCCGCCGTTCCAGGCCTGGCGGGCGCCGCCGACCTCGACCATCCGACGCCCTACGACCCCGACGGCCCGCCCGGGCAGACCGGCGTCCACAACTCGGGTCCCCTGGGCCGACGACATCATCGATGGAAGACCCATGCGGGCTACACGAGTCGGCAGTGCGGTCGGAGCCGTTACGTCTGGCGCACCCCGCACGGTCGCTACTACCTGGTCGACCACACCGGCACCCACCGGGTCGACGCCCAGGAGGGCGCCCTGATCTTCGACGCCCCGCCCGGCGTGGATCTGTGCGTCGCCGACCTCATCTACGACGCCGCCTGACCCAGACGTGAGTGCTGCACTATGGCGGCATGTCAGTACCCACCCCCACGCTGGACACCGAACGCCTGAGGCTGCGTCCCTTCACCGAGGCGGACGCTGACGCCCTCTTCGCGCTGCACAGCAACGCCCACGTGCTGCGCTACTGGGACGCGCCGCCCTGGAGCGAGCGTGGGCGCGCCGAGCACTTCCTCGCGGCCTGCCGACAGATGGCGGACGAGGGCACCGGGGCGCGGCTGGCCATGGACCGTCTTCTCGATGGAGCCTTCGTCGGCTGGTGCAGCCTGACTCGGTGGAACCCGGACTACCACAGGGCCTCCTTGGGCTACTGCCTGGACGATGCGGCGTGGGGTCAGGGCTATGCGACGGAGGGCGCCGGCGCCGTGCTGCGGTGGGCCTTCGACACCCTGGACCTGAATCGCGTCCAGGCCGAGACCGACACCCGCAACGTCGCCTCTGCCCGCGTCCTGGAGAAGCTCGGCTTCGTGCGTGAGGGGACGTTGCGGGAGGACTGCGTGGTGAACGGCGACGTGTCGGACTCGTGGGTGTTCGGGTTGCTCAGACGAGAGTGGCGGCCGCCGGCGGGGTGAACGGCCGCGCCCGTCAGAATGGTGTGGTGACCGCGCCCACCGACGACCCCCTCACCGTCTCCGCGCCGGAGTTGGATCCCACCGCTCTGCAGGCCGCGTTGAAGGCGTCCTGGGGTCTGGAGGGGGAGCTCACCGCGGTCCACGGCGAACGGGACCGGAACTTCCGGGTGGACACCCCCGACGGTCGTTACCTGCTGAAGGTGCACAATCCGGCCGACGGGGCGGACGTGCTGGACCTCCAGTACTCGGCGCTTCGTCACATCCGGGCGGTGGCGCCGGACGTGCCCGTGCCCGGCGTCGTCCCGACCCGGGACGGGCAGCGGTCAGTGGCCCTCACGGGACTCGACGGACGGCGTTCCCTGGGGTGGGTGATGACCTGGCTGGAGGGGCGGCACTGCGAACCCGGCGAGCTGGGCCCCGAGCACCTGCGGGGGTGGGGGCAGACGTCGGCCCGGCTCGGGCAGGCGCTCCGCGGGTTCGTTCACCCCGCGGCGTCCTATCCGATCGCCTGGGACATCCGGCGTCTCCCACAGCTCCGACCGTGGCTCACGGCGGTCGACCCGGCGCGACAGCCGGCCGTGCGCGCCGTACTGGACCGCTTCGAGCAACGCGTGACGCCGGCGCTGCTCACGGTGCGCGCCCAGGTCGTCCACAACGACCTCGCCCCGACCAACGTGCTCGTCGACGACACGCTGACCGTCACCGGAGTCACCGACTTCGGCGACATGACGCACACGGCGCTGATCTGCGACCTGGCGGTCGCGACCGCCGACGTCCTCAGCGGTCGCGACGACCGCCTCGAGCTGGCCCCCGAGGTGGTGGCCGGCTACGTCGCGACCACACCGATGGAGCCGCAGGAGATCGCGCTCCTCGCCGACCTGATGGCCGGTCGGTACGCCGCTTCGGTCCTGATCACCGCGTGGCGGACCCAGCAGCTGGGTTGGGCGCCGAAGATCGACGACGAGGCCTACGACCAGCTCGAGGCCATGCTCGCCGTCGGCCTGGACGTGCTGTCGGCTCGCCTGACCACCGCCGGGACGAGCGGCGGGACGACCACCCGCCGGCGGCGGTCCACGGCCGAGCTGCTCCAGGCCCGTTCGCGGGTGATGGGGGCGCAGGAGCTCAGCTACGCCGAGCCGGTGCATCTCGTGGCGGGGCGCGAGCTGTTCCTGGAAGGTGCGGACGGGCAGCGCTACCTCGATGCCTACAACAACGTCGCCGTACTGGGGCACTCCCACCCGGGCGTGGTCGAGGCGGTGTGTGCTCAGCTGGCAACGCTCAACACCAACACCCGCTACCTCCAGGACGCGCCCGTCGAGCTCGCCACCGCGTTGCTGGCCACCCTTCCCGATCGGTTCGACCGGGTGCTGCTCGTGAACTCCGGGAGCGAGGCCAACGACCTGGCGTGGCGGATCGCCCGCCACGCCACTCGCGCATCGGGCGGGATCGCCACCTCGTTCGCCTACCACGGCGTCACCGAGGCGACGTTCGCCTTCTCACCGGAGGGCTGGGGGGACGCACCAGGTCCGGCACACATCCGCTTGGTCGACCCCCCTTCCGCGTCGCCGGCGGGGGTGACCTCGGCGGTCGAGAGCCTGCAGTCCGCAGGCCATGGGGTGGCGGCGATGCTGGTCGACGGTCTGTTCACCAGCGACGGGATCCGGGGTCCGGCGCACGCCTGGACCGCCGCAGCCGCGGCCGCGGTGCATGCCGCGGGCGGACTGTACGTCGCCGACGAGGTGCAGGCCGGTCACGGCCGCACCGGGGCCGACCTGTGGAGCTTCCGGGCCGGCGACGTGCCGGCCGACCTGGTCACACTGGGCAAGCCGATGGGCAACGGATATCCGGTTGCGGCCGTCTGCGGTCCCGCCGAGCTGCTGGACCCGTTCATCGCGGACACCGACTACTTCAGCACGTTCGGCGGAGGCACCGCCGCCTGCGCGGCGGCCCTCGCCGTCCTCCGGACCCTCGAGGAGGAGCACATCGTCGCGCGGGTCGCCGCGGTCGGCGCCCGCCTGCTCGCGGCGTTGCGCGACGTCACCAGGGACGATCCCCGGATCGGCGACGTGCGGGGCTGGGGACTGGCCGTCGCCGTCGACCTCGTTGATCCGGTGACGGGCCGGCCCGACCCCGGGACCACCCGGGCGATCCTGACCGGGATGCGGGACAGGGGCGTGCTGGTCGGCAGCACCGGGCCGGACCGCGCCACGATGAAGATCCGGCCGCCGCTCCTCTTCGGCGACGACCATGCGGCGCTGCTCCTCGACGCGCTGGACAGCACGCTCCGTGCCGGTCGCTGATCGGCCGGTCGCCCGACGAGGTCAGCTGACGAGCGCGGTGAGGTAGTAGCAGCCGACCTCGGGGGTCCCGCCGTACCCGACCGGTAGGTACGGCGCCGGACCGGCGACCTCCAGCGGCGTCCACACGCCTCCTGCCTGGAGCCGGTCGACGACGTCCTGGCAGGCGCGGGACTCCCAGAGGTCGTCGCGCTGGGTCACGACGACGAGTCCGCCCGGCCTGGCCACCCTGGCGAACTCCTGCCACACCTTCTCGACCTCCGGAAGGTAGGTCATGACCCCGACGCAGACGACGGCGTCGACGCTGCCGTCGTCCAGGGCCAGTCGCTGCTGGAGGTCGGCGACGTCGAGCGCGTCGTACGCACCGCCCTGACGGGCCAGCTCGAGGGACGCCTGTGAGATGTCGAGCCCCTGAAGATGCCCGGAGAACCCTTGCTCGCGCAGCGCTCGGCCGACGAGGCCGGTGCCGCAGCCGACGTCGAGCACCGACTCCGCCGCCGGATTCCGGCTGACGACGGCCTCCGCCACCACCCGCGGAGCCTGGTAGGACCACGCGGTCAGGTCGTCGTCGTAGCTGCGAGCCCAGCGGTCGTAGCGGTCGGCGACCTCGCGAGGATCGCTCGTGCCCTGGTGCAGCCAGTCACCGATGGAGACATCTTCGGGAGCCATCGCGCCAGCGTCTCACGGTTAGCGGCCGCTAACCTGAGCCGGTGAGCCGGCGCGACCAGATCCTCGACACTGCGGCGGACCTGTTCGCCGCCAAGGGGTTCCACGGCGTCTCGGTCGCGGAGATCGGCCAGGCGTGCGGCATCTCCGGACCCGCGCTGTACAAGCACTTCGAGTCCAAGGACGCGGTGCTCGCCGCGATGCTGGTCGGCATCAGCGAGCAGCTGCTGGACGAGGGGCGCACCCGCGTCGAGCGAGCGGGCTCCGCCCGGGAGGCGCTGGAGTCGCTGGTCGCCTGGCACACCGACTTCGCGCTGCGCCACCGGTCGCTGATCGTCGTGCAGGACCGGGACTGGCAGTCGCTGCCACCCGCTGCACGCGAGCGCGTGCGCCACCTGCAGCGCGAGTATGTCGACGTCTGGGCCGGCCAGCTCCGCCGGGTGCACCGTGGCCTCCACACCGACCGCGCGCGGGCGATGGCCCACGCCGCCTTCGGTCTGATCAACTCCACCCCCCACAGCGGGGTGATCGCCGACGAGGCGATGCGTGCGGTGCTGCAACGGATGGCCATGGGGGCCCTGCTCGGGCCCTGAGCGCTCCGTCGTCGCCGGTGGCACTCAGCTCAGAGCAGGTGGTCGAGGTCGGCCGCGGGGTCGTCGACCAGCGACATCACCCGGGCGGCGCGCACGGCGGCGTCGATCGCGACGGCCAGGTCGTCGGCGCCGTCCTCGGGCTCCGGCACCGGCGCCGGCTGGAGGTCGTCGGGCGACACGCCGCGGAGGCGGAGCAGGACCCAGGGGTCGCCGTCGACCAGCCAGGCGACCTGCAGCATCAGGGCGAGCGCGTGGACGCACGGGTCGACCCACGCGCCGCAGGGGCAGGCCGAGCCCAGCTCGCCGCCGTAGGGCAGCAGCTCGACGCCGGCCTCCTCCGCCTGCTCGACCAGGCGGTGGGGCAGCTCGCCCGCCAGGAGCGCCCCGAGGTGACCGGCCTCGCAGGCGACGACCTCGAGCAGGGCGCGTCGGCTGATCGGGTCGAGCTCGGGCACGGTGGCGCTGACCGGCCAGACGTCGGCGCGATGGTGGACCTGCGCCACGACGGTGCCGCGGTCGAGGGTGATCCCACCGATCGCTCCGGACCGCGAGAGCTGGCGGGCGGCGTGGAGGTCGGCGTCGGCGTACGACGCCTCCTCCACCGCGCGCACCCAGGCCCGGCCCCACCAGGTCGCGGCCCGCGACGTCGAGCGCCGGGGCGGGATGCGCGGGAACGTGACCGCCGTGGTCGACGGCCCGTTCACGGCATCCTCCGCAGGGACACCAGGTCGTGCAGCTCGTCGTTGGAGAGCTCCGTCAGCGCCGTCTCCCCGCGGGCGAGCACCGAGTCGGCCAGCGAGCGCTTGCGCCGCAGCAGCTCGGCGACGCGCTCCTCGAGCGTGCCCTGGGTGATCATCCGGTGCACCTGCACGGGCCGGGTCTGGCCGATGCGGTGGGCGCGGTCGGTCGCCTGGTCCTCGACGGCGGGGTTCCACCAGCGGTCGACGTGGACGACGTGGTCGGCGCGCGTGAGGTTGAGGCCGGTGCCGCCGGCCTTGAGCGAGAGAAGGAAGACCGGCACTCCACCGTTGGCCGGGCCGGCCTGGAACGCCGCCACCATCGCGTCGCGCTTCCGCACCGGCGTGCCGCCGTGCAGGAACTGGTGGGGCACGGCGCCACGGGTCAGGTGGTCCTCCAGCAGGCGCGCCATCGCGACGTACTGGGTGAACACCAGGATCGAGCTGTCCTCGGCCAGCACGGTGCCGACCAGCTCGTCGAGGAGGTCGAGCTTCTCCGAGCGCCCGCTGAGCCGGCCGCCGGACTGCTTGAGGAAGTGGGCCGGGTGGTTGCAGATCTGCTTCAGCCCGGTCAGCAGCGCCAGGACCAGCCCCCGCCGGGTCTTCTCGTCGGCCCGCTCGATGCGCTCCATCGTGTCGCGGACGAAGGCCTCGTAGAGCACCACCTGCTCGCGGGTCAGCCCCAGCAGGTGGTCGGTCTCGGTCTTCTCGGGGAGCTCGGGGGCGATGCCGGGATCGGTCTTCCGGCGACGCAGCAGGAACGGGCCGATCAGGCCGGCGAACTGCCGGGCCTTGGTGGGCTCGTGACCCGACTCGATCGGACCGGCCCACACCTTGCGGAACGTCTGGCGGCTGCCCAGCAGCCCCGGCGTCGCCCAGTCGAGGATCGCCCAGAGCTCGGTGAGGTTGTTCTCGACGGGAGTGCCGGTCAGCGCCACGCGGACGGTCGACGGGACGGTGCGCAGCGCTCGGGCGGTCGCGGACCGGGCGTTCTTCACGTGCTGCGCCTCGTCGGCGACCACCATCCCCCAGTCGAGACGCGCCAGCGTGGGGGCGTCGCGACGCAGAGTGCCGTACGTCGTGAGCACGAACCCGGGGTCGGGACGGTCGCCGGTGGAGGTCAGGTCGTCGAGCGACCGCTGCCCGCCGTGGAACCGGCGTACGTCGACCCCGGGCGCGAACCGCCGGATCTCGGCCTCCCAGTTGCCCAGCAGGGAGGCGGGACAGACCACCAGGGTCGGGCCCGGGCGACGCGCGGCGCGGTGGAGGTGGAGCGCGATGAGGGTGACCGTCTTGCCGAGCCCCATGTCGTCGGCCAGGCAGGCGCCGAGACCGAGCGAGGTGAGGCGCTCGAGCCAGGTGAAGCCCTGCCGCTGGTAGTCGCGCAAGGTGGCGGCCAGGCCGGCGGGCGCGGGCAGCGGTGGGGCGTCGGCGGCGCCCAGCAGCTGCTCGCGCACCTTCAGCAGGCTCGCCCCGACGACGACCTCGGCGGGCGCGTCCTCGACCTCGACGACTCCCGTCAGCGCCGCCGCGACCGCCTGCGCGGCCGGGACCGTGCGGATCAGGCGCTTGCGCGCCTTGCGCGCGATCGAGGGGTCGACCACAGTCCAGCCGCCGCGCAGCTTGAGCATGGGCGACGACGCCCGGGCCAGCTGGTCCATCTCGGAGTCGGTCAGCGGGTCTCCGCGCAGAGCCACGTGCCAGTTGAAGGCGAAGAGCGCGTCACCGCTGAGCACGCCCTCGACCAGCTGGCCCTCGCGGGTGCCGGGAGCGCGGTCGAGGGTCGCGGTCGCGCTCAGGTCGCGGCCGAGGCTGCGCGGCCAGAGCACGTCGACGCCGAGCGCCCGCAGGGCGGCGACGCCCTCGTCGAGAAGGCCGACCAGGTCGTCGGTGTCGAGCCGGAGCTCCTCGGGGACGCTCTGCTCGAGAAGTCGCTCCAGGGGCGGCCAGGCGCCGGCCGCGTCGCGCAGCGCCAGCGTGGCGTGGGTGCGGGCGCGGTCGCCGAACCCGTGCACCGAGGGAGGGTCCTCCCACAGGCTCGCCGCGTCGCGCACGTGCATCGGATCGCGCTCGTCGTGCACCTGGAGCACCAGCCGGCAGGCGCCGCCGACCAGCTCCTCCTCGTCGGCCTCGACCCGCAGCGACAGCGTGACCAGCTGGGGCAGGTCGGCGCGCTCTCCCCGGTGACGGGCCACGAGGTCCTGGAGCCGCCGGGCGAAGGCCTCGCCGTGGTGCTGCGGACGGGTCGGTGGGAGCGCGGGCCGGTGCGGGACCCGCGACGGCGAGCTGCGCGGCATGGTGTCGACCACGGCGTCGACCACACGGCGTACGACGGTCTCGGCGGCGTCGGCGGTCAGGCCGTCGTAGGCGCGCGACTCGGCCAGCCGCCGCAGCCGGTCGGCGTCGTCGCGGTCGAGGGCGGCGAGCCGCCAGGCACCGTCGCCGGGCTGGAACTTCCCGGCCGCGACGAACCGGAGACCCAGCAGCGAGGCCGCGGCGAGCAGAGCCACCGACGGATGGGCCTCTTCGGCCGTGCGCGCCTTGGCCAGCACCGGCAGCGCGGCCCGGATCGGGAGGATGATCGTGCGGCCGTCGGCCTCACCGGTGGTGAACTCGACCGTGGCGTCGCGCGGCAGCGACGCCTCGTGCAAGGTCGCCTGCCCGGTCAGCGGCACGAAGCTCACGTGCACCCCCTCATGTCGACCCGACGGTAGCCGTCGGCGCCGACTGGGCTCGTTCTCCTCGCCGAACCTATTGCAAGGACCCTTTCGAAAGGATACTTTCGATCTGTGCCGAACGCGAAGGGAGAGCGCCGTGACGACACGACGCAAGGGCCAGGCCAGGCGCCGGACGAGGCGGAGAGCCCAGCCGCGGAGCCGGACGACGAGGCAACCGGATCGCCGTACCGACGGCTGAGCGACCCTCGCGAGCTGCAGGCCCTCGCCCACCCGGTGCGGCTCGGGATCATGGAGCTGCTCACCGTCGACGGGCCGCTGACGGCGACCGAGCTCGCCGACCGGCTCGACGAGACGCCCGCCAACTGCTCCTGGCACCTGCGCAAGCTCGCCGAGCACTCGTTCGTCGAGGAGGCCGGCGGTGGCATCGGCCGGCAGCGGCCGTGGAAGGTCCGCCAGACGGGGCTGGCGTGGGACGACGTCGACGCCACCCCCGGCGAGCGCCGGGCAGGTCGCGCCCTGGAGGAGATGGTGTTGCAACGCCAGATGGCCCGCTACCACCGGGCGCGGGCCCAGCTGAGCGACGACGACGACCTCGACTGGTCCGAGGCGACCACCAGCACCCAGCACGTCAGCTGGCTGACCGCCGAAGAGCTCGACGACCTCAACCTCGAGATCCGCGGCATCCTCGAGCGGCACGCCGACCGGTGGACCGATCCCGCGAGACGCCCGGCCGGCGCCCGGCTGTGCGAGCTCGTCGCCTGGGGAGCGCCCCTGCTCCTGCCCGGCCTCGAAGCCGCCCGGGCCGACGACCGCGCCGCGGACGTGTCGTGAGACAGGCCTTCCGGCAGCCGGGCTTCGCACGCCTGTACGCCGGGCTCACCGCGTCGATGTTCGGCGACTCGGTGATGCTGGTCGTCCTCTCCATGTGGGTGAAGACGGTCACCGGATCCAACGCCAAGGCCGGGCTCACGTTCTTCTTCATGGTCATCCCGGCGCTGTTCGCACCCCTGCTCGGCGTCTGGATCGACCGGCTCAAGCGCAAGCCGTTGCTGGTCTGGGGCCACGTCGCCTCCGGCGTCGGCGTACTCCCGCTCACGCTCGTCCACGGCGAGGGCCAGGTCTGGATCATCTGGGCCGTCGCGATGATGTACGGCGCCTCCTTCGTCATCCTCCCCGCGGCCCTGAACGGCCTGCTCAAGGAGCTGGTTCCGGAGGAGATGCTGGTCGACGCGAACTCCTCGCTCCAGACGACCAAGGAGTCGTTCCGCCTGTTCGGCCCGCTCGTGGGGGCTCTGCTGTTCACCTGGCTCGGTGGTTGGGCGGTCGCCGTGCTGGACGCCGCGTCCTTCGGTGTCGCGGCTCTGGTGATCGCGACGATCACGGTCCGGGAGGCCGCGCCTGAGCCCGAGGAGTCCCACTTCTGGCACCAGATGACCGCGGGCCTGCGCCACCTCGCGCGCGACAAGGTGCTCGAGCACACGCTGATCGGCTTCGCCCTGTGCATCCTGGTCTTCGGCTTCTCCGAGTCCGTCATCTACGCCCTGCTCGACGGTTACGACAAGCCGGCGACGTGGGTGGCGGCGATCGTGACCGCCCAGGGGGTGGGCGCCATCGGAGGCGGGTTGTCGTCGAGCTCGCTCGTACGCCGGATCGGCGAGGTCGCCGGCTGCGTGGCAGGGCTCGCGGTGGCTGCCCTGTCGATCCTGGTCATGGCGGCCGCGCAGCAGTTCTGGCTGGTGCTGGCCGCAGCCGCGGTCATGGGTGCCGCGATGCCGCTGATGATGGTCGCCTTCATGACGCTCCTGCAGCGCCGGACTCCGCAGGCGATCATGGGCCGGGTCTCGGCAGCCGTCGAGGTCGTCATGGGCGTCCCCCAGGCGATCTCCCTGGCCCTCGGCTCGCTGCTGGTCGTGATTCTGAGCTACCGGACGATCCTGGCGATCATGGGTGTGGTGACTCTGGTGGCCTCGGCGTACATCGTGGTGACGCTGCGCGGGCAGATCGCCGACGACGTACGCCGGCCGCGCGGCGCCGGAACACCCGGTCCGCCGCCGGAGTTGGCAAAGAGTTCGACCGCCGTCGGCGGCGGTCCCTAGGCTCGACACGTTGCAGATGACAGGGAGCTTCAGATGAGTACCGAGATCGACAGTCCGGCCGGTGACGCAGGTGCGGCCGCCGGCAGCACAGACGACGGCAGGCTCGACCGACGCGTGATGCTGGTGGCCGGGGTGGTCGTTCTCGGCGCCGTGATGTCGATCCTCGACATCACCGTGGTGGCCGTGGCGCAGCGCACCTTCCAGGACATCTTCGGCAAGACCCAGGCGCAGGTCGCGTGGACCGCCACCGGCTACACGCTCGCGCTGGCGATGGTGATCCCGCTGACGGGATACGCCGCCGACCGGTTCGGCACCAAGCGTCTCTACATCATGGCGATCGTGCTGTTCACGGCCGGATCGGCCCTGTGCTCGACGGCGTCGAGCCTTGAGATGCTGGTCTTCTTCCGGGTCCTGCAGGGCCTCGGCGGCGGCATGTTGATGCCGCTCGGCATGACGATCATGACGCGCGCCGCCGGCCCGGAGCGGCTCGGCCGGGTGATGGCCATCCTGGGCGTCCCGATGCTGCTCGGCCCGATCTTCGGTCCGATCCTCGGTGGCTGGCTGATCGACGTCGCATCCTGGCACTGGATCTTCCTGATCAACGTGCCGATCGGCATCATCGCCACGGTCTACGCCTGGCGGGTGCTCGACCGCGACGACGTCCACCCGTCGGAGAGCTTCGACTTCATCGGCATGCTCCTGCTCTCGCCGGGCCTGGCGCTGTTCCTCTACGGCGTGAGCTCGATCCCCGCCGCCAAGCAGCAGCACGGCACGATGTACACCACCAACGTGGTCGTCCCCACCCTGCTCGGGATCGCCCTGGTGGTCGCGTTCGTGCCCTGGGCGCTGCGCAAGCGCAACATCCACCCACTGGTACAGCTGCGCCTGTTCACCAACCGCTACATGACGGTCGCGGTGATCACGATGACGCTGTTCGCGATGGCGTTCTTCGGGGCCTCTCTGCTGTTCACGCTCTACTTCCAGCAGGTCCGCGGCGAGTCGCCGCTCAGCTCCGGCTGGCTGGTCGCCCCGCAGGGCTTCGGCGCGATGCTGACCATGCCGGTCGCGGGCTTCCTGGCCGACAAGATCGGCCCCGGAAAGGTCGTCCTGACCGGCCTGGTGCTCGACACGGTGGGCATGGCGATGCTGATCCCGGTCGACGACAAGACGTCGTACGCCTACATCATCACCTCGTTCGTGATCATGGGCTTCGGCATGGGGTCGACGATGATGCCGGTCTTCACCGCCGCCCTGGCCAGCCTCAAGGACGCCGACATCGCGCGGGGGTCGACGCTGATGAACATCACCCAGCAGATCGCGATCTCGATGGGGACCGCCCTGTTCTCGGTGCTGCTCACCAACGCCTACAACAGCCATCCGTCCACGGTGCTGCCGACCCTGGCGGTCCAGAACGGCGCCGATCCGGCCACGGTCGGGCTGAGCCCCGGGCAGATGGCCCAGGGGCTGCACTTCATGGGCCAGTCCTTCGGCGGGGTCTACCTCGTCGCGACCGTACTGGTCGGGCTCTGCCTCGTGCCGTCGTTCTTCCTGCCGCGCAAGCCCATGGAGAAGCCGGTCGACCCGGCCGCCCTGATGGGCGCCTGAGGTCCGGCGCCACCCCGTATCCTGCGCCTCGTGCGCCGCACCCGGATCCTCGCCCTGGTCGTCTCCGCGGCCCTGGGCGTCGTCGGGGGCGTGGCCGGGGCGGCGGTGCTGGGTGACCGCGCCCAGCCCGACCCGCTGGGTCTCGGCATCCCGCTGGTCGACCAGCCGTGCGGCAGGACGAGCGTCCTGGTCACGGCCTGGGGCACGTCGGCCAGTGCCCTCGCCCCGGCCGTCGCGGAGGACCCCGACCACACCCGCTACCTCGAGGTCGCCGGGTCCTGCCGCACGTCCTGGAAGCAGCACGGCACCAGGACCGAGGGCTACGTCGCCTACCTGGGCCCCTACCCGTCCGCGGCCCAGGCCTGCCAGGTGCGGATGACCGCTGCCCATCGAGGTGACCTGGTCACCCGCCTCCGCGAAGGAGACACCGGCGCGGTGCAGTGCCTGTGCTACGTCGACTTCGCCCAGATGCCCGAGCTCCGCCCCGGCATGGTGGCCGACGCCGAGGAGAGCATCTACATCCGTGCGCTCCAGGACCTGCTCGCCCAGCTGGGGCTGAACAAGGCCGACGACCTCAGCGGGATCTACGACGCCCGGACCGTGGCCGCCGTTCGGGCCTTCCAGGCGGGCAGGTCGACGCCGAGCCGTCCGGGCTTCGTCAACAGCGCCACCTGGCAGTCGCTGGTGGGCCAGTGCCACGTCTACAACTGAGCGCCCCCGTCGACGAACGCCTCGCCGCGCAGCACCGGCACCACCTCGCTGACGTCGGCCTCCGCTGCGATCTCGACGTCTCGGGCGAAGCCCCCCTCGACCAGCTCCTGCCCGCTCCGGCAGGCCGGCAGCGCTGCGCAGGTGCGGCCCCGCACCGCGTCGTACGCCGCGACCGCCGCCCGCGCCTCCGGGCTCGCCCCGGCCGACGGCAGCCCGGCGAGGACCGCCCCGGCGCCCCAGAGGTCCTCGACGGCCGGGCGCAGCGAGCCGTCGGGCCACCGTTCGCCGGCGGCGACGACCGACACCCGTCGGTCGGCCGCGGCCAGCCGGCGAGCGACCGCCCCGGCGTTGCGCAGGCAGGCCCCCACCACGACCACGCCCGCGTCGGCGAGCGCGAAGCAGATCGCGGACCCGTTGGGAGACGGCAACACGAGGCGATCGATCCTGTCGGCCGTCGCCCACGACGCCGGCGACAGGCTGACGGCACCCGCGGGCGCGTGGGTCAGCGCCTCGCGGCGGCCGACGGCGAGCACCGCGCCCCGGCTCTCGGCGTACGCCGGCGCCTCCTCGGCCGCCCAGGGGAACGGGAGGACCTCGACGCCGCGCTCCACCGCGACCGTCAGCGTCGTGGTGAACGACAGCACGTCGACGACGACGGCGACGTCGCCGGGCCGGGCGTCGGCGACCATGACGCGGGCACCCGTGGGGCCCCAGTCGAACCGGACCCGGTGTCCGCTCACCAGATGCGGACGCGGGCCTCGGGCTCGAGCCACAGGCCGTCCCCGGGCTCGGTGCCGAAGGTCGCGTGGAACTCGTCGAGGTTGCGCACGATGTTGGCTCGGAACTCCGCCGGGCTGTGCGGGTCGATGGTGAGGTACTGCTGGGCGAGCTCCTTGCGTCGCTTGGTGCGCCAGCAGTACGCCCAGTTGAAGAACAGCTTCTGCGCGTCGTCGAGCCCGACGTCGCCGTCGCGGGCGATCGCGTAGGCCGTCAGGGCGATGGTCAGCCCGCCGAGGTCGCCGATGTTCTCGCCGACGGTGAGGGCCCCGTTGACATGCTCACCGGGCAGGTCGCGCGGCGAGAACGCGTCGTACTGGGCGATCAACGCCTTCGACTTCTCCTCGAAGCGGGCCTTGTCGTCGGGCGTCCACCAGTCCTCGAGGTTGCCGGCGCCGTCGTACTGCGCGCCCTGGTCGTCGAAGCCGTGGCCGACCTCGTGCCCGATCACGGCGCCGATGCCGCCGTAGTTCTCGCACACCTCCGCGTCAGGGGAGAAGAACGGCTTCTGCAGGATCGCAGCCGGGAAGCAGATCTCGTTCATGCCCGGGCGGTAGTAGGCGTTGACCGTCTGGGGCAGCATCAGCCACTCCTCGCGGTCCACCGGCGCCCCGATCTTGGCCAGCTGGCGCCGGGTCTCGAACGCGTTCGCCGACAACACGTTGCCGAGGAGGTCGTCGGGCTTGAACTCGAGCTCGGAGTAGTCGCGGAAGGACTCGGGGTAGCCGATCTTGGAGCGGAACAGGTCGAGCTTGGCGAAGGCGCGCTCCTTGGTCTGGTCGCTCATCCAGTCCAGCGCCGAGATCGACTCGCGGTAGGCGCGCAGCAGGTTGCCGACCAGCTCCTCCATCATCGCCTTGGACGCCGGCGGGAAGTGACGTGCGACGTACTCGCGCCCGACTGCCTCGCCGATCGAGCCCTCGACCACCGCGACGCCGCGCTTCCACCTCTCCCGCAGCTCGGGGGTGCCGCTGAGGGTGCGCCCGTAGAAGTCGAAGTTGGTCTCGACGAACGGCGCCGGGAGGTACGGCGCGGCCGTGCGAACGACGCGGATCGCCAGCCAGGTGCGCCAATGCTCGATCGAGAGCTCCTCGAGCGCGGCCGACAGGTGCCGGAGGTAGGACGGCTGGCGGATGCAGGTCTCGGCGATGGTGGCGTCGGACCCGCCGAGGTTGCGGATGAACGCCCCCCAGTCGAACGCCGGGCACAGCTCGTGGAGCTCCTCGAGGGTCAATAGGTTGTAGGTCTTCTGCACGTCGCGGGTCTCGGCGCGCTCCCAGTGCCCGGCAGCGAGCCTGGTCTCGACCTCCATCACCGTCGCCGCCGCAGCGGCGGCGTCGTCGCGCTCCACGAGGGTGAACATCCGGGTCAGGAAGTCGACGTACTTCTCGCGGACCTCGGCGAACTTCTCGTCGTGGTAGTACGACTCGTCGGGCAGCCCGAGGCCGCCCTGGGTGACGTTCACCAGGCAGCGCTCGGAGTTCTTGCCGTCGACGTCGACGAACACCCCGAACGGGCCGCTGCCGCCGATCTGCTCGAACTCGCCGAGGAAGGCGGCCAGGTCGCGGACGTCGCGCAGGCTCTCGACGGCGTCGAGCAGCGGCCGGACCGGGGTCGTGCCGAGCCGGTCGACCGTGGCCTCGTCCATGAACGACGCGTAGAGGCAGGCGATCCGCATCGCGTCGCCGTCCAGTGCCTGCTCACCGGCGAGGACCTTCTCGGCCAGCTCCTCGATGATCACCCGGACCTGCTTCTCCGCGTCGTCGGCGAGCATCAGGAACGGGCCCCAGCTGCCCTTGTCGGCCGGGATCTCCTCGGTCTGGTACCACCGCCCGTTGACGTGGCCGAAGAGGTCGTCCTGGGGCCGGACGGAGGGATCCATGCCCTCGCGGGCGTCATCGAGCGTGCTCACCCGCAGGAGCCTAGGTCACCGGACGCGGACGACGCGTCCCGGTCGTGCGCCGATCGGCCCTCACCCGGGACGGACGATCCGGTTCAGCTCGAAGTGCATCGGATCGGTGTAGTGCCAGGTGCCGCCCCACGTGAAGCCCCACCTGGCGAAGATCGACACGACCTGGCGGTTGATCAGGCCGACCGTGCCTCGCTGGTTCTCCGGGACGTTGAGGTCGAAGGCGAGCCCGAACGCGTGGTTGGACAAGGTGGTGGTGCCGGCGATGAAGCGCGGCACGAAGCACCCGCCGTACTGCCCGGGGTGGATCGCCGACGCGAGCCCGTCCGCGGCGATCTCGTCCAGGGCCGCGCGCAGCTGGGGGAACATCCGGGTGTTGCAGGTCATCGGTCCGATGATCGGCATCGTCTCGGTGGAGATGTGGGAGCTCACCCAGGCCTGCTGCGGGGCGATCCTCCCGCCACCGAGGACGGTGTAGCGGTAGGACCCGACCGCGTCGCCCGCGCTCCCGACCAGCAGCGCGTTCTGCACCGCCTGCGGGTCGAGGCCGAGCCGGGCCGCGACGTCGAGCCGCTGCACCGAGGCGCCACGGCCCACGATCCGCTGCACGGGGCCGCGGACCCCCACGGGAGTGCTCGACCCCGTCGAGATCAGCAACGCGTTGTCCTGGCGCATCCCGAGCGTCGGGATCCAGCTGTCGTTGACGACGGCGTCGACCTGCGGGATCTGCGGGGAGTACACCCCGACGTGGATCCGCGGAGCGTCGGCGCCCGCGCCGAGCTTCACGAACCCGCTCGTGGTCACCTGCCGACGGAACCCGCTGCGCAGCGCCATCTCGCCGTCGGCGATCCGGTTCCACTCCGGCTGGAACTGGGCTACGGCGTCGGGGTTGAAGTTCCGGTACGTCGCGGGGTCGACGGCGGCGACGTTGATCGCATGGTCCTGGACGCTGACCTGCGCCCAGCTGAACTGCTCGACCTGGGTGACGCCGGGCAGGCTCCGGACCCGGCGGACCATGCGGGCGTCGAGCGGGGCGCGGCGCAGCACGAGGATGTCCGCGGTGTGCAGCGGCGCCCGGAACGGACCGGGCTTCGCGACCGTGTGGTCGGGCACCCCGGGTGTGCCGGAGGGTGTCGAGGCCGTGGGCGACGGTGGCGCCCCCGGGCCCGGGGCCGGGTCCGACGCGGGGCCGCACCCGGCGAGGACGGCGAGGGTCAGGCTGCAGGCGGCCACGACCAGGTGCATCAGCGCCCGCCGTGCGGACAGTCGATCTGGTGCAGCGACGCGACGAGGTCCGGCTCGTCGTCGGCCGTCACGACCGGGCCGGGGGTGATGGTGAGCCAGGAGATGACGCCGCCGACCGCCAGCAGCCCCGCGCACACGACCATCGCCTTGCCGTACGCCGTGTCGAAGGCGACCGGGTCGGCGTACTGGTCACCGGACAGACCCACCGCGACCGGGAGTGCCGCGACCGCGAGCAGGGAGCCGGCCCGGGCCACCGCGTTGTTCACCCCGCTCGCGATCCCGGCCCGTCCCTCGGGTGCGGCCGCGAGCACGGTCGCCGTCAACGGCGCGACCATCAGCGCGAGCCCGAGCGAGAAGATCACCAGCGGTGGCAGGATGCCGGTCCAGTACGACGTGCCGTCGCCGACCAGGGACAGCCAGGCCACGCCGACCGCCATCACGATCGGCCCGACCGTCATCGGGATCCGCGGCCCGATCCGCGCGCCGAGCGCACCTCCCCGGGCGGCCAGGAACAGCATGATCGCCGTCATCGGCAGGGTGGCGACCCCGGCCTCGAGCGCGCCGTACCCCAGCACCGTCTGGAGGTCGATGACGAGGAAGAACAGGATCGCGCCGAGCGCGGCGTACACCAGCAGGGTCATCGCGTTCGCAGCGCTGAAGTTGCGGGACGCGAACATGCTCAGCGGCATCATCGGGTGCGGCGTCTTGTGCTCCACGACCAGGAAGGCGCCCCCGGCCAGCACGCCGACGGCCAGGGCCGCCAGCGCGTACGTCGTGCCCCACTCGATCAGCCAGTAGGTGATCCCGCCCAGGGAGACCGCCGCGAGCACCGCGCCCGGCACGTCGAAGCGACCCTCACTCGGCGACCGGGTCTCCGGCACGTACCGCAACGCGACCACGACCGTCAACACCGCGATCGGTGCGTTGATCCAGAAGATCCAGCGCCAGTCGGCGTACTCCACCAGGCCGCCTCCCACGAACGGCCCGATCGCGGCGGCGATGCTGCCCAGCCCGGACCACGAGCCGATCGCTCGAGCGCGGTCGGCGCGCGCGAAGACCGCCTCGATGATGGCCAGGCTGCCCGGGGTGAGGAGGGCGCCCCCGACCCCCTGGAGCACCCGCGCCGCGATCAGGGTGGTCGGGGTCGGCGCGAGGCCGCACAGGATCGAGGCCGCCGCGAACCACACGACGCCGATCAGGAACACCCGTCGCCGCCCGAGCCGGTCGCCGAGGGCGCCACCGAGCAGGATCAGGCTGGCCAGCAGGAGCAGATACCCGTTGGTGATCCACTGGAGCTCCGCCAGCGACGCGTCGAGGTCCTTGCCGATCGTCTTCAGGGCGACGTTGACGACCGTCCCGTCGAGCATCGCCATGCCGGAGCCGAGCACGGCGGCCAGGACGACGCCGCGACCGGCCGCCGAGGAGTACTCGATGGTTCCCGCGCTCATGGACGGAGCGTCCGGCCGGAGATCCAGGCGATGTCGTCGGCGGTGTCGGCCGCGTCCCCGACCGGGTGGACGACGTGCGACAGGACGAGGCGCACCACCATGTCGATGGCCGCGTCGAGGTGGCGCTCGTCGAGGTCGACGGGGTACGCCGTGACCCGTCGCCGCACGGCGATCGTCGCGGTCCGGACCAGGGCGTCGTTGCGGGTGGTCAGCAGGGGGAGCAGCTCGGTCTCGGCGCCGTACGACGCCGACACGACCGCCTGGAGCAGCGCGTTGCCACGTGCCAGCTCGAGCACGCCGTACGACGCGAGGCGGATCGCCTCGACCAGGTCGTCGGGGCGCTCGTCGAAGGCGGCGTCGACCACGGCGAGGAACTTCGCCAGCTCGGCGAGCACCATCTCCTCGGCCAGCTGCGGCTTCGAGCCCACCTCGTTGTAGACGGTCTGCCGCGAAACCCCGACCCGGTCGGCCAGCTTGCCCATCGTCAGGCCGGCCCAGCCGGCCTCGAGGGTCAGCGCCGACGCCGCAGCGACGACCCGCTCGCGCATGCTCAGGAGCGGCGGGGAGGTCACACCGACAGTCTAGGAAGCGGGCTCGTGGTCCACGGCGACGAAGTCGACCTTGTCGCGAACGCCGCAGTCGGGGCAGCACCAGGCCTCGGGGATCCGAGACCACGCCGTTCCGGCCGCGAAGCCCTCCCGCTCGTCGCCGGCGACCACCTCGTAGGTGTAGCCGCACCCGGGGCAGCGCCAGCTCAGGGCTTGGTCACTCTCGCCGTCGGTCCAGCGCGTCGAGACCGGGTCGCGGGCGTCGTCCGCGGTCTCGACCGGCTCGGCCGACGGACGCAGGTGGGGAGCGAGGTTGACGCGGCCGATGTCGCCGCCGACGTGGGCCAGCACCCGCGGGTCCATCACCCGGCGCCACACCGACGGCACGAGCGCGAGCACGATCATCCCGGCGTACCCGGTCGGCAGCACCGGGCTCTCCTCGAAGTCGCGCAGCGACTGGTAGCGCCGGGTCGGGTTGGCGTGGTGGTCGCTGTGTCGCTGCAGGTGGTAGAGGAGCACGTTGGTGGCGATGTTGTTGGAGTTCCACGAGTGGGTGGGGTCGACCCGCTCGTAGCGCTCCCGCTCACCGACGCCCACCCTGCGTCGCAGCATCCCGTAGTGCTCCATGTAGTTGACCACCTCCAGCAGCGAGAAGCCGACCACCGCCTGGATCACCAGGTACGGCGCGATGCCGACGCCGAGCCACCCGACGAGGCCGCCCCACAGCGCGACCGACATCAACCAGGCGTTGAGCACGTCGTTGGAGAGCCGGAAGGGGTGCTTCCCGCGCCGCGCGATCCGCCTCCGCTCCAGGTTCCACGCCGAGCGCAGCGAGCCCGCGACCGTGCGCGGCCAGAACCGGTAGAGGCTCTCGCCCATGCGGGCGGACGCCGGGTCCTCCGGCGTCGCCACCCGCACGTGGTGGCCGCGGTTGTGCTCGATGTAGAAGTGGCCGTAGAAGCTCTGGGCCAGCGCGATCTTCGACAGCCAGCGCTCGTGGGCCTCCTTCTTGTGGCCGAGCTCGTGGGCGGTGTTGATGCCGATGCCGCCGATGCAGCCGATGGAGACCGCGATGCCGACCCGGTCGAGGGCGTCGAGGCCGCCGCGGGCCACGAGGTACATCGCGCCGACGAAACCGGCGTACTGGATGGGCAGGAAGAGATAGGTGATCCAGCGGTAGTACCGGTCCTTCTCCAGCGACTCGATCATGTCGTCCGGGGGGTTGGAGCGGTCGAGCCCGGCGACCAGGTCGATCGCGGGGACGACGCCCAGGATCACGACCGGGCCGATCCAGAACCATGCGCCCCAGCCGGTCAGGTGCCACATCGCGATGGCGATGAACGCCAGCGACGGGACGACCAGCCCGATCAACCACAGGTACCGCTTCTTGTCGCGCCAGGGCCGGCGGGTCGACGTCATGGTCTCCTCCTCGATCGTCTCCCTCTGCCCCTATGCTTTACAACTCGGTTTGATTTGTAAAGGGGCCCGACCAGGACGGTCCGGGTTGCGAGGCGTCCACGGGTCGGCGAGATTGGGCGCATGAGCGCGACGGGTTCGGATCTTCCGTTCGGCATCGACTTCGGCGGCACCGGCATCAAGGGTGCCCCCGTCGACCTCGAGCGGGGCGAGCTCACCGGCGAGCGCGCGCGCATCGACACCCCCCGGCCCTCGACCCCCACCGCGGTGGCCGAGGTCTTCGCCGAGCTGCTCGAGCGGTTCCCCGACTCCCAGGGCCCGGTCGGCGTGACGGTCCCGGGCGTCGTGGTCAAGGGCGTGGTCAGCTCGGCGGCCAACATCGACAAGCACTGGATCGGCGAGGACGCCGACCGGCTGTTCACCGACCGCACCGGACGCGACGTGCACGTCGTCAACGACGCCGACGCCGCCGGCCTCGCCGAGGTGAGGTACGGCGCGGCGAAGGGTCGGCGCGGACTGGTCATCGTGACCACGCTCGGCACCGGCATCGGCTCCGCCCTGGTCTACGACGGCGTCCTGGTGCCGAACTCCGAGCTGGGTCATCTGGAGATCGACGGCCATGACGCCGAGAAGCGGGCTGCGACCAGCGCCCGCGTGCGCGAGGACCTGTCCTGGGACGACTGGGCGAAGCGGCTGACGACGTACTACTCCAAGCTCGAGCAGCTCTTCTCCCCCGAGCTGTTCGTGGTCGGCGGCGGCATCAGCAAGAAGGCCGACCAGTTCGTGCCCCTGATCGAGATCGAGACCGAGATCCTCCCGGCCCGACTGCGCAACGCCGCCGGCATCGTCGGCGCCGCCCTCTACGCGACCGAGAACAACGACTGAGGCCGGCCGTCAGTCCTCGGGCTCGGCCAGGGCCTTCTCGACCCGCGGGCGCAGCGACTCGGGGTCCTTGGCGGGGCCGAAGCGCTTGACCACGCGGCCGTCGCGACCCACCAGGAACTTGGTGAAGTTCCAGCGGATGTCGTTGCCGACCAGGCCCGACTTCTTGTGCTTGAGCCACTGGTAGAGCGGGTGGGTGTCGTCGCCGTTCACCTCGATCTTGGCGAACATCGGGAACGAGACGCCGTAGTTCTGCTGGCAGAACGCGTCGATCTCGTCCTCGGTGCCCGGCTCCTGGTGGCCGAACTGGTCGCACGGGAAGCCCAGGACGACCAGCCCCTGGTCGCCGTAGTCGTCGAAGAGCCGCTGGAGGCCGGCGTACTGCGGGGTGAAGCCGCACCGGGAAGCCGTGTTCACGATCAGCACGACCCGGCCGGCGTACGACGCGAGGTCGACGTCGCGCCCGTCGATCGACGTGGCGTGGAAGTCGGAGATCGTGGTCATGAGTCGGCTCCTCTGATGGCCGCGGCCACGGCCTTGGGCACGTCGGGGTGGAACACGGTGGGGATGATGAAGTTGGGGTTGAGCTCGTCGTCCTTGACGACGTGGGCGATGGCCTGCGCCGCCTTGAGCAGCATCTCGACGGTGATCTCCCGGGCGCGCGCGTCGAGGAGCCCGCGGAAGACGCCGGGGAAGGCCAGCACGTTGTTGATCTGGTTGGGGAAGTCGGACCGGCCGCTGGCCACCACCGCGGCGTACTTCTCGGCGTCGGCCGGGTCGACCTCGGGATCGGGGTTGGCCAGCGCGAAGACGACGGCGTTGAGGGCCATGTCGCCGATCCACTCGGCCGGCAGGATGCCGGGCGCGCTCACGCCGATGAAGACGTCGGCGCCGCGCAGGGCGTCGTGAAGGTCTCCGTGCAGCCGGGAGGCGTTGGTGCGCGTCGCGAGCTCGGCCATCGCCGGGCTGAGGGTCTGGTCGTCGGAGGACAGGATGCCGACCTTGTCGCAGACCACGACGTCGCCGGCACCACCGGCGAGCAGCAGGGTCACGATCGCCGAGCCGGCCGCCCCGGCGCCGGAGACGACGATGCGGACGTCGGGCAGCTTCTTGTTCACGCAGCGCAGCGCGTTGGTGAGCGCGGCCAGGACCACGATCGCCGTGCCGTGCTGGTCGTCGTGGAAGACCGGGATGTCGAGGCTCTCGCGCAGCCGGCGCTCGACCTCGAAGCACCGCGGGGCCGCGATGTCCTCCAGGTTGATGCCTCCGAAGCCGGGCGCGATCATCTCGACGGCCTTGACGATCTCGTCGGTGTCCTGGGTGGCCAGGCAGATCGGCCAGGCGTCGATGTCGGCGAAGCGCTTGAAAAGCGCAGCCTTGCCCTCCATCACCGGGAGAGCGGCGCCGGGCCCGATGTTGCCCAGGCCGAGCACCGCGGAGCCGTCGGTCACCACCGCGACCGAGTTGCCCTTGATGGTCAGCTTCGGGATGTCCTCGGGGTGCTCTGCCAGCGCGGTGCTCACCCGCCCGACGCCCGGGGTGTAGGCCATCGACAGGTCGTCGCGGGTGCGCAGCGGCACCTTCGAGACCACCTCGATCTTCCCGCCGAGGTGCAGCAGGAAGGTCCGGTCGGAGACCTTGTGCAC
>JAICHQ010000050.1 GCA_025924815.1 Nocardioides sp.
CGCCCCCGGTCGCCGACACAGGCGATCCCCCTCCGGGGTCGAGCGGCGTCGCGATCGCCCCGCGTGGGGTGGCCAGAGCCGTAGGCGCGGCCACCTCGTGGGCACCGCTGCGCACCAGCCACCAGCACGTCAGGGCGAGGCCGACGACGGCCAGCACGGCCACCACCGTGACCTGACCGGGACCGAGGGCGACGCGTCCCCGGAGTCCCTCGGGCACGAGGCTCGACAAGCGCTCGGTCGTACGCCGCGAGGCGTGGCGCCCGGGCGGCCGCACCACCGTGGGGACGGGTGCGGTGGAGGCACCCGCAGAGTCGACGTCGAGATCAGGATCGACGTCGAGGTCGGGGACGGCGCGGACGTGGGTCGGCATCTCGGGGCTCCACGCCGCGGCCGGACGCACCCGAACGTCGGGACCCGCGTCCTGCTCCCGCACGGTTGCCAGCTCGGTGGTCAGCAGCTCCAGGCGACGGGCCACGGCGGCGTCGTGCTGAGCGGCGAGAGATCGGCTGCGCATGCCGGAAGGCTAGGAAGCGCTGCCCTCGGGCCGATGCTGCCGGCGAGGAGCCTGTGGGCCTCGGCCTCCACAGGCCACTCTGTGCACGGGAAGCGGTCGAGCGCGAGGTTCAATCGGGTGCCAGGTCCGCCGTTGCCTCTCGTGCGGTCAGCAGCGGGGCCACGCAGACCGCCACCATCCCCGGCCCGACGTGCGCGCCGAGCACCGCGCCCAGCTCGCCGCACCACACCTCGCGGCCCTGCAGGTTGTCGGCGAGCCGCGCGGTCAGTCGCTGCGCCAGCTCGCCGGCCCGGTCGGGGTTCGCCAGGTGCGACACGCAGACGTCCGCCGGCCGGTCGCCGGCCGCCCCGACGATCAGGTCCTCCATCCGGCTCAGCGCGCGCGCCGAGGTGCGGACGCGATCGAGGTTGACGACGCGGCCGTCCTCGATCCGGAGCAACGGCTTGACCGAGAGCGCGCCGCCGAGCAACGCCGCCGCCGCGCCGATCCGGCCACCGCGACGCAGGTACTCCAAGGTGTCGACGTAGAACAGCGACGTCGCCGCCGAGGCCCGGGCGCGTGCCGCGTCGGCCGCCTCCGCCGTCGTGCCCCCGGCGTCGAGCACGTCCGCCGCGCTCAGGGCGGCGTATCCCGTCGCGACGCCGACCTGACGCGAGTCCACGACCGTCACCGGCACCGGCGACGCCCGGGCCGCCAGCTGCGCGGACTCGTGGGTGCCGCTCATCTCCCCGGACAGGTGGACCGAGAGGATCTCGGTGGCCCCATCGGTGGCGGCCTCGGCGTACACCTCGGTGAGGTACGCCGGCGACGGCCGCGACGTGCTGACCGGCCGGAACTCCTTGAGGGCCTCGGCGACCATCTCGGGCGTGGCGCCGTCGGGGCCCTCGTCGTAGACCGTCGCCCCGATCACGACCTGGAGGGGCACGACGACGATCCCCCGCCGCTCGGCCACCTCGGGCGGCAGTGAGGCCGTCGAGTCGGTGACGACCACCGCCTTCCCGGACATGGCGCGAGGCTAGCCGACGACGATGTTGACCAGCTTCGGCGCGCGGACGATCACCCGGCGTATCGGCGATCCGTCGATCGCCTTGATCACCGCCGGGTCGGCCATCGCGGCCGCCTCCAGGTCGGCGTCGGTGATGCCGGGCGAGACCTCCAGGCGGGCGCGTACCTTGCCCTGCACCTGCACCACGGCGGTCACGGAGTCCTCCACCAGCAGCGACTCGTCGACCGCCGGCCATCCGGCCCTGGCGACTGAGGGATCGTGCCCCAGGCGCTCCCACATCTCCTCCGCGGTGTACGGCGCGACCAGCGACAGCAGGATCGCCACGGCGTCCGCCGCCTCCCGTACCGCGGGGTCGCGCGGACCGGCGCCGGAGTCGATCGCCTTCCGCGTGGCGTTCACCAGCTCCATCGTGCGCGCGACCATCACGTTGAAGCGGTGGCTCTCCACCAGCTGAGCACACTCGTGGACGGTCTTGTGGGTGACCTTGCGCAGGGCGACGTCACCGGCCGCGGGGTCCGCGTCCGGCGTGGAGGACACGTCGCCGCTCAGCCGCCACGCCCGCTGCAGGAAGCGCAGCGAGCCGCTGGGCGACATGTCGGCCCAGTCGATGTCGTCCTCGGGCGGGCCCGCGAAGACCAGGGTCAGCCGCACCGCATCCACGCCGTACGCCGATAGTTGCTCCCCCAATCTGACGCCGTTGCCCTTGGACTTCGACATCTTGGCGCCCTCGTTGATGACGATCCCCTGGTTCAGCTGCGCGGTGAACGGCTCGCGGAACTCCAGCAGCTCCATGTCGGCCAGCACCTTGGTGAAGAACCGCGCGTACAGCAGGTGCAGGACGGCGTGCTCGACCCCGCCGATGTAGATGTCGCAAGGCCCCCACATGTTGGCCAGGTCGGCGTCGAACGCCTGGCCCTGGTCGTGCGGCGAGCAGTAGCGCAGGAAGTACCACGACGAGTCGACGAACGTGTCCATCGTGTCGCTGTCGCGCTTGGCCGGGCCGCCGCATCGCGGGCACTCGACGTCGACCCAGTCGGTGGCCGCCGCCAGCGGCGAGACGCCCTTCGGGGTCAGGTCCTGACCGCGCAGCTCGGGCAGGACGACGGGCAGCTGGTCCTCGGGGACCGGCACCTCGCCGTCCTTCTCGCAGTGGATGATCGGGATCGGCGCGCCCCAGTAGCGCTGGCGCGACAGCAGCCAGTCGCGCAGCCGGAAGTTCACCGCGCCAGTGCCGACGCCCTCGGTCTCCAGCCAGTCGATGATCGCGCGCTTGGCGTCACCGACGGCCATGCCGTCCAGCGAGATCGAGTCGTTGTGCGAGTTCACCGCCGGCCCGTCACCGACGTACGCCTCCCCGTCCCAGTCCTCGGGCGGCTGGACCGTGCGGACGATCGGCAGGTCGAAGACCCGGGCGAACTCCCAGTCGCGCTGGTCCTGGGCCGGCACGGCCATGATCGCGCCCGTGCCGTAGTCGGCCAGTACGTAGTCGGCGGCGTACACCGGGATCTGCGCGCCGGTGACCGGGTTCGTCGCGTGGACGCCCAGGAAGACGCCGGTCTTGGGGCGGTCGGTGGCCAGCCGGTCGATGTCGCTGGCCCTGCGCACCTCTTCCAGGTAGGCCTCGTACGCCGGGCGCTGCTCGTCGGTGACCAGCTCACCGGCCAGCGCCGCGTCGGCGGCGACCACCATGAACGTCGCGCCGAACAGGGTGTCGGGACGCGTGGTGTAGACCTCGATCGGCGCATGCCCCCCGCTCGAGCCGGTCGAGACCACGGGGAACGAGACGTGGGCGCCCTCGGAGCGGCCGATCCAGTTGCGCTGTGCGGTGATGACCCGCTCCGGCCAGGTCGGGGCCAGGTCGTCCAGGCAGTCCAGCAGCTCCTGGGCGTAGTCGGTGATCTTGAAGTACCACTGGGTCAGCTCGCGCTTGGTGACCTCGTGGCCGCACCGTTCGCAGCGCCCGTCGATGACCTGCTCGTTGGCCAGCACGGTCTGGTCGTGCGGACACCAGTTGACCGGGCTGTTCTTCCGGTAGGCCAGCCCTCGCTCGTAGAACTTCAGGAACAGCCACTGCGTCCAGCGGTAGTACTCCGGGTCGCTGGTGTTCAGGGTGCGGCTCCAGTCGAAGCTGGCGCCGAAGCGCTTGCACGACTCGGTGGAGATCGCGATGTTGGCGTAGGTGAACGTCGCGGGGTGCTCGTTGTCGCGGATGGCGGCGTTCTCGGCGTTCAGGCCGAAGGAGTCGAAGCCCATCGGGTTCAGCACCTCGTAGCCGCGCTGCCACCAGTAGCGCGCGATCACGTCGTGTAGGGCGAAGACCTCGGCGTGACCCATGTGCAGGTCGCCCGACGGGTAGGGGAACATCGTCAGCGCGTAACGCTTCTCGCGCACCCCGGCCTGTACGACGTCGTCGCTGGCCCTGAAGGGCTGCAGGTCCTCCCAGACCCGGAACCACTTCTCCTCCACGGCCGCGATGTCGTAGGTCGCGGCCTCACCCGCCGACCCGGCGTCCGTGGCCTGCTCCTGGCTCATCGTCCTCGCCCTCTCTCGTCTGCTCTCCGACACCCACCGGACATGAAAAAGCCCCTCGCAGGGAGGGGCGGCCGCGCGACGGGTGACGTCAGCGCGGCTGTCGAAGAAGCAGGGTGCACGTGCGGTGCTGCATGCACCCATCGTAACCGAACCGTGCTGGTGGCCGCTCGGCGGTTCGACCTAGGTTGCCGCTCAAGACCGACCGGACCGCCGACCTGAGCAGGTACGCCGACTGGTTGGGCTGGCTGGGCTGGCTGCGCGAGCGCGGCGGCGGCGACCCCGACGTCCGAGCGGTCTTCATCGGAGGGTCCGCGGTCACCGGCGGCTACGACGACCACTCCGACCTCGACGTGGAGGTGCTGGCGACGCCGGGCCAGGCCGTGCCGGCGTACCCAGTCTGCTTGAGGCGGCCCTGCGCGACGTTCGCCTGGCAGGACGAGATGCTCGCCGAGCTCTCCCCCGATAGTCCCCACGGCTTCCCGATAGTACGGATCACGCGGCCGGTTCTGGAGGCCCGAGGACCGGCGTATTGATCCGTACTATCCCGAAGGGGCGGTGGAGGCAGGGGGGGTCAGCCGGCCGCGCCGGCGCCGCCGTCGTCGTCCCTCCGCCGGCCGGCGGCCTCCTCGACTTCCTTCTTGTCCGCCTCGAGCTGCTCCTCGTCGACGACGATCGGCCGGGTCACCGCCCAGGCCAGCATCAGGATCCCGAACACCAGCAGCACGAGCCCCATCCAGAGATTGGCGTTGACGCCGTCGGCCCTGGCCTTCTGCGCATCGGACGTCGTGAACGACGTGATGAGCAGGATCAGGCCGTACAGGAACAGCAGCGCCCCGACGATGCTGCGGACGTCGAACAGGCTTGCCTTCTTCATCGCGCCCGCCTCCTAGCGGAAGATCACATTGAGGATGATGACCATGACCAGCGAGACGCCGGCGAGCTTGGTCGGTGAGGTGTACCAGTGACCGGCGTGCTCGTCGCGCAGGTCCTCCTTGGGCGTCAGCGAGTAGACGAGCCCCCGCAGCTCGGACTCCTTCCTGGGTTGCGTCCCCATCGTGACCAGCACGCTGACCACGATGTCGACGACGAACGCCGCCCCGGCCGCCACGAAGCTCGCCCCCTGGCCGCTCAGGTTCAGCACCCCGAGGCTCGCCGAGCCGAAGGCGTCTTGAGAGAGGAAGGCGACGACGACGGCGGCCGGGGTGCCCGCGCCCAGGCCGGCCCAGCCGGCCGCGGCCGTCATCCGCTTCCAGAACATGCCGAGGATGAACGTCGCGAACAGCGGTGCGTTGAAGAACCCGAACAGGGTCTGCAGATAGGTCATCATGTTCGGGAACTGGCTGGCGAAGTACGACGTGCCGATCGCCAGCACCGTCGCCACGACGGTCGCCACCCGTCCGAACTGGGTGTACCAGTGGTCCGGCTTGTCCTTCTGGATGTAGGTCTGCCAGATGTCGTAGCTCATCACGGTGTTGAACGCGGAGATGTTGGCCGCCATGCCGGCCATGAACGCGGCGAGCAGACCCGCGATGGCCACCCCGAGGAGCCCGTTGGGCAGCAGCTGCTTCATCAGCAGCAGCAGCGAGTCGTTGTAGGTGATGCCTCCGGCACCGGTCGAGGCACCCTTCGACTTCATGTCGGCGAGCGGCGACACGAGAACGGCGGCGAGCATGCCCGGGATGATGATGATGAAGGGGATGAACATCTTCGGGAACGAGCCGATGATCGGGGCCCGACGGGCAGAGTTCATGTCCTTGGAGGCCATGGCCCGCTGCACCTCGACGAAGTTCGTCGTCCAGTAGCCGAAGGACAGCACGAACCCGAGTCCGAACACGATGCCGACGACCGACCAGAACGAGGAGCTGAACTGGGTCAGCTCCGTGCCGGGCCACGACTTGGTCTGGTCGCCGGTGCCGGCCTTGTCCATCGCGTCCTGCAGGCCGCCCCAGCCGCCGATCTTGTGCATGGCGAGGTAGGTCAGCGGAAGCAGCGCTGCCACGATCACGAAGAACTGGAGGACTTCGTTGTAGATCGCGGCCGACAGCCCACCGAGTGTGATGTAGGAGAGCACGATGACGGCCGCGACCACGGTCGACAGCCAGATGTTCCAGCCCAGCAGGGCGTTGACGATCGTGGCCAGCAGGTAGAGGTTGACGCCGGCGATCAGGACCTGCGCCACGGCGAAGCTGATGCTGTTGACGAGGTGGGCGGCCGGACCGAAGCGCCGCAGCATGAACTCCGGGACGGACCGCACCTTCGAGCCGTAGTAGAACGGCATCATCACCACGGCGAGGAACAGCATCGCCGGGATCGCGCCGATCCAGTAGTAGTGGAACGTCGACATGCCGAACTGGGCGCCGTTGGCCGACATGCCCATGATCTCGACCGCACCGAGGTTGGCGCTGATGAACGCCAGGCCGGTGACCCACGCCGGCAGGGACCGTCCGGAGAGGAAGAAGTCGATGCTGCTGGAGACCGAGGCCCGGGCCGTCAGGCCGATCCCGAGCACGAACACGAAGTAGAGCGCGATCAGCAGGTAGTCGACCCAGTGGGCATCCATGCGCAGGATCGACGAAGCCATGACGTCCATACGTAACCTCCGAGTCACCGTGGGCGGGACGCACGTTACTCCCGGCGCCGACGACAGCGCAGGAACGTCGTACCCCACCAGGGGTGGGTCGATGCTCGGGCCATCAGCGCGGGTGGGTCAGTGCACCAGCCGCAGTGTCATCGGCGGCCGCCACCACTCGCCCCGGTTGGCCTTGAGCGCACCGATCAGGTGCAGCACGAAGGCCACCACGATGGCCGCGGCGAAAGTCACGAAGCCGACCAGCAGGAGCATCAACGGGAGGGAGAGCAGGAGCACGATGCCGGTGGTGATCTGGACGTTGAGCGAGTTGGCGGCGTTCTCCCGCACGAACGGGCCCTTGTCCTTGTAGATCAGGTAGAGGATCAGCGAGGCGACGAAGCCGAGCGTGCCGGCACTCACCACCATTGCGACCAGCGGGATGGCGTGGGCGAGCATGCCCATCGTGCGCTCCTCGGACGGCGACACGGTCGGGGGTCCGGCGGCGTAGGGGTTCTCGGTCATCTCCGGTCCTCTCTGTTCGTCGGCCCCCAGTCCAGCACGAAGATAGCCGGGATCGCACACTCCCGGAGCACGACCGGGGTGAGACCCGGGACGACCCCTACGATGCGCGCATGGGCTCCCTGGACCTGTTCCGGCTCGACGGCCGCGTCGCGATCGTGACGGGCGCGTCGTCCGGGCTGGGGGTGGCCTTCGCGCAGGGTCTGGCCGAGGCGGGTGCCGACGTGGTGCTCGGTGCGCGGCGGGTCGACCTGCTCGCGGACACCGCCGCCCTCGTGGAGGCCGCGGGACGACGGGCCGTCGTGGTCCGCACCGACGTGACGGACCCGGAGGCGTGCACCGCGCTCGTCGAGGCGGCGGTCGACCAGCTCGGCAAGGTCGACGTCCTGGTCAACAACGCCGGTGTCGGCACCGCCGTTCCGGCCACTCGCGAGACCCCCGAGCAGTTCCGGTCGGTGATCGACCTGAACCTCAACGGTTGCTACTGGATGGCCCAGGCCTGCGGCCGGGTGATGCAGCCCGGGTCGTCGATCGTCAACATCTCGTCTGTCCTGGGACTGACGACCGCCGGACTCCCGCAGGCGGCGTACGCCGCGTCCAAGGCGGGACTGATCGGACTGACCCGCGACCTGGCCGCCCAGTGGACCGGCCGCAAGGGCATCCGGGTCAACGCGATCGCGCCGGGCTTCTTCGAGTCGGAGATGACCGACCAGTATCCCGAGGGCTATCTGGAGGCGGTGGGGCCGCGGGTGCTCGCCGGCCGCCGGGGCGATCCGGCCGAGCTGGCCGCGACGGTGGTGTTCCTGGCCTCCGACGCCGCGGCGTACGTCACCGGCCAGACGCTCGCCGTCGACGGCGGCGTGACGATCACCTGAACGGCGACACCGGGCCGGCTCCGCCCGTCACCATCGGACGGTCAGGACTCGTCGGGGCTCATCAGGAGGTAGCCGCACCACGCCAGGAAGAGCACGAGCCCGCCGAGGAACAACCAGGAGTGCTCGAACTCGAAGCCGGCCGCCACGGCCAGCACCAGGACGCCGCCGATGACCGCGCGAAGAGAAGGAAGCTCCACGGGGACAGGCTAGCGGCCCTCGCCCGCAGCGCCGATCCAGGCCCGGGTCAGGCGAGGGGACGTCGGTCGGGCTCCAGCGCCTGCTCGAACCTCGCCCGCACGGACGCGCGGTCGACACCGGCGTCCTGGGCGGCCAGCTCGGCGAGCGACCAGGCCTCGTCCAGGCAGGCGGCACAGCCGACGAGATGGCCGCGGAACTCGGGGGTGAGCGGTTCCGAGGCCCCCGACAGCAGCGCCTCCACGCGGGCGTCGACCTGCTCGAAGCAGTCGTCGCAGGACAGGTAGGGGCCGGGGTCGACCAGCAGCCGCTCGGCCGCGGCCGGCGTCAGGCCTCGGGCTCGCTCGTTCATGAGACCGCCTCCTCGGAGGTCGCGAACCCTAGATAGCCGCGCGTGGTCAGGTCGTCCCTGAGCCGCACCCGGGCGTCGTGGAGGGTCTTGTAGAGGGAGTTGCGTGTGCTGCCCAACCGCTCGGCCAGCACGTCGATCGGCACGCCTTCGACCAGGAGGGCGATCGCCACGTGACGCTGGTGGTCGGTGAGCGCATGGTCGATGGCCTCGCGCATCGCGCGGGTGAGGTCGCTGGACTCGGCGTACGCCTCCGGCCCGGTCGCGTCGGAGACCGGCTCGCCGAGCGCCTCGAGGTCCGTCTCCCGCTGCCGCCATGCCGACCGGCGCACCTCGACCGCGGTCTGCAAGATGGCGAACTTGTAGGCCCAGGTGGTGAACCGGCTGCGGCCCTCGAACCTGCCCAGCCTGCTGAGCACCGACGAGGTCGCCTCGTCGGCGGCCGCGTGGACGATCTCCTCACGCCTGGCCCAGCCGAGGTCGCGGCCCTCGGGCATCCGGGCGATCTGGTGGCGGGCCGCTCGCAGCATCAGCTGGTGCAGCTCCCGGGTCGCCTCGTGCCGATGCACGTCGTCGCGCAGCCGGGAGACCCAGTCGTCGACCGGCGGTGGCGGCATCTGCGCCACCACCGGCGAGCGGTTCACGATCGCCACCGGCTCGACCTCATCCATGGGAGCCGACTCCGACGTCGGCCACGCGACTGCCCATGATCCGCGCTGCTAGGTGGGGTGGGCAACCCCGGTCGACCAGATTGAGCAGCGCATGGAGGTCGACGTCGCCGTCCACGGCGAGCCCCGCCGCCAGCGAGGCGTCGAAGCCGGCGTCGGTGAGACGCCGCATCCTCCACCTCACCACCTCCGGCGACGGCCGCGGCCTACGCCGCTCCGGGATGCCGTACAGCGAGTTGCTGCCCATGTCTGTTGGTGATCCTCCGGCAGGTCGGTCTTACCCGCGGGCGACCGGAATCTGCCGAGCCCGGGTAAGACCTCCGGCCGAGGTCGGCACTCACGCACCAGACACGTCCCGCGCAGGCAACAGGGCAGGCGACCGGCCGGGTCGGAACCACGACAGGAAGGGACCACCATGACCGTCTTCTCCCCACGCCACCGCCGATGGGCACCCTCCGCGGTCCTGGCCGCGCTGGCCCTGACCGGGGCCGCCCTCGCCACCACCGGGGGCGCGACGCAGGCCGCGGCACCCGCAACCTCCTCGATGCACCAGATGCGGGCGAACCACGGCCAGGCCGCCGTCCTGCACCGGCAGATGCGGGCGCTCTGGGAGCAGCACATGGAGTGGACCTACGGCACGGTCGTCGCGTTCGCCGGAGGTGCACCCGGGCTGACCGCGACGCTCGACCGGCTGCTGCAGAACCAGTCCGACCTCGGCAATGCGATCAAGCCCTACTACGGCACGAAGGCCGGCAACGAGCTGACCACCTTGCTGACCAAGCACATCACCGACGCCGTACCCGTGCTGACCGCGGCCCAGGCCGGAGACCAGGCGGCGCTCGACTCCGCCATCGCCGCGTGGAAGGCCAACGCGCGGCAGATCGCGGACTTCCTGGCAGGGGCGAACCCCCGCTGGGACCGGGCGGAGATGAGGACGATGATGGCCACCCACATCGACCAGACGGTCGCGTACGCCGCGGCCCAGCTGACCGGGCACTACGCACGCTCGATCCGGATCTACGGCCATGCCGAGCACCACATGCTGCGCATGGCCGACATGCTCAGCAACGGCATCATCGCCCAGTTCCCCGGGAGGTTCTGACCGCGTCTCCGGCGGCGGTGCTGGCCTCGTGGCTCCGCACCGCCGCCGTGTCGCGCCGACCGGCTCAGTCACGCCAGCGCGGGGACGTCGTCCGCGGTGGCGTGAGAGCCAGGCGCAGCACGACCAGGCGCGGCTCGCGGGAGCCCAGCGCGGTCGCGAGCGCGGCCGGTAGACCCTCGACGCCGTCGAGGGCGACCGCCGGGATGCCGAACGACGTCGCCAGCGCGACGAAGTCGGGCCGGAGGAGGTCGACGCCGCGGTGGTCCTCTCCGGCGCGGTCCTGGTCGTAGCGGAGCATCCCGTAGCCGCCGTCGTCGACGACCAGCACCGTCACGGGGAGGCTCCGCTCCCGGAGCACGGCGAGCTCGCCGACGGCGTACATGAAGCCGCCGTCGCCGCAGATCGCGAGCACCGGACGGTCTCCGGCCGTCGCGGCGCCGACCGACGCCGGCAGCGAGTAGCCGAGCGTCCCCCACCCGATCGGGTACTGGAGCCGCCGCGGTGCCCGGACGCTGCCGTACCCGCCGTACCAGTAGCCCGGCACGGCCATGTCGACCACGACCGTCGCGTCGACCGTGCCGACCGCTGCGTCCACGGCCTCGAGGAACTCCAGCGCCGGCCCGCCCGCCGCGTCGTCGCGCAGCCGCGCCCAGACGCTCGAGCGCACGGCCTGCAGGCCGGCGTCGTCGGTCTCCCGCTGGGGCAGGCGCTCCGCGAGCTCGGTGAGCACCAGCCGTGCGTCGCCGAGGACGGCGACGTCGGGCGCGTAGTTGGCGACCAGGTCGTGCGCGGAGGCGTTGACGGCGACCAGGACCGGCGGCCGCGACATCGACCAGTTGCGGGTCATCTGGCCGTCGAACGTCGTGCCGACAGCCAGCAGCAGGTCGGCCTCCTCGACGTACGTCGCGATCTCGGGCTCGTGCGGCGGCAGACCCACCAGCCACGGGTGGCCGGGCGGCAGCGCGCCGCGCCCCGCGAACGTCGTCACCACGGCGGCGCCCAGCCGCTCCGCCAGCGCGGCCAGCTCCGCCGACGCCTCCGACTGGACCACTCCCCCACCGGCCCAGAGGACGACCCGGGCCGCGGTCTCGATCGCGGCCACCGCCTGCTCGATCTGTGCGGGGTCGGCCACCGGGCGCCGCGCGGCCGCGGGCGCCGACGTGAGGGTGACCTGGTGGTCGAGCACGTCGGTGGGGATGTCGACGTACACCGGGCCGCGCGGCCAGGTCATCGCGGCCCGCGCCGCCTCGGCGACGGCCGACACCGCGTCCGCGGCCACGCGCGGGCGGAACACGGCCTTCGCCAGCGGCTCGAAGAGCGCGGCCTGGTCCCGCGACTCGTGCAGCACCCCTCGCATCACCCCGGGCCGCGCGAGCCCTGTCGAGATCTCGCTGGCGATCAGCACCACCGGCGAGCCCGAGGACGCGGCCTCGCCGAAGGCGCCTACGGCGTTGGCAGCGCCCGGGCCGGTGGTGGTCAATGCGACCCCGAGCCCTCCGGTCGCACGGGCGAGCCCGTCCGCGGCGTACACCGTGGTCTGCTCGTGCCGAACCAGCACCAGCTCGGGCGTGCCGGGCCCGGCGTCGCGCCAGAACGCGAGGTTGTGCACCCCGGGAAGGCCGAAGACGGTCGTGGCGCCGGCGCCGTGCAGTACCTCGAGCACCGCTCGCGCGACGGTCGGCATCGCACTCCTCCCCGGCCCAGGACACCGCGTCCCGGCCGCGGAGATTATCCCTCCCGCGGGAGGGACGGCGTCCGCCCCTTGCTGCGGAGAGGGCGCCGACCGGCCAACCGCGGTTTCAGAATCTCCGGGCGACGAAGGGGCGGCGCTGGGGCTGGCCGTTGTCCGGTGCCTCGATCCGAGGGATCGCCCTGATCTCGGTCACGGTCGCATGCACGTGGGCGGCGATCGCGCCGAGGGTCGTGATCCACATGTCACCGAGCTGCTGCACGTCGTCGATCAGCCGCTCCAGGGCGGCCGCCCTGGAGGGTCGCCCCGAGATGAAGGGGTGGTTGGTGAGGACGAAGCATCCCCCCTCAGCACGATGAGCCTCGGCCTCCAGCAGCCACATCTCGTGGACCTTGGTGGGGCTCTCGATCACTCCGCTCCCGGTCCAGCCCGGGTAGAAGGCGTACTGCTCCCAGTCGTCGAGGCCCCAGTCGACGGGGATCTCGACGAGGCTGCCGCGCCCGCTTTCACCGGTGAAGCGATAGGGCACATCACCGTCCAACAGGCTCGAGTCGTACCTGAACCCACGCTCGACGAGGAGGTCGGCCGAGTGCCAGTTGAACTCCCACCACGGGGCCCGGTAGCCGACCGGAGCAACGCCCAGCCGCTGGAGCGCTTCGAGGCCACGATCGAGGAAGGCCGCCTCCTGCTCGGGGGAGATGCCTTGCATCGGTTCGTGGAGGTAGCCGTGGTGGGCGATCTCGTGGCCGGCATCGTGGATCGCGCGCACCATTTCCGGATAGGTGTCGGCGGTGAAGCCCGGGACGAAGAAGGTCGCGGTGATCCCACGGCGCTCCAGGATCCGCAGCAGCCTGGGGACGCCGACGCGCGGACCGTAGGCCTGGTGCGTCATCAGGGACATCCGTCGCGACGACGCCGGGTCGTGCGCGAGCACGCACGACTCGGCGTCGACGTCGAAGGTGAAGGCGGCGGCAGCTCGCTTGCCGTCGGGCCACTGGAACGTCACGCGACCGATCCCTCGACCTCCGCCGGCACCCGAAGGGGCAGCTGAGCGTCGTACCTGCGCACCACGGCCGCGCCCAGGACGGCGTACACGACGCCACTGGTGAGACCACCGGCGAGCCAGGACAGGTCGACCCCGCCCATCGCCTTGGCGATCGGGCCCTGCAAGGCCGGCACCAGGCCGTACATGAACAGCCAGGTCATCACGAGGCCGGCCACGAACGCGGTGATCCCCGCCCAGTTGACGACGGGCAGTCGGTGCGTGCCCACGGGGTCGAACAGGTAGCCGGTGTCCTGGGTGCGACCTCTGAGCAGCCAGTAGTAGTGCACCAACGTGATGGCGCCCCACGTGGCCACCCAGGCGACGATCCCGGACAGGACCGAGTCGAGTGTCCCGGCGAAGTCGGATCGGTAGATGAAGAACACGACCGCCACGAACGACACCGCGCCGACCACGACGGAGAAGAGCCGCCGCGGGATGTTCAGGTCGAGAGCCTGGGTGGAGATCGTGGCGGTGTAGATGTTGAGGATGTTGGTCGCGATCGGCCCGTGGAGGACCAGCAGGAGCACCGGCACGGCGAACGCCCCGTAGTTGTTCACGATCAGCTGGCCGGGGTCGACCGTGGGGTCATTGGTGGCCAGGGTGGCACCGAGCAGGCCCAACCACACCACGGGGAGGAACTGGCCGAAGACGCTCGCGAAGTAGAGCTTGCGTCGTGGCACCTCGTGGCTGACGAAGCGTGAGTAGTCGCAGGCGTAGATGAACCACGTGATCCCCCAGCCGATGCCGATGGCAGTCATGACGCCCGTGATCACGCTCCACCGGGCAGCACCGGTGAGGGCGTGGCCGTCGGGTCCGACGTACCCCCAGTCGATGTGCAGGAAGAACCAGGCGGCGATCGACATGGCGGTCAGGATCGCGATGGTGATGGGGACGGTCCAGCGTTCGAAGGCGGCGATGGCCCGGTAGCCGAACCAGGAGATCGCGACCTGCGCGGCCATGATCAGCGCCGCCACGACGATCCTCAGCCCACGATGCGGCGCGGCCGCATCGATCACGCCCAGCTTGCCGAGCAGCGCCATCACGAGGTCGAGCACGATCCAGGTGTTGAGCGCGCACCAGATCATCGGCACCAGGGTGTGGATCAACGCCGGCAGATAGCTCCCGACCCGGCCGAACGTCGCGCGGGACAGCACGACGCCGGTGGCGCCGGTCCGCTGACCCAGCAGCACGAAGAACCCGAAGGCCGCCATCCCGATGAGGTTGCCGATGACCAGGACCAGGATCGTGTCCCGCAGGCCGAGCCCGAGATCGACCCCGAGGGCACCGAGCACCCAGTTGATCGGCGCGATGTTGGCTCCGCACCAGATCCAGAACTGCCCCGAGACGCTGTGCGTGCGCGCGCTCTCCGGGATCGGCTGCAAGAACTCTTCCAGGTCGCCGGTCGTGGACGGACTAGAGATGGGCGATGTCATGTACATCCTCCTGGTCAGGCATCCGAGCGATGGCTCATGCGCTCCATCGTCGGTGTCCCACGTCACACCATCAAGGTGCATACTGTCAGTCGTGACCCGCATATGACGGACAAACTGTCATGGCGATGACGCTGGTTGACGTTCTCCGGCATCCCAGCCTGGCCGCGGCCGCCCCGCGGCTCCGCACCGGGCACGACGGGCTCGGGCGGCGGGTCCGCTGGGTGCACTCGAGCGAGGTGCTCGAGATCGCCCCGTTGCTGCGCGGCGGTGAGCTGCTCCTGACCGGCGGCGACATGTTGGCCGGGGCCTCGCCCACCGAGCAGCGGCGCTATGTCCGCGAGCTGGCCGAGCGCCACGTCGCCGCCGTCGCGATCGAGACCGGGGTCCAGCTCTCCGACATCCCAGAAGCGCTCCTGACCGAGGCCGACGAGGTCGGGTTCCCCGTCGTCGAGCTGCGCAAGGTGGTTCCGTTCGTCGGTGTGGCCGAGGCCGTCAACGCGGAGCTGGTCAACGCCTCGGTGATGCGGCTACGCTTCGGCGGCGAGCTGTCCCGCGCCCTGTCGACGATCCTGGGTGACGGTGGTGGCGTGCAACAGCTGATCGACGAGCTCCACCATCGGACGGGAACGACGGTGGCGCTGTTCGGCCGCACCGGTGGTCTGATGACCCGGTCGTCCTCGTCGGAACCGCCTGAGAGCCCGACCCTGCTGGGGGCCGTGACGTCGCGCGTCACCATTCGGGGAGCGCACGCTGCCACCCTGGCCTTCTACCCGGGCTCGGAGCCGGATCTGGACCTGATCACCGTGGCGGGCGAGCGGGCCGGCGAGGCCATCGCGCTGGCTCTGCTCCGCACGAGCCCGCCATCGGCACGCGACTTCGCCGCCAGCGAGCTCGCCCGGCTGGCAGGGCGAGCCGAGGAGCATCGCGGGCGGATCGACCAGCTCTGCGAGATCGTCGGGCTGGACCGCCACGCCGCGTTCATCGGGATCGCCGTGAGCGGGACCGCCGCCGCGCTGCACGGCCTCGACGGGCTGCTGTGGCGTCACGGAAGAGCAGCGATCGATGCGACCGACACCGAGGCCCGCGCCGTGCTGTCGCTCAGCAGTCGCACGCCACCCGGAGAGGCACGTGCCTCACTGGTGGACGAGCTCACCGACTGGGCCGGCGACCACACGGATCTGGTCCTGGCCGTCGGTCCGGTGGTGCCGACGCTGCGGACGTTGGGCGCATCGATGGGAGCCGCGGAGGCGTGCTTGGCCCGACAGTCGGCGCACGGGGTGGGCATGGTGGTGGACTCCGCCGACACCATGCCGGTCGACTGGCTCTCCACGGACCACTACCGACCGTCGGCACAGCGCTACGTGCAGGGCCAGCTCGCGATGCTCCTCACCGCCCGACGCTCCGAACGCGACCTGCTCCTGCAGACGCTCGAGACCTACCTCGACCACGGGTGCAACAAGACCCGCACTGCTACCGCGCTGCACCTGCAGCGCCAGTCCCTCTACGGACGTCTGGAGCGGGTCTTCTCACTCCTGGGCGGCGACCCGACCGGGACCGAGAGGGCACTCGCGCTCCATCTGGCCCTCAAGCTACGACACGCACTCCGGCTCGGGATCGAGCCCGGGTGACCTGGCTGTGCCACCCGGCTCAGCCGGCCGCGACTCTGCCACCGAGCCGTTGGGTGATGTCCTTGGCGCACTCTCGGGCGGCGTCCGCGATCACCTCCACCTGGTCCCGGGACACCCGGAACCGGGGGGCCGCGACCAAAACCGCCGCGACAGGATCGTCGCGGTGGTCGAACACGGGCGCGGCGACGCCCACCTCATCGACCGACGTCTCCCCGTAGTTGACCGCGTAGCCGCGCTGCGCGACCTCCTCCAGCCGGCGCTGGAGGCTCTCCAGCGCGGACTCGTCCGCCCCGGGCAGATCGATCGCGCCACTGGTGACCAGTCTGCGGACCGTGAACGCGTCGGCGTAGGCCAGGAAGACCTGGACCGAGGAGCTCGCGGCGTCGCGATAGCGGATCCCCAAGGGGGTGGTGTGCTTCACCTGGCTTCGGCTCGGGAGCTGCTCCACGCACACGGCCTCGGTGCCGTCCCACACCAGCAGGGCGACCGTTTCGCCGACCGCCCGACGCAGATCGCGCAGGCAGGGGTAGGACACGCGTCGTACGTCGAGGTCGGCCAGGAGCGGTCCGGCCATCGCGATGATCCCCAGACCGAGCTGGAACCGACGGGAGTCGGTATCGCGTTCGACGAGGCCCTCGGCCTCGAGGGTGGCCAGGATCCTGGAGACGGTGCTCTTGTGAAGACCCACCTTGGCCGCGATCTCGGAGACCCCGAGGAGCGATTCGTCGGACGAGAACGTGCGCAGCACCGCGATGCCACTCTTGAGGGCAGCATTGCCGCGGGCGTCGCTGCCGTCCCGGCTCACCTGTGGCGTCATGGTCGGTCCATGATCGCGCATCGGCTGGCGAGCCGCCGGCGACACCACGCCGGCGGCACCGTCGCGCCGAGCTCAGGCTCCGACAATGTTGTGCTCGGGGCCGAACGGGAACCGGGTGATGTTCTCGGCGCCGTCGGGACCGATCACCAGGATGTCGTGCTCGCGGTAGCCACCCGCGCCCGGCTCGCCCTCGGGCACCATGATCATCGGCTCCATCGAGACGACCATCCCGGGCTCCAGGACCGTGTCGATGTCCTCGCGCAGCTCCAGGCCGGCCTCCCGGCCGTAGTAGTGGCACAGCACCCCGAAGGAGTGACCGTAGCCGAAGGTGCGGTTGGGCAGCAGTCCGTAGCCGATGTAGATCTCGTTGAGGGTGTTGGCGATCTCGGCGCAGGAGATCCCGGGCTTGATCAGCTCCAGCCCTGCGCGGTGAACCTCGACGTTGATGTTCCACAGCTCGAGCGATCGCTGATCGGGCTCGTCGAAGAACAGCGTCCTCTCCAGAGCGGTGTAGTAGCCCGAGGTCATCGGGAAGCAGTTGAGACTGAGGATGTCTCCCCGCTGGATCTGCCGGGTGGTCGGCCAGTTGTGGGCACCGTCGGTGTTGATCCCGGCCTGGAACCAGACCCACGTGTCCCGGATCTCGCTGTTCGGGAAGGTCCGGGCGATCTCGCGGACCATGGCATTCGTGCCGGCGAGGGCCACCTCGTACTCCGGGACCCCCTCAGCGATGGCGTCGCGGATCGCGAAGCCTCCCAGGTCGCCGATCCGGGCGCCGTGCTTGATGACCTCGATCTCCTCCGGAGACTTGATCATCCGCTGCCGCATCGCCGCCTTCGACACGTCCACCAGCGACGCCGCCGGGAACGCGGCCTGGAACTTCTCGCGCATCTCCCACGGGAGCGTGTCGTCCTCCACGCCGAGCCTCGACGGGTCCACACCCCGAGACTGCAGGCTGTCCTTGATCACCCAGACGTAGTTGTCGCGATGCCAGTCGGTGTACACGACGTTGTCGCCGAAGGTGCGCCGCCACGGCATACCTGCGTCGATGTTGGCCGAGACCGTGTACTGGTCCTCCTGGGTGACGACCAGGGCGTACGGGCGTCCGAAGGAGGTGTACAGGAAGTCCGAGTAGTACTTCACGTTGTGGTACGACGTCAGCAGGGCGACGTCGACCTCCAGTTCGCTCATGATCGCGCGAAGCGACGTCAGGCGACGCTGCATCTCCTGATCGGAGAAGGTCAACTGCTCCTTCTCACCGTTGCGAATGACCTTGAGGCGCTCGAGCTCGGACACCGACACGGGACTTTCCTTCCTCGGACACGATCGTTGCATACTCAGCAACGCTGTTGCGCAGACTAGCGACAGAGGGAGGAGTCGTCAACGCCTCAATTCGGCCAATGGGCCTGGGATCGACGATCACTGTTGCCCACACAGCAACAACGTTTCGAACGGTTCGCTGACCGACGGTGTCCGGCGATGGCCGATCCCTGACGCGTCGTGCCAGCGGGACAGGGTGCGCGCAGAGGGATCGCGTACGCGCGGCCCAGGATCAGCGCCGATCCTGCTCCAGGCTTGCGCCGTGGCTCCGTTGCTCCCGCACGAGCGGGGCCATCCAGAAGTACATGTGGAACACGAGAGCCGGGACGAG
Source organism: Nocardioides sp. (assembly GCA_025924815.1). Lineage (GTDB taxonomy): Bacteria > Actinomycetota > Actinomycetes > Propionibacteriales > Nocardioidaceae > Nocardioides. The sequence continues at coordinate 18,594 of JAICHQ010000050.1, forward strand.
CAGCCCCCACGCGGCGGCGGCCGGCACGGAGATCCGGTACAGCCACAGCTGCACTGCCAGGACCAGGACCAGCGCCCACAGCTCGGCCCATTGCCAGCGCTTGAGCGGGCTCCCCGGCGGCGGCTCGGGCCGGCTCACTGCTCGCAACCCGATCGAAGACCTCGCCGGACGCGGCTGTCATCCGACTCCCCCGTGGCGGCCGATCGTGACCGGGTCGACGCATCCGGGTGAACCACACAGACGGCGGGTGCGTAACACACAGCAAGGGCACGGGTACGGAGCGTTACCTGAGCGGGGTCAGCGCCGAGACCGAGGAGATGACGATGCACCTCTTCCGTGATCGCGGACGCCGGATCGACCCACGGTGGGACGTCGCCTCGGCCACCCAGATCCTGGTGGCCGACCCGACGACGGTGACCTCGCTGGCGATCGAGTCGGAGCCACCGGGGCCGGGCGCGGAGGTCGTCGGCGTGGTGGTCGCCCGCCGACACCCGACCGGCTGGTTCCTCCACGCCGTACGGCGCGACGACCTGCCCGAGGACCAGCTCGCCCCGTTCCGTGAGTCGGTGACGGTGCGAACCTTCCTGCTGCTCACCCACGGCCCGGAGGCGCCGGCCTGGCGGCCTTCGCCGGTCGAGGGCGAGTGGCGCTCGGTGTGGTACTCGCTCGGCCGCGAGCTCTCGGATCTCGACGACGCACTGGTCGACTGACCGGGGCGACGGTCCCAGGGCTCGGTTCGCACTCATCCGATGAACGGCACCAGCGCGACCGCGAGGAAGAGCAGCGTCAGGTACAGGTTCGAGAGGTGGAACAGCCGCATCGGCTGCAGCACCGCCAGCTCGTCGGAGCCGCGTGATCGACGGAGGAGGAGGGTCGCCTCGCCGACGAAGACGGCTCCGAGCACCACCGCGATGACCGGGTAGAGGACTCCGGTGTGCGTCACCGGCCACAGCACCAGCGACGTCGCCACCGTCACCACTGCGTAACCGAGGATCTGACGAGCGACGTCATGAGCCGTGGCCACGACCGGCAGCATCGGTACGCCGGCCGCCGCGTAGTCCTCGCGGTAGCGCATCGCCAGCGCCCAGAAGTGCGGAGGCGTCCAGAAGAAGACCACCAGGAACAGCACCACCGGGGGCCAGGCCAGGGAACCCTGGACGGCGGTCCACCCGATCAGCGTCGGGAAGCAGCCGGCCGCGCCTCCCCACACGATGTTCTGCGTCGTGCGCGGCTTGAGCCAGATCGTGTACCCCACGACGTAGAAGGCGTTCGCGACCACCGCCAGGAGCGCGGACTGCCAGTTCACCTGCATCGCCAGGATCACCGTCGAGACGACTCCGAGGGTCAACCCGAACACCAGCGCGGACCTTCGCGACACCGTCTGCCTGGCCAGGGGACGACGACGGGTACGCCGCATCCGCGCGTCGATGTCGGCGTCCACGACGCAGTTGAGCGCGTTCGCACTCCCTGCCGACAGCGTGCCTCCCACCAACGTGAAGACGACGAGCGGGAGCGAGGGGACGCCGTCGTCGGCCAGGAACATCACCGGCAAGGTGGTCAGCAGCAGCAGCTCGATGATGCGCGGTTTGGTCAGGGCCACGTAGGCCGCGACCGTCTCGCGGGTGTCGGAGAAGCCGGCGGTCGCGGTGATCTGCGGTGCGGTCATGACGACGCTCCCAACTGGCGGAGGATCCGCCCGAGGACGTGGCTGTCGACCGGTCCGATCACGCGGGCCGCCACTCGGCCCTCGCGGTCCAGGAAGACGGTGCTGGGCACCCCCGTCTGAGGCAGCATCCGCAAACGGCCCAACAGCTTGCCCTGGGGGTCGGCCAAACTGGGGTAGCGGGCTCCGCGGGAGGTCGCGAACGTCCGCGCGGAGCCGGCGCTGTCCCGTTCGTCGATGCCGACGACCCGGAGGGACTTGCCTGCCGCCTGCACCAGCACCGGCATCTCCCGGCGGCACGGACCGCACCACGAGGCCCACACGTTGACGGCGACGAGGCCGTGGCCGGTCGCGTCCGCGAGGTCGAACGACGCCCCCGTGATCGTCGTACCCCTCAGACTCGGCGCCGGCGACCGCTCGGCCACGGGGAACACCTGTACGCCGATGCCGAGCGAGGGCACCGCGGAGTCGTGCGTCGTCGCGGAGCACGCGGCACCCAGCACCGCGATCAGCGCGACGAGCACGACGAGCACCGCGGCCCTCATGACCCGCTCCCGAGCAGCCAGTGCAGGACCTGCTCCACCTGGGCAGGCGTCCATGAGCCCGGGTCGGGCGTGGCGACGTTGCGGTGCCCGAGTGCGTCCATGAACCGGTAGATGCGGTGCGGGATCATCGAGGGACGGACGTTCCCGTAGCCGTCCATCTCGTAGCGGAACCTCTGGTGGCCGTCGATGAAGATCAGCTCGTCGGTGTGCGCGATGTCGGTGGTCAGGCGCGTGCCGGTCACCCAGTCGCGAGGGAGCGGCGGCTTCAGGTGGGTCACGTGTCGCCACACGCCGAGGGTGTTCCACACCCTGCCGACCACAGTGGGGCTTCCGGTGAGGACCGCCCAGTTCCGGAGCGCGGGGAACTGCCGCTGGTAGGCCAGCAGGTGCTCGGCGTCATCACGGACCGGGTCGATGGTGAGGCTCACGAACTCGACCCGGCTGCCCAACGGAGAGCGGTCGAGGTCTCGGGCGGCGCTCACCATGCTGGCGGTGATGATCGGACAGGACTCGGCACACAGCGTCATCACGTCGGAGAGCACGATCACCTTGCCGCGCAAGGCTCCGAGGCTGGTGTGGTGGCCGTGCTCGTCGACCAGCGGGGCATCGAGCACGCTGGCCGGTACGGCGCCCTCGAGCGTCGTACCTATGCCGGGCGCGGCACCGGGGGACGGCTCGACCGCTGCGTCGCTCGCGCCGCAGCCGGCGGTCACCGAGAGCACCATCAACAGCGTCAGGCCCGTTCCGCTCAGGCGCCAGGGCGCGTACCGTCCGGGGACGTGACGGACGCCATGCGGCTGCTGGGGGGTTGGGAGCCTGCGCCCCTGCCGTGGCTGGCCGTCGTCGCCGCCGGCGTGTGGTACGTCGTGGCAGCCTCGCGGGTCACCCGACGAGTGCCGACGCATCCTTGGCAGCAGTCTCGGACGTGGTGCTTCCTCGCCGGCCTCGCGGTCGCGGCGTTCGCCCTGGTGGGCCCGCCGGGGGCCTACGACGACGTCTTCTTCTACGCCCACATGACTCAGCACATCCTGCTGACCATGCTGGCGGCACCGCTGCTCGTGCTGGGAGACCCGGTACTGCTCGTGCTGCGTGCCAGCAGTGCCGAGAACCGGCGACGGGTGTGGGTGCCCCTGCTGCGCAGCCGCGTCGTGCGCGTCCTGACCAACGCCGTCTTCGGCTGGATGCTCGTCGTGGGCGTCATGGGTATCGCCCACATCCCGTGGATCTACGACAGCTTCCTGACCCACCCGGCGCTGCACGACTACGTCGAGCACTCGCTCTTCCTGGTCAGCGCTGTGGTCTATTTCCAGCCGCTCCTGGTGCCCTCCACGGGCACCCGGCACGTGCCGCACGGGGTCCGCATGATCTCGCTGTTCACGATGATGGTGCCGATGGCCATGCTGGGGTTCGCGATCTTCGCCGTCCCCCACCTGGCCTACCCCTACTACGCACACGTGGACCGCCCGTTCGGGCCGGACGCATTGGCCGACCAACACCTCGCGGGCATCCTGATGTGGTCGGCCTCGATGGCTCTCGGAGTCGTCTGGCTCGTGTTCGCGGGATACCACTGGCTGGAGGACGAGGAGCGGCGGACCCGGCGCCAGGAGCGCGTCACCGGACGGTTGGCCCCGGAGGGCCGGGCATGAGTGCGGGGTCGAGCCCGCCTCCGGACGGCACGACCGGGCGCCAGGTCTGGACGCGACGGAACGTGCGGCACCACGCCGTGTTCCTCGCGGCTGTGTGTTTCTGCTTCGCCGCCGGGTGGTTCGAGCTGACGCGGGCCCGCCACGGTCGCACGATCGCCTGGGTGTACGTCTTCGAGTGGCCGCTGTTCGGCGTGCTGTTCGTGTGGATGTGGTGGCGCCTGGTCACCGAGCGCGACGTACGCCGCCCGAGCCCTCCACGCACGCCGCGCGACGGGGACATCCCTGAGGACGATCCGGGTCTGCGTGCGTGGCGGGCCTACCTCGAGGCGCTCGAGCATGACGACAACGGGACGGAGCGCGCCCCCGGATCCGGCTGATCCTTGGCCAGCGGGCAGCCCACCGTCCCATTGGCGACGGTAACGGTGAGCGCCCCGATCAGGGCGGCGACGCAGACCCAGGCGAACCAGATGCCGACCAGGCGGACGTGCCAGTCCCCCGCACCCGTGGTGACGCGGCGCTGCACCCGGATGACGATGCCCAACCCGAGGAACACCGTGATCAGCAGGTGGAAGACGTTGCCCGCCGCGAGCACCCAGACGGCCGAGGAGTAGGCGTTGTCGCTGACGTGGAAGGGGAAGCGGTACATCTGGACGATGGTCAGCACCACGGCGAGACACATGCCGACCAGGGCCACGACACCACCGTTGAGGAAGTGCCGGCGACCTGCCTCGTGCACGTCCATCCCGTAGCGGTAGGCGAGGTAGGAAGCGAGCATCACCGCCGTGACGATCCACGGCCACCACAGTGAGGCAACCTCGGTGCCCCCCGGGTGGAACGACGCCTGGGTGTTGACGCCGCGCAGGTAGAGGAAGGAGAACGACAGGGCCACCACGAACGAGGCGTCCGCGACGATGAGCAGACGGACCCCCGTGCGCCACCGGTCACCGAAGTCCTCGGGCTCCTCGGGTGCGAAGGCCTCCTTGTTCACCAGCGACTCGGTGCTCATGCCATGGCCCCCTCATCCTCTTCGGGACCGGCTTCAGCGCCGGCCGGCACCGGTACCCGCACAGGTCCGGGCTCGGCCGGCTCGCCGTACCCGTAAGCGTCCTCGGTGACCACCGGCAGCACCGCGAAGTTCTCCAGCGGGATCGGGTTCGGAACGGTCCACTCGAGCGTCTTGGCGCCCCAGGGGTTCATGGGTGCGGGCTCGCCGTGTCGCCAGGAGGCGATCATGTCGTAGAGC
>JAICHQ010000051.1 GCA_025924815.1 Nocardioides sp.
CAGGATCATGTTCTGGGTCTTGGGGTCGTACTTGTACTGCGTCAGCGACCGGGTGATCAGCCCGCTGAGGATCGACGAGGTGTCGACGTAGTAGCTCTCGCTGGGGTCGATGGTCGTCGTCAGACCGGTCAGCGTCAGCACCGTGACGGTGCCGCCCGACTTCGCTCCGTCGATCTTGACCGGACCCACCGCGGTGGCGTCCTTACCACTCCCGGTGTCTCCACCGTTCGCGACCTTCGAATTCTCGCTCGACGGCCCGGCACTGTTCGATCCCGAGCCGCCACAGGCGCTCAGAATCAACACACCGGCCGCGGAGATGGCAATCAACGGTGATTTGAACCGCATAGCCCACCCTTTCCGTGGTTGTTGCATTTCTCCCGGTGAACCGATCACCGGCGAGTTCGGGGGTCGAAGGCGTCTCGGATCGAGTCGCCGAGCAGGTTGAGCGCGAGGACCAGCACGGTGATCGTGATCACCGGCGCCCAGAGGAAGAGCGGGTAGGAGTCCCAGTAGTTCTGGGCCTGGTTGATGGTCTGGCCCAGCGACGGGATGCCTGTGATGCCGATGCCGAGGTAGGACAGACCCGCCTCGGCCGTCACGTAGGCCGGCAGGTACAGCGAGGTGGCGACCACGATCGGAGCCACGAGGTTGGGCAGCAGCTCCTTGAACAGGATGCGCCGGGTCGGCACGCCCATCACCTGGGCGGCCTGGACGAACTCACGCTCGCGCAGCGACAGCACCTGCCCGCGGATCAGGCGGCACAGGCCCATCCAGCCGAAGATCGTGAGGATCGCGATCAACGAGAACAGCTGGACCCTGGAGAGCTCACTGAGCTGACCGGGCCTGGAGAAGTGCTGGACGAGGATCGGTGCCATCGCCAGCGCACCGAGGATGAAGGGGAACGACAAGAAGAGGTCGGTGACGAACATGATGATCCGGTCGAGCCAGCCCCGGGAGAATCCCGCGACCAGGCCGAGCACGATCCCGATCAGGATGCTGAACACGGTCGCGACCGTCGCGACGAGCAGCGAGGTGCGGAGTCCGTAGAGCAGGTGCGCGAGGTTGTCGACCGCCGTCTGCGGTGCCAGGCCGAGCGGGTGGGCCGCCCAGAAGCCGTGCTCGGGCGGGCCCTTGATCGGCATCTGGCTGCCGTTGAAGTCGAGCATGTCGTAGGGCTGGTAGGGCAGCGTCTCGGCGGTCGGGTAGATGTTCAGGATCTTGCAGATGAGCGGCGCGAACACGCCCAGGATGACGAGCAGGACGACGATCACCGTGCACACGACGGCGAGCTTGTCCTTGCGGAGCCGCTCGAGGGCGATCTGGGTCGGCGACCGGCCGGAGAGCTTCTTGCCCTCGGGTGCCTCGTCCGAGCCTACCGGCGATTCGGCCAGCTCGGCCGCGCTGATGCCCATGCTCGTCCTCTCCTGTGCCAAGAAGTTCGTCCGTGGCCACGACCCAGTCCGTTCGCGGCCGGGTGAGGCGGGTCACGGCATCTGAACCGGGATGGACTCTAGATGACGGTCAAGTGATTTCTACGCCTCGCGAGGTAACGATTTCGTCTCGGGATCCGGACCTCTCTCGGGTAGGTCCACGCCGGCTTCCCTGCGCTGATCTGCGGTGATGGGTGCAGGGGCGCCGGTGAGGGGATCGTAACCTCCACCGGACTTCGGGAAGGCGATCACGTCGCGAATGGAGTCAGATCGTGACATCAGCGAGACGATCCGGTCCCAGCCGAAGGCGATGCCGCCGTGCGGAGGCGCACCGTAGGCGAAGGCGTCGAGCAGGAAGCCGAACTTCTCCTGGGCCGCCTCCTCACCCAGGCCCATCACGGCGAAGACACGCCGTTGGATGTCGCCGCGGTGGATACGGATGGACCCCCCACCGATCTCGTTGCCGTTGCAGACGATGTCGTAGGCCCAGGCCAACGCGTGGCCGGGGTCCTGGTCGAAGGACTCGAGGTCCTGCGGCGAGGTGAAGGCGTGGTGGACCGCCGTCCACGCCCCGCTGCCGACGGCGACGTCGCCGGCCGCGGTGGCCTCGTCGGCCGGCTCGAAGAGCGGGGCGTCGACCACCCAGACGAAGCTCCAGGCCTCCTCGTCGATCAGGCCGCCCCGTCGGCCGATCTCGAGACGGGCGGCGCCGAGCAGTGCACGGCTCGCCTTCACCGCCCCGGCAGCGAAGAAGATGCAGTCGCCGGGCCGGGCGCCGGTGTGTGCGGCCAGGCCGGCACTCTCGCTCTCGCTGAGGTTCTTGGCCACCGGACCGCCGAGCTCATCGTCGTCGCCGACCGTGACGTAGGCCAGACCGCGAGCGCCGCGCTGCTTCGCCCACTCCTGCCAGGCGTCGAACTGCCGCCGCGGCTGGTCGGCACCGCCGGGCATGACCACAGCACCGACGTAGGGCGCCTGGAAGACCCGGAACGCCGTGTCGGCGAAGTACGCCGTGCAGTCGACCAGCTCCTGACCCATCCGCAGGTCGGGCTTGTCGGACCCGAAGCGGGCCATCGCCTCGGCGTACGTCATCCGGGACACCGGTCTGGGCACCTCGACGCCGATCAGCCCCCAGACGGAGGCGAGCACGTCCTCGGCGACCGCGAGCACGTCGTCCTGCTCGACGAAGCTCATCTCGATGTCGAGCTGGGTGAACTCCGGCTGCCGGTCGGCACGGAAGTCCTCGTCGCGGTAGCAACGCGCGATCTGGTAGTAGCGCTCCATGCCGGCGACCATGAGCAGCTGCTTGAACAGCTGGGGGCTCTGGGGCAGCGCGTACCAGCTTCCGGGCTGGAGCCGGGCGGGCACCAGGAAGTCGCGGGCCCCCTCGGGGGTCGAGCGGGTCAGGGTCGGTGTCTCGATCTCGACGAACCCGTGGGCGTCGAGGACGTCGCGCGCGGCCTTGTTCACCTTGCTGCGCAGGCGGATCGCGGCCGCCGGCCCGGGTCGGCGCAGGTCGAGGTAGCGGTAGCGGAGCCGCGCCTCCTCCCCCACCTCTCCGCCCTTCTGCGACCCGGCATCGTCGATCGGGAACGGCAGAGGCGCACTGACGCTGAGCACCTCGACGTCCTCGGCGATCACCTCGATCTCGCCGGTCGGGATGGCCGGGTTGGCGTTGCCCTCGGGTCGCCTCCGCACGGTCCCGGTGACCTTGAGGCAGTACTCGCTGCGCAGGGCGTGAGCGACCTCCTCGTCGCGGATCACCACCTGGGCGATGCCGCTGGCCTCGCGCAGGTCGAGGAACGCCACCCCTCCGTGGTCGCGTCGCCTGGCGACCCAGCCGGCGAGGGTGACCAGGGCACCCTCGTCCGCGGCGGTGAGGGTCCCGGCGTCGTGGGTGCGGATCACTGCGTCTGCCTCTCGTCGGTCGAGCCTGTCGCATGCGCCACGATGGCGGGCATCATGTCCTGCTCGGGTGGCCGCCAGTCGCCGGCGTCGGCCGAGACCTGGTCACCGGAGCGGATGTCCTTGACCTGGTCCGCCTCGCCGTCGCCGCCCGGGAACCAGACGAACGGGATGCCGCGGCGCTCGGCGTACCGGATCTGGCGACCGTACCTCTGCGGGCTCGGCGCCACCTCGCAGGCGATGTCGCGCGCGCGCAGCGCGTCGGCGACGCGCTCGCTGACGGGACGGCTCTCCTCGTCGGCCAGTGCCACCAGCACCACACTCGGCACGGCCCGGCTGCCCGACAGCACGCCCTCGGCGAGCAGCGGCACCAGCGTGCGGGAGACGCCGAAGGAGATCCCGACACCGGGGTACGTCGTACGGCCGTCGTCGGCGAGTGCGTCGTACCGGCCGCCGCCGCCGACCGACTTCAGGCGCTCGTAGCCCTCCATGAAGATCTCGACCACCGTGCCGGTGTAGTAGTCCAGACCACGGGCGATCCGCAGGTTGGCCTCCACGCTCACCCGGCCGGCGCTCGCGCCGACGGCGTCGGCGCAGCCGTCGAGCACCGAGGCCAGCTCGGCGAGGCCGCGGCTGAGCAGCTCGTCGCCGACCCCGAGCGCCTGCACCCGCTCGACCAGCGAGTGGTCGGACACCCGGATCGTCGCCAGCTCGAGGCAGCGCTCCGCCTGCTCCGTCGTGGCACCGGCCCGGTCGACCAGGAGGTCCGCGACGGCCCCGGCGGGCAGCTTGTCGAGCTTGTCGATCTCGCGGATCGCCGCGGTGACGTCGGGGATGCCCAGCCCGCGGTAGAACCCCTGGATCAGCTTGCGGTTGTTGACCTGGAAGGAGAGCCGCGGCAGCGGCAGGGCACCGAGGGCCTGCACCATCACCCGCATCACCTCGACGTCGTGGTGGAACGGGAGCTCGTCCTTGCCCACGATGTCGATGTCGGCCTGGGTGAACTGGCGGTAGCGGCCCTCCTGTGGGCGCTCACCGCGCCAAGCCGGCTGGATCTGGAAGCGTCGGAAGGGGAACGCCAGGTGGCCCGCGTTCTCCAGGACGTAGCGGGCGAACGGGACCGTGAGGTCGAAGTGCATGCCCAGCTGACGATCGGACCCGGTGTCGGCCGAGGCCTCCGCCTCCGGACTCCCCTGCAGCCGGCGGAGGACGTAGATCTCCTTGTCGATCTCGCCGCCCTTGGCGAGTCGGTCGACCGGCTCGACGGCGCGGGTCTCGATGTTGACGAAGCCGTGCAGCTCGAAGGTCCGCGAGAGCGAGGCGATCACCTCGCGCTCGACCGCGCGAGCAGCAGGCAGGAGCTCGGGGAAGCCGCTGAGCGGCGTGGGTCTGCTCATGCTCAGAGTCCTCGGGTGACTCGGCCGGCGAGCTCGAGCAGGAACGGGTTCGCCGCGCGCTCGCGACCGATCGACGTCTGCTCGCCGTGCCCCGGGAGCACCGCGACGTCGTCGGGGAGCGCGAGCACCTTCGAGCGCAGCGTCTTCAGCATCGTGGCGTGGTCGCCGCCGGGGAGGTCGGTGCGGCCGATCGAGCCGGCGAACAGCAGGTCACCGGAGAACATGACCTGGGAGATCTCCGGCGCCGGCTCCGCGCCGGGCGACGCGTACGGCGTCCGGAACGTCACCGAGCCCTCGGTGTGGCCCGGCGTGTGGTCGACGACCACCTCGAGCCCGGCCAGCTCGAGCCGCTGCCCGTCGGCGAGCTCGGCGAGGTCGTCGGGCTCGGTGAACTGATAGCTCCCCCCCAGCAGCATCGAGGCGCTCTCGCGCGAGATCCCCGCCATCGGGTCCGAGAGCAGGTGCCGGTCGGCCGGGTGGATCCACGCGGTCGCGTCGTAGGCGCCGGCCACCGGGGTGACCGACCACATGTGGTCGACGTGGCCGTGGGTGAGGAGGACCGCGACCGGCTTGAGGCGGTGCTCACGGACGATGTCGGCGACGCCGGGAGCGGCGTCCTGGCCGGGGTCGACGACCACGCACTCCGCGCCCGGCCCGGTGGCCACGACGTAGCAGTTCGCGGCCCAGGAGCCCGCGGGAAAGCCGGCGATCAGCACCCCGGCAGACTATCCACCGCTCCACACCGAGACGGAATCGGTGCGCGGCGCTCCGGACCGGCCTGGCTAGCATGGGGCGTTGCCGAGGCACGGACCGACGAGGGACTCAGAGGAAGACAGTGACGACGAGCGAGTGGGGACGCGTCGCCGACGACGGAACCGTCTACGTGCGGACGGCCGACGGGGAACGTGCGGTCGGCCAGTATCCCGAGGGATCCCCGGACGAGGCCCTGGCCTTCTTCGCCAAGCGGTACGACGAGCTCGCCGGCAGCGTGCACCTGCTCGAGCAGCGGATCAACGCCGGGGTGGTCTCACCCGACGAGGGTGCGGAGTCGGTGCGCAACCTGCGCACCCAGGTGGTCGAGGCGAACGCGGTCGGCGATCTCACCAGCCTGGTCGGCAAGCTCGACTCGCTCCTGCCGGTGATCTCCCAGCAGCGCCAGGCCCGCCGGGCCGAGCGCGCCGAGAAGGCGGCGGCGGCCAAGGCCGAGAAGGAGCGGCTGGTCGGCGAGGCGGAGAAGCTGGCCGAGAGCAGCGACTGGCGCAACGGTGCCAACCGGCTCCGCCAGCTGCTCGACGCGTGGAAGGCCCTGCCACGGATCGACCGCGCCGCCGACGACCAGCTCTGGCGCCGCTTCTCCAGCGCCCGCACGTCGTACACCCGACGCCGCAAGACGCACTTCGCGGAGCAGAACGAGAAGCGTGAGGGCGCGCGGGTCGTGAAGAAGCGCCTGGTCACCGAGGCCGAGGCGCTGGCCGGGTCGCGTGAGTGGGGGCCGACGTCGGGCTCGTACCGCGACCTGATGCGGCGGTGGAAGGCGGCCGGTCCGGCGCCGCGGGACGTCGAGGACGAACTGTGGGCGCGGTTCCGGGCCGCCCAGGACACCTTCTTCGGCGCGCGGGACGAGGCGATGGCCGCCCAGGACTCCGAGTTCGCGGCGAACGGCGAGGCCAAGGAGAAGCTCCTCGCGGAGGCCGAGGCCCTGCTGCCGGTCACCGACGTCGAGGCAGCCAAGCGGTCCATCCGCGAGATCGCGGATCGCTGGGACGCGGTGGGCAAGGTGCCGCGCGAGAAGATCCGTCCGCTCGAGGACCGGATGCGAGCGGTCGAGCAGGCCATCCGGGGGATCGAGGAGGAGAAGTGGCGGCGTACCGACCCGGAGAAGTCGGCCCGGGCCGACGACCTGGTCGCCAAGCTCCAGGACGCGATCACCCAGGTCGAGGCAGACCTCGACCAGGCCCGCGCGGCGGGTGACCAGAAGAGGATCGCCGCTCTCGAGGACGACCTCGCCTCCCGCCGGGCGTTCCTCGAGACGGCCCAGCGCGCCTCCGCCGACTTCTCCTGAGCGCCCCTTCCGGATAGTACGGATCAAACAGCCGGTGCTGAGTGACAATCAACCGGCGCTTTGAGCCGTACTATCGCCGTCTGTTCTGCCACCACGCCGGTTCCTCGAGGGTCCAGGTACGACGATCCGCGGGCAGGAACGCCGCACGTGCGCGGACGTGGCGCATTCGGGTCGCAGTGGTGGCATCGAAGAGCTGTCCAGCAACGACTTCGAAGTACTCCAGGCCGTGTGCTCGGAAACGCTCGGCGCGCTCCACGTCGCGGCGATGCTGTTCTCTACTGCGGTGCACCGCGCCCTGATACTCACCCACGACGCCGGCCTCAGGGTCGAAGAGGTCGGGAATGCCGAGCAGGCCGCCGGACCGATCGAAGACCGGCACATTGCACAACGGCTCGGGCAGTCCGGCATCCAGACACCAGCACAACCGCATCCAGGACTCCTGAGGCGACCAGCACGTCCCGCGCGCCAGCCCGGCGGCCTCACGAGCGAGGACGACACCGTTGCGCGGGCGCACTTGGTCGAGGTAGCGCCAGAAGTCATCGATCCCCCCGAACCCGGCAGCGATGGCCATGTCGATGGCCACCGCAGCGGATCGTGGAGTACCGAGCCTGATGATCTCGTCGAACAACGCCCGCTCCCACACGGCGCAACGCAGGCCGCGGTGGACGTCCCACTCCCAGAGAGGCAGCTGACGGCGCAGCCGGACGAAGGCGGGATCCGGCCGCAGACATTCCTTCCCGACCGCCAGCGGCACCGACAGCGGGCTGCGGTCGTTCGACATCCCTTCGAAGTACGCCGCACCGCGCCATCGCAGCGCTGCCCAGCCGCTGATGGCGCCGTAGTGCCTGAGCCGCGCGGCTTGTTCGACAATGCGCTGTTCGACCACCGATGCATCCACGGTGCTCGGCACGTACAGACCCGCCGACGTGCGGCGCCACCGGGGTCCCGACGCAGAATGACGAGTAGGCCCCGATTGACCCGTCGGGTCGATCGGCACGGGTCGCACCAGCTCCCGAGGATGCTCGCATCGCGGCGACCACTCACCTTCCATCCTGCGAGCGTGCGACGCTCAGCCGGTTGACGCCGCACACCCGGCCCGTGCCTGTGGACCACCGGTCGTTCACGCTCGTGTGTGGGAGCTCTCCGGCTCAAATCAACGGATAGTACGGATCAAAACGCCGTCGATCGGCCCGGCCGAGGCGGACTTTTGATCCGTACTATCGCGCCGGGCGGGCCTACTGCGTGACCCGGTAGGCGTCGAAGACACCGGGGACGCCGCGCACGGCGCGGAGGACGGTGTCGAGGTGCTTGGCCTCGGCCATCTCGAAGGTGAACCGGCTCTTCGCCACGCGGTCGCGGGTGGTGGACAGCGTGGCGCTGAGGATGTTCACGTGCGCGTCGGAGAGCACCATCGTGATGTCGGAGAGCAGCCGGGCGCGGTCGATGGCCTCGACCTGGATGTTGACCAGGAAGGTCGAGTGCGCGGTCGTGTCCCACTCGACGTCGAGCAGCCGCTCGGGCTGACGCTCGAGCTCGGCGGCGTTGGTGCAGTCGCGACGGTGGACCGAGACGCCGCCCCCCTTGGTGACGAAGCCGAGGATCGCGTCGGGCGGCACGGGGGTGCAGCAGCGAGCGAGCTTGACCCAGACGTCGGGAGCGCCGCGCACGAGGACTCCGGACTCCCCCGGCGCGGACACCTTCGACCGGCTGCGCGGTGCGGTGATGCTGACCGCCTCGGCGAGGTCCTCCTGCGCGCCCGCCTCGCCGCCGTGGAGCTCGATCACGCGGCGTACGACGGCCTGGGCGCTCAGGTTGTTCTCCCCCACGGCCGCATACAGCGCGGACACGTCGGCCAGCCGGAAGTGCAGCGCCACCTGGGTCAGCGACTCGTGGGAGAGCACCCGCTTGAGCGACTGCCCCTCCTTGCGCATCAGCTTGGCGATCTGGTCCTTGCCGCGCTCGATCGCCTCCTCGCGCCGCTCCTTGGTGAACCACTGCTTGATCTTGGAGCGGGCGCGCTGCGACTTCACGAAGCCCAGCCAGTCGCGTGACGGAGCCGCGGTCGGGGCCTTGGAGGTGAAGATCTCGACGACGTCGGAGTTGTCGAGGGTCGACTCGAGCGGCACCAGCCGACCGTTGACCCGGGCCCCGATGGTGTGGTGGCCGACCTCGGTGTGGACGGCGTAGGCGAAGTCGACCGGCGTCGCACCGACCGGCAGCGGGATGACGTCACCGCGCGGGGTGAAGACGTAGACCTCGGCACGGTTGATCTCGAACCGCAGAGACTCCAGGAACTCCCCCGGGTCCTCGACGTCGCTCTGCCAGTCGAGCAGCTGACGTACCCAGTTCATGTCCTCGAGGTCACCGAGCCGGTCGGTGTCGACGCCGGCCCCGCGGTTCTCCTTGTACTTCCAGTGCGACGCGACGCCGTACTCCGCGCGTCGATGCATCGCGTAGGTGCGGATCTGCATCTCGACCGGCTTGCCCTGCGGACCGATCACGGTGGTGTGCAGCGACTGGTACATGTTGAACTTCGGGGTCGCGATGTAGTCCTTGAACCGTCCGAGCACCGGCGTCCACCGGGCGTGCAGCACCCCGAGGGCGGAGTAGCAGTCCCGATCCTCCTCCACCAGGATCCGCAGCGCGACCAGGTCGTAGATGTCGCTGAACTCCCGGCCCCCCACGATCATCTTCTGGTAGATCGAGTAGTAGTGCTTCGGCCGGCCGGTGACCGTCGCCTTCACCTTGGCGTCCTTGAGGTCCTGCTCGACCCGGTCGATGACCGTGGCCAGGAACTGGTCGCGCGACGGTGCGCGCTCGGCGACCATCCGCACGATCTCGTCGTAGATCTTGGGGTGCAGGGTCGCGAACGCGAGGTCCTCGAGCTCCCACTTGATGGTGTTCATGCCGAGCCGGTGGGCCAACGGTGCGTAGATGTCGAGCGACTCGGTGGCCTGCCGCACCTGGGTCGACTGCTTGACGTAGCGCACGGTGCGCATGTTGTGCAGGCGGTCGGCCAGCTTGATGACCAGGACCCGGATGTCGCGGGCCATCGCCACGATCATCTTGCGGATCGTCTCGGCCTGCGCCGTCTCGCCGTACTGCACCTTCTCGAGCTTGGTGACGCCGTCGACCAGCCGCGCGACCTCGTCACCGAAGTCCGAGCGCAGCTCGTCGAGGGTGTACGGCGTGTCCTCGACGGTGTCGTGCAGCAGGGACGCCACGAGGGTCGGCTCGGTCATCCCGATGTCGGCCAGGATCGTGGTCACCGCGAGCGGATGGGTGATGTAGCGGTCGCCGCTCTTGCGCATCTGGGTGCCGTGCAGGTGCTCCGCGGTGCGGTAGGCCCGCTCGATCAGGGCCAGGTCGGCCTTGGGGTGGTTGTTGCGGATGGCTCGGAACAGCGGCTCGAGCTCGGGCCGCTCGCTCTGGTTGCGCCCGCCGCCCATCCGGGCCAGCCGGGTACGCATCGCCCGGGGTGACGGCACCCGTGACGACGCACGGTCGGCGGCCCGCGGGCGCGTGACCGGGGCAGCATCAGCAGCGCGCTCGTGCGCCACCGGGATGCTGCCGTCGGTCGTCATGCAGCAAGTCTAGGTGCGGACCGAGTACCTGGTTCGTGGACGCACGGATGGTCGCTCAGACCGTCATCAGCGAGGTCAGGGGCAGGTCGCCGATCGCCGCGCGCCCGCGGAGGAAGCTGAGATCCATCAGCACGGCCACGCCGTGGGTCACCGCACCGCTGTGCTCCACGAGGCGACGGGTCGCGGCGATGGTCCCGCCGGTGGCGAGCACGTCGTCGACCAGGAGCACGCGGTCGCCGGCCCCGAGCGCGTCCCGGTGCACCTCCAGAGTCGCTTCGCCGTACTCGAGCGCGTACGACTCGGCGTACGTCGCACGCGGCAGCTTTCCGGTCTTCCGCACCGGCACGAGCCCGGCGCCCAGCGCGAGCGCCACGGGCGCCGCGAGGATGAACCCACGCGCCTCCATGCCGACCACGTGGTCGACGACGGTGTGGCCGGTCTCGTCGCGTCCGGCCTGCGCCAGCGCCTCGATGACGAGTCCGAAGGCGTCCGGATCGGCGAGCACGGGTGTGATGTCCTTGAACACCACTCCAGGCTCCGGGAAGTCCGCGACGTCGACCACCAGGCGGCGCAGGACGTCGCCGGCGTCGGGAGCCGTCACTTCTTGCCGCGCTTGGACTTCGACTTCCGGCTCGGCTGGGCCCGGCCGCTCGCCGAGCTGGGCCGGACCGGCCCACGGGACTGGGGTACGACGCGCCCGCGACCGGTGGCCTCGGTGTTGGGACGCGGACGGTTGCCGCCCGTGGTCGCGGCAGTCGTCTGCGCCTCACGGTCGACGGAGGCCCGGTCGGGGTCGTCGGAGACCGGCATGTCCTCGGTGAACGCCGGCACCGACGCGTAGCGATCGGCGTCGTGCCGGCGGCGGGTCTTGACCCGCTTCTCCAGCTCCTGCACGTCGGGCTCGAGCGACTTCAGGTGCGCCAGCAGTGGGGTGGCGATGAAGATCGACGAGTAGGCGCCGGCGGCCATGCCGACGAACAGCGCCAGCGCGAGGTCCTTGAGGCTGCCGGAGCCGAGCTGGACCGCACCGACGTAGAGGATCGCGCCGACCGGGATCAGAGCGACGATCGAGGTGTTGATCGACCGCACGAGCGTCTGGTTGACCGCGAGGTTGGCCGCCTCGGCATAGGTCTGGTGGGTGGCCCGGAGGTTCTTGGTGTTCTCGCGGACCTTGTCGAAGACCACCACGGTGTCGTAGAGCGAGAAGCCCAGGATGGTCAGCACACCCGTCACCGTCGCGGGAGTCACCTCGAAGCCCGACAGGGCATAGATGCCCACGGTGATGACGAGGTCGTGCGCCAGGGCCACCATCGCGGCCACCGACATCTTCCATTGTCGGAAGTAGCCCCAGATCATCAACGTCACCAGCACCAGGAAGACCACCAGCCCGATGGTCGACCGCTTCGCGACCTCCTTGCCCCAGCTGGGCCCGATCTCGTCGGTGGAGATGTCGGCCTTGGTGACGCCGACCGTGTCCTGGATCGTGGCGACGATCTGGTCGCCCTCGGTCGGGGTCACCGGCTCGGTCTCGACGATGATGCTGTTCTGGCCGGCGGTGGTGACCACCACCTGCTGGGCCGACGGGATGCCGGTGTCGGCGACGGCGTTGCGCAGCTTGTCGGCGTTGTCCTGGGTGGCCTGGCCGCCCGACATCGTCACGGTGTACTGGGCCCCGCCGCGGAACTCCAGGCCGAAGTTGAGGCCCTTGAAGTAGATGCCGAGCACGGCCGCGACGATGATCAGGCCGGAGATGGTGTACCAGATGCGCGTCTTGCCGACGAAGTCGACCGACTTGCGGCCGGTGAAGAGGTCGTTGCCGAGTCTGCTGAACTTGCCCATCAGGCCCGCCCTCCCGCCGGGAGCCGGTCGACCCCGAGGTTCTCCGCGTCCAGGCCGGAGAGCTTGTGGCCCTTGTGGAAGAACGGGAAGCGGGCCAGCGTCGAGACCATCGGCTTGGTGAACCAGAAGAACACCGCGAGGTCGATCAGCGTCGACAGACCCAGGGCGAAGGCGAAGCCCTTCACCACACCGATGGCGAAGATGTAGAGGACGACGGCCGCCAGGATCGACACCGCGTCGGCCGCGACGCAGGTCGCCCGCGCGCGGATCCAGCCGGTCTCGACCGCGACCCGCATCGACTTCCCGGCTCTCATCTCGTCTCGGATGCGTTCGAAGAACACGATGAACGAGTCGGCGGTGATGCCGACCGCCACGATCAGTCCGGCGATGCCGGGCAGGGTGAGGGTGAACCCGGCGCTCTTGGCCAGGAGCAGCACCAACGCGTACGTCGCGGCGCCCGCCACCAGGAGGGACGCGATGACGACGAGGCCGAGCCCCCGGTAGTAGAAGAGGCAGTAGATCATCACCAGCAGGAGGCCGGCGATGCCCGCGGTGATGCCTGCGGACAGCTGGTCACCGGCCAGCGACGGTCCGATCACCTCGATGGTGGTCTTCTTCTTGTCGAAGGAGATCGGAAGGGCCCCGTACTTCAGTCCCGTGGCCAGGCTCTTGGCCTCGCTCTCGGTGAAGTTGCCGGTGATCTCGGACCTGCCGTCGGCGATGACCTGGCTGAAGAACGGCGCCGAGATCACCTGTCCGTCGAGCACGATCGCGAAGGTCTTCGACTGGTCGCCGGCCATGTGCTGCGAGAGGTTGCGCTGGACGTCGGCGCCGTGGGACTTCAGCTGGATGCCGACCGACCACTGCACCGAGCCCTGTGAGGACCCGGGCGGGTTGGCCGTCGCCGAAGAGATCTCGGTGCCCTCGATCAGGGCCGGCGACAGCAGGTACTTCTGCCCAGCGTCGTCACAGGTCACGATCGGGATGTTGGGGTCGTCGACGACCGGCTTCTTCGACGGACAGGTGTAGGCGTTGTAGACCGCCAGCGACTGCGGGTCGGGATTGGTCATCCAGGTGAGGGCGTCGCTGAACGCCTTCTTGTCGGCCGCGGTGTAGTGCAGCTTCGAGGTCGAGTCGGGGACGGCGGCCGTCGGTGCCGTGGACGGCGACGAGCTGGGCTTGTCCTTCGTGTTCTTCTTCGGCTTGTGCTTGCTCATCCCGAGCAGCGCTGGCGCGCGGTTCTTGCCGGTCGGGCTGGACTTCGGTGTGTCCGGCGTGCTGGAGCCGGTGGGGCTCGACGGCGGCAGGGTCACGCCGACGCCGGGCGACGGCGACGTGCTGGTCGAGGGCACCGGGGTCTGCGGGGTGGCGGACGGGCCCGCCTGGGCGACCAACCGGAAGCGCAGTCGAGCCTGCCGGATCACGGTCTGCACCAGCGAGCTGTTGCTGGGGCCGGGCACCTGGACGACGATCTCGTTGCTGCCCTGCGTGGTGACCTCGGCCTCGGTCACGCCGGAGCCGTTGACCCGCTCGTTGATGATCGCGGCGGCCTGGTTGAGGTTGTCCTTGGTGACGCTGCCGGAGGCGATCAGGGTGATCTGGGTGCCGCCCTCGAGGTCGAGCCCCAGGGCGGGCTTCCAGGTGCCTACCAGGGCCACGAGCCCGTAGGCGACCGCCAGCCCGAGGAAGAACACCCCGAGGGTGCGCCCCGGGCGAGCGCTACTGCGTGCCATCTGATCGCTTCTCCTCCGGCTCGACGGGGGGGTCCACCGCGAGCTCCGTGTTGTCGTCGCGAGCCACGGGGGTCGTGACCTGGCCGACCGCTGCGCGGACGACCCGCAAACTCACACCCTCGGCCACCTCGAGCTGCACCCTCTCCTCGTCCAACGACGTGACCACGCCGAGAATCCCCGAGGTGAGCATGACTTCGTCTCCGACCGCCAGCGTGCGCTGCATCCGGCCGACCGCCTGCTGGCGCCGTTGCTGGGGACGGATCATCACGAACCAGAAGAGCAACGCGATCCCGATCAGGATCAAGAACGGCGTCACGGTGTCCACAGCTTCCTCGTACGGGGGCAGGCAGGTAGAGGTCGGCGCGCGGGAGGTGTGCCAGTGTCAGTGCAGCCGACCGAGGGTGAAGTGTAACCAGGGGTGTGGTGCGCCCCACGAATCACCGGGGTGCACGCAGGGTCACGGCTCGAACAAGGCGGCCTCCGCCGGGTCGGCCGGCGGCGGGGTGAGCCCGAGGTGTCGCCAGGCCGCCCGGGTCGCCACCCGGCCCCTCGGCGTACGGGCCAGGAAGCCGTGGCGCACCAGGAACGGCTCGGCGACCTCCTCGACCGTCTCGCGCTCCTCGCCCACGGCGACGGCGAGGGTCGAGATGCCGACCGGGCCACCGCCGAACCGGCGGCACAGGGAGTCGAGCACGGCCCGGTCGAGCCGGTCGAGGCCGAGCGCGTCGACCTCGTAGAGGTCGAGCGCACGGTGGGCGACGTCGCGGGTGACCAGGCCGTCGGCACGCACCTGGGCGTAGTCGCGGACCCGCCGCAGCAGCCGGTTGGCGATCCGCGGGGTGCCGCGCGAGCGTGAGGCGATCTCGGCCGTGCCGCCCGGCTCGGCCTGGACCCCGAGCAGACCCGCGGACCGCCGGATGATCGTGTCGAGCTCGTCGGACTCGTAGTACTCCAGCTGGGCGGTGAAGCCGAACCGGTCGCGCAGCGGGCCGGGCAGGAGGCCGGCTCGGGTCGTGGCGCCGACCAGCGTGAACGGCGGGATCTCCAGCGGGATCGCGGTCGCACCGGGGCCCTTGCCGATGACCACGTCGACCCGGAAGTCCTCCATCGCCAGGTAGAGCATCTCCTCGGCCGGACGCGACATCCGGTGGAGCTCGTCGACGAACAGGACGTCGCCGTCGTTGAGGCCGGACAGGATCGCCGCCAGGTCACCGGCGTGGGTGATGGCGGGACCGCTGGTCAGACGCAGGGGCGCGGACATCTCGGTGGCGATGATCATCGCGAGGGTGGTCTTGCCCAGGCCGGGTGGCCCGGAGAGCAGGACGTGGTCGGGGGCACGCCCTCGACGCCGAGCCGCCTCGAGCACCAGGCCGAGCTGGTCGCGGACCCGGTGCTGCCCGACGACCTCGTCGAGCGTGCGCGGACGGAGCGCGGCCTCGACGGCGCGCTCGTCTCCCTCGGCCTCGGCCGTGGTCAGGGAGGCCAGATGGGCCTCCTCGCGCGCATCGAGCTCGTCGGCGGCCACGTCAGGCCCTGCTCAGGGTGCGCAGGGCGGCCCGCAGCAACGCCGCCACGTCGGCCTCGCCGTTCGAGCCGGCCGGGACCTCTGCCTGGTCGGCGACCGCCTCGATCGCCCGGTCGGCGTCCTTGGCCGACCAGCCCAGACCGACCAGGCCCTGCTGCACCTGCGCCCGCCATGGCTCGGCGAGGTGGGGCAAGCCGCCCGCGGAGGAGGCCACCGGCACCCCGATGCGGTCCTTGAGCTCGAGGATGATCCGTTGCGCACCCTTCTGCCCGATGCCCGGCACGCCGGTCAGCGTGCGCACGTCGTCGGCGGCGACCGCACGGCGTACGGCGTCGGGGGTGAGGACGGCGAGCATCGCCTGGGCCAGCTTGGGGCCCACCCCGCTCGCGGTCTGCACGAGCTCGAAGACCTGCTTCTCGTCCTCGTCGACGAACCCGAACAGCGTCAGAGAATCCTCGCGGACGACCATCGAGGTGGGCAGGGTCGCGGTCTGCCCCGGGCGCAGCGTCGCCAGCGTCTGAGGCGTGCAGATCAGCTCCAGGCCGACGCCACCCACCTCCAGGACCGCACTCGTGAGGGTGACGGCGGCAACCTCGCCGCGCACGAACGCGATCATCGCCTGTGCCTCTCGGTCGTCGAGCCCGCCGAGACACCTGCGGCCGCCAGTGCGGCCTCGATGCGTGCCTGGGCCCCGCCCCGCCAGATGTGGGTGATGGCCAGGGCGAGCGCGTCGGCGGCGTCGGCCGGCTTGGGTGGCTGATCGAGCCGCAGAATCCGGGTCACCATCGCGCCGACCTGGGCCTTGTCGGCACGGCCGCTCCCAGAGACCGCGGCCTTGACCTCGGACGGCGTGTGCAACGCCAGGGGCAGTCCTCGCTTGGCGGCCGCGACCATGGCGATGCCGCTGGCCTGGGCCGTGCCCATCACGGTGCTGGAGTCGGAGCGGGCGAAGACCCGCTCGATCGCGACGGCGTCGGGCCGATGCTCGTCGAGCCAGGCCTCGATGCCACGCTCGATATGGACCAGCCGCATCGAGACGTGCTCGTCGGCGGAGGTGCGCAGGACGTTGACGTCGACCAGGTGCAGCGGTCTGCCCATCTCGCCCTCGACCACGCCCATGCCGCAGCGGGTCAGCCCGGGGTCGATCCCCAGCACGCGCATCTGGTCGCCCTTCCGTCCGAACACCTGTTCGCACTGCACGCTATCCGGATGCCCCGTCGAGACGGCGCAGGACACGCGCGAGGGGGCCTCACGCGTCCAGGGCGGCCAGCACCTCGTCGGGGACGTCGACGTTGGTGAAGACGTTCTGGACGTCGTCGAGGTCCTCCAGGGCGTCGACCAGCCGGAACACTTTGCCCGCCGCGTCGGCATCGACGGGAACGTCCATCGTCGCGACGAACTGCACCTCGGCGGAGTCGTAGTCGATCGCGGAGTCCTGCAGGGCGCTGCGCACGGCCACCACGTCGGTGGCCTCGGAGACCACCTCGAAGGACTCGTCGAGATCGTTGACCTCCTCCACGCCGGCGTCCAGGGCCGCCTCGAGGACGGCGTCCTCGTCGACCTCACGCGCCTCCTGGGCCTTGGGGACGATCACGACGCCTTTCCGGTTGAACAGCCGCGACACGGAGCCGGGGTCGGCCAGGGTGCCGCCGTTTCGGGTGACGGCGGTGCGGACCTCCATGGCGGCGCGGTTCTTGTTGTCGGTCAGGCACTCGACGAGGAACGCCACGCCCTGCGGCCCGTAGACCTCGTACATGATCGTGGAGTAGTCGGCCGCGCCGGCCTCGGCACCCGATCCGCGCTTGACCGCGCGGTCGATGTTGTCGTTGGGGACCGAGGACTTCTTCGCCTTCTGGATGGCGTCGTAGAGGGTCGGGTTGCCCGCCGGGTCTCCCCCGCCCATCTTGGCCGCGACCTCGATGTTCTTGATCAGCTTGGCGAACATCTTGCCGCGGCGGGCGTCGATGACGGCCTTCTTGTGCTTGGTGGTCGCCCATTTCGAGTGGCCGGACATGCGAACCTCTTCGTCCCTCTACGTCGTCAGTGTGTGCGCGTCGACACGACCCGGTCGACGAACAGCCGGTGGATCCGAGCGTCGTCGTCCACCTCCGGGTGGAACGAGGTCGCCACCAGCGGGCCTTGCCGGACCGCCACGATCGTACCGGCCGCCTGACCGCCGCCGACGCGCGCGAGCACCTCGACGCCCGGCCCGACCTCCTCGACCCACGGCGCGCGGATGAACACCGCGTGCACCGTCCCCTCGAGCCCGACGAAGTCGATGTCGCCCTCGAAGGAGTCGACCTGGCGCCCGAACGCGTTGCGCCGCACGGTGATGTCGAGCCCGCCGAGCGTCTCCTGGTCGGCCGTGCCGTCCTCGACGCGGTCGGCCAGCATGATCATCCCGGCGCAGGTGCCGAAGACGGGCAGCCCGTCCTTGATCCGCTGACGCAGCGGCTCGAAGAGGTCGAAGGTGCGGGCCAGCTTGGACATGGTGGTCGACTCACCGCCCGGGATCACCAGCCCGTCGCACGCCTCGAGCTCGGCGGGACGGCGTACGCCGATCGCTCGCGCCCCCACGGAGTCCAGCATCCGCAGGTGCTCGCGCACATCGCCCTGCAGCGCGAACACCCCGATGGTGGGGCGGTGGCTCACCAGCCGCGCTCGGCGAGCCGGTGGGACTGCGGGATCTCGTCGACGTTGATGCCGACCATCGCCTCACCCAGACCACGGCTGACCTTGGCCACCACGTCGGGGTCGTCGTAGAAGGTCGTGGCCTTGACGATCGCCTCGGCACGCTGCGCCGGGTTGCCCGACTTGAAGATGCCCGAGCCGACGAAGACGCCCTCGGCACCCAGCTGCATCATCATCGCGGCATCGGCCGGGGTCGCGATCCCACCGGCGGTGAACAGGACCACCGGGAGCTTCCCGGCAGCAGCCACCTCACGGACCAGGTCGTACGGCGCCTGCAGCTCCTTCGCCGCGACGTACAGCTCGTCCTCGCTCAGACCGTGCAGGCGACGCAGCTCGGCACCGATCGTGCGCATGTGCGTGACCGCGTTGGAGACGTCACCGGTGCCCGCCTCGCCCTTGGACCGGATCATCGCCGCGCCCTCGGTGATCCGCCGCAGCGCCTCGCCGAGGTTCGTCGCCCCGCACACGAAGGGCACCGTGAACTGCCACTTGTCGATGTGGTGGGCGTAGTCGGCCGGGGTGAGCACCTCGGACTCGTCGATGTAGTCCACGCCGAGGCTCTGCAGCACCTGGGCCTCGGCGAAGTGGCCGATCCGCGCCTTGGCCATCACCGGGATCGAGACCCGCTCCACGATCCCGTCGATCATGTCGGGGTCGCTCATCCGCGACACCCCGCCCTGGGCCCGGATGTCGGCCGGCACCCGCTCCAGCGCCATCACCGCCACCGCCCCGGCGTCCTCGGCGATCTTCGCCTGCTCGGGCGTGACGACGTCCATGATCACGCCCCCCTTGAGCATCTCGGCCATCCCGCGCTTGACGCGCGACGTGCCGGTGTCCTGGGTGCCTGCGGTGGTGCTCTCGGTCGTGCTCTCCATACCCCCATGGTAGGGCTGACCCGTCGTTCAGACCTACTCGGTGGGGGGTGGCAGCGCCAGCGACTGCTTGCGCACCACGAGGATGCGCTGCACGACCGTGACGGTGCTGGCCACGGCCAGTACTGCGAGCGTGATCGGGATCAGCCAGAGCACCCCGTCGTCGACCCCGAGGTGACGCAGGAGGTCGGCGAGCCCGGTCATGCCCAGGATCGAGACGAGCCGGTCGGACCGCTCCGCGATCCCGACCTTGGCCTGCATCCCGAGGGACTCGGCACGGGCTCGCGCGTAGGAGGTGACCGAGCCCATCGCCAGGCAGTACAGCGCGAGCGCCGCCTTCCACTCGCTGTCGCCGGGGCCGACGTAGTACAGCGCGATGCCACCGAAGACCGCAGCGTCGCCGATCCGGTCGAGCGTCGAGTCGAGGAACGCGCCGAACGGTGAGGTCTGCCCGCTCGCGCGGGCCATGTAGCCGTCGATCATGTCGCTGAACACGAACGCCGTGATCACCAGGACGCCGGCGAGCAGCCACCCCTGGGGGAAGAACACCAGCGCGCCCGCGCAGACGCCGAGGGTGCCGACCAGGGTCACGGCGTTCGGGCTCACCCCCAGTCGCAGGAGGAGGTTGCCCAGGGGAGCCCAGACGTCGGTCCAGAACTGGCGGAAGCGTTCGAGCATGGCGGGAGCAGGGTAGCGAGCGCCGACGGTCTCCTTGACATCCCGACCCGCCTCCGCCATTCTCCTAACTGTGTTAGACACACCTAACGTCGATAGATCCGACGTCGACCGGAGGGCCAGACGGCGCGAGTCCACCCGCCGCGAGATCCTCGATGCCGCCTGGGAGGTGGCTCGCGAGTCGGGACTCACCGGGGTGACCCTCCGCGACGTCGCCGAGCGGGTCGGCATGCGCGCGCCGTCGCTGTACTCCCACTTCGAGTCCAAGCACGCGATCTACGACGCGATGTTCGGCGAGGCGTGGGCCGACTACGAACGCGTCACGCGCGTCGAGGGGGCCGGCGCCCCCGATGACCTGCGCGGCGCCGCGCACGCGATGTCCCGCACCTTCTTCGACTTCGCCGTCGCCGACCACGCCCGCTACCAGCTGATGAACGAGCGCGTCGTCCCCGGCTTCGAGCCGAGCGCCGAGAGCTACGCCCCGGCCGTCCGCGTGCTCGAGGCCACCTACGCGGTGGCCGCGGAGCGCGGGCTCGCCGACCCCGACGACCTGACCATCCTGCTCGCGATCATCGGCGGGCTGGTCGCACAGCATCTGGCCAACGACCCCGACGGCGACCGCTACGAGCGGCTGCTCCCCCGCGCCGTCGACATATGGGCCGACGGCATCGGGCTGCCCCGCACCACACCCGAGAAGGACCCGGCATGAACACCACCACCGCACCCACCACCGACGATCTCGTGCGACCGGCGCTCGAACGTCGTACGGCGATGCGGCTCGCCGCCGCGGAGTACGTCCGGATGGCCGAGGCGCTGGCCGACGTCCGCCCCGACGAGTGGACGCTGCCCACCGACTGCCCCGCATGGGACGTGCGGCAGCTGGGCTGTCACATGGTCGGCATGGCGGCCATGGTCTCCAGCCCCCTGGAGCAGAGACGGCAGACCCGCCGGGCGACTGTCGACGCGGCCGCGCGGCAGGTCCCGCTGCTCGACGCGCTCACCGGGCTCCAGGTCTCCGAGCGGACCGACTGGACCCCGACGCAGGTCGTGACCGGCGCGCGCCGGGTCGGCCGGAAGGCGGCCCACGGCCGGCGGCTCACGCCTTCGTTCGTACGCCGGCGTCCGGTCCCCGCGCCGCAGACCGTCGGCGGTCGGGTCGAGAGCTGGTCGATCGGCTTCCTGCTCGACGTGATCCTCACCCGCGACCCGTGGATGCACCGGATGGACCTCGCACGCGCCACGGGACGTGCCGCCGTGCTGACCGCCGACCACGACGGCGCGCTCGTGGCGGACGTCGTCGCCGAGTGGGCCCGGCGCCACGACGCGGCGTACGAGCTCACTCTCACCGGCCCCGCGGGCGGCACCTGGTCGCGCGGCGAGGGCGGCGAGGTGCTCCGGCTCGACGCGGTCGACTTCTGCCGCGTGCTCTCGGGAAGGGGCCGGGGCGAGGGGCTGCTGGCGGTGCAGGTGCCGTTCTGACCCCGGGGCTCAGTCGACCCAGGCGTCCGCCAGGAGCCGGCGAGTGTCCCGCAGCAGCTCGGGCAGTGCCTTGGTGTGTCCGACGATCGGCAGGAAGTTCTGGTCGCCGACCCATCGCGGTACGACGTGCTGGTGGAGGTGGGCGGCGATACCCGCCCCGCCGGCGTTGCCCTGGTTCATCCCGATGTTGAACCCCTCAGCGCGCGAGATCGCGCGCAGGGTCGCCATGGCCGCCTTGGTCACGGCGCCGATCTCGGCGACCTCCGCCTCAGTGCTGTCGGTGTAGTCGGCGATGTGCCGGTAGGGGCAGACCATCACGTGGCCGGCGGCGTACGGGTAGAGGTTGAGCACGGCGTACGCCGTCTCGCCGCGGCGCACCACCAGGAAGCGCTCGTCGTCCTGCTCGGCCGGGATGCGGCAGAACGGGCACTCCCCCGCCGAGCCGTCGGTCGGCTTGCTCTCGCCGCGGATGTAGGCCATCCGGTAGGGCGTCCACAACCGGTCCAGCCCGTCGGGCTCACCGACGCCGTCCTGGCGGAGGGTCTCGGGCTTCTCGGTGGCCATGCCGCCACTGTAGGGACGAGATCACCCCCGGCGGGACAGCGGTACGACCTCCTAGGCTCGACCCGTGAGCGACCCGACCCTGCGACCCGCCACGGCCGACGACGTGGACGCCATCACCATGCTGTTCCACGAGGGCTGGCACGACGTCCATCCCGGCCGCGTGCCCGACGGTCTCACCGAGCGGCGTACGCCGGCGGCCTTCCACGACCGGGTCGCGGAGCGGGTCGCCGAGACCGACGAGACGACGGTGGCCGACGTCGACGGCACGGTCGCCGGGTTCATCATGGTCGCCGGCGACGAGGCGGAGCAGGTCTACGTCGACCGGGCGTTCCGCGGCACCGCCGTCGCGGCCCTCCTGCTGACCGAGGCCGAGCGGCAGATCGCGGCCGCCGGCCACGAGGTCGCCTGGCTGGTCGTGGTGCGGGGCAACGACCGGGCCCAGGCCTTCTACGCCAAGCAGGGCTGGGTCGACGAGGGCGACTTCGACTACACGGTGGTGGCCTTGGGCGAGCGCTTCATCTCGCCGTGCCGGCGATTCACCAAGCGCGTGCGCTGACCGGCTCGGGTTCAGACCTGCTCGCGCGAGGCGACGGCAGCGGCCACCCGGTCGATCGCCTCCGCGATCGGGACGCCGTTGTCCTGGTGGCCGTCGCGGTAGCGGAACGACACCGCGCCGGCCTCCACGTCCTGGTCTCCGGCGATCACCATGAACGGCACCTTCTGCAGCTGTGCGTTGCGGATCTTCTTCTGCATCCGGTCGTCGGAGTCGTCGACCTCGACCCGCAGACCACGCGCCGACATCTGCCCGGCGACGTCCTCGAGGTAGGCGACGTGCCGCTCCGCGATCGGGATCCCCTGCACCTGGACCGGCGACAGCCACGGCGGGAACGCGCCGGCGTAGTGCTCGACGAGCACGCCGATGAACCGCTCGATCGACCCGAACTTCGCGGAGTGGATCATCACCGGTTGCTGGTGCGAGCCGTCGGCGGCGACGTACTCCAAGCCGAAGCCGGCCGGCTGCCCGAAGTCGTACTGCACGGTTGACAGCTGCCAGGTGCGGCCGATGGCGTCCTTGGCCTGGATCGAGATCTTCGGTCCGTAGAACGCCGCGCCGCCGGGGTCCGCCACGAGGTCGAGCCCCGACTCGTCGGCCGCCTGCTGCAGGATCGCGGTCGCGGTGACCCAGTCCTCGTCGGAGCCCTGGAACTTCTCCTTGTTCCTGTCGTCGCGGGTCGACAGCTCGAGATAGAAGTCGTCGAGCCCGAAGTCGCGGAACAGCCCGAGGCAGAAGTTCAGCAGGTGCTTGATCTCGTCGCCGGCCTGCTCGGCGGTGACGTAGGAGTGCGAGTCGTCCTGGGTCATCCCGCGCACCCGGGTGAGGCCGCCCACGACGCCGGACTTCTCGTAGCGGTACACGCCGCCGAACTCGAACAGCCGCAGCGGCAGCTCGCGGTAGGACCGCCCGCGCGAGGCGTAGATGAGGTTGTGCATCGGGCAGCTCATCGCCTTGAGCTGGTACTTCGCTCCCTCGAGCTCCATCGGCGGATACATCGTCTCGGCGTAGTACGGCAGGTGACCCGAGGTGTGGAAGAGCCCGTCCTTGCTGATGTGGGGCGAGCTCACGTAGGAGAAGCCCTCCTCGATGTGCCGCTGACGGACGTAGTCCTC
>JAICHQ010000052.1 GCA_025924815.1 Nocardioides sp.
CGTTCATCCGCTCGCGCTGGACGCGCAGCATCATCACCGCGTCGGCCTTCGGCAGCACGCCGTCGAGGTCGTACGACGTCTCCACGGGCCAGGTGTCGATCCCCACAGGGAGCAGGGTCGGCGGCGCGACCAGGGTCACCTCCGCACCTAGCGTGTGCAGCAGGAGCGCGTTGGACCGGGCCACCCGCGAGTGCAGCACGTCGCCGACGATCGCGATCCGCTGGCCGTCCAGCGTCCCGCCGTTGCGTGCGCCCAGATGACGCCACATCGTGAAAGAGTCGAGCAGCGCCTGGGTCGGGTGCTCGTGCGTCCCGTCACCGGCGTTGACCACCGAGGAGCGCACCCAGCCGGAGTGAGCCAGCCGGTGCGGTGCCCCGCTGGCACCGTGCCGGATGACGACCGCGTCGCAACCCATCGCCTCCAGGGTCAGCGCGGTGTCCTTCAGCGACTCCCCCTTCGACAGCGACGAGCCCTTGGCCGAGAAGTTGATGACGTCGGCGGAGAGCCTCTTGGCGGCGGCCTCGAACGAGATCCGGGTGCGGGTGGAGTCCTCGAAGAAGAGGTTGACCACGGTGCGCCCGCGCAGGGCGGGCAGCTTCTTGATCGGACGGTCGGCCAGCGACCGCATCTCCTTGGCCGTGCGCAGGACCAGCTCGGCGTCGTCGCGGGTCAGGTCGGCCGCGGACAGCAGGTGCCTCTTCATGATGCGGCTCCCTCGATGATCACCGCGTCGTGGTCGTCGACACCGGCGAGATGGACCCGCACCCGCTGGACCAGCGAGGTCGGGAGGTTCTTGCCGACGAAGTCGGCCCGGATGGGCAGCTCGCGATGTCCGCGGTCGACCAGGACCGCGAGCTGGACGGCGCGCGGCCGCCCCACGTCGTTGAGGGCGTCGAGTGCGGCGCGGATGGTGCGCCCGGAGAACAGCACGTCGTCGACCAGCACCACGACCTTGTCGTCGATGCCGCCCTCGGGGATCGAGGTCGGGAGCAGCGTGCGCGCGGGCTTGAGACGCAGGTCGTCGCGGTACATGGTCACGTCGAGCGAGCCGCGCGGGACGGCGACGCCCTCGACGGCGGCAATGCGATCGGCGATCCGATCGGCGAGAGGGACGCCGCGCGAGGGGATCCCCAGCAGGACCAGGTCGCCGGCGCCCTTGTTGCGCTCGAGGATCTCGTGGGAGATGCGGCTCAACGCCCGGGAGATGTCGCCGGCATCGAGAACGGTGCGGTCGGCGCCCGGATCGGGCGCGGATGTGGCAGTGGCAGGCACAGGCATCTGCGGCCAGACCTCCTTCTCCGC
The DNA here is from genome assembly GCA_025924815.1 of Nocardioides sp. Lineage (GTDB taxonomy): Bacteria > Actinomycetota > Actinomycetes > Propionibacteriales > Nocardioidaceae > Nocardioides. The sequence goes on from JAICHQ010000052.1 coordinate 1,303, forward strand.
CTCACGGGACGGCTCGTTAAAGGATGTCGATCGCGACCGACCCTAGCAGGCGGAAGCGGTCTCCGCCTGCCAGGGCAGCCGCGTGGTGCTACCTCCCAGTCGTCAGCCGAGCGGGATCTTGAGGACGGAGCCGCCGGCGGCCGTCACGGCTCCGGTCGAGACGTAGGCCGCATGACGGTGGATGGCCAGGCCGTACGGCGCGAACAGGTCGGTGCTGACCCGAACGGGAGCCTTGTCCGACGACTTCGGGAACACCCGCACCAGTGAGCCGATCGGTCCGGCAGGGTTGGCCAGGCCCAGGTTGGCGATCTGGACGGCGTACAGCTTCTTGCCGTCGAAGGCCAGGCTGGTCACGTTGGTCAGCCCCTTCGCCCACACGTGCGGCTTGTGCCCGGGAACGACGCGCCAGACCCGGGAGGCACCCTTGATGAACGGGAAGCCGGTCAGCTCACTGACGTACCACGCGCCGTCGGGACCCCTCACGATGTCGGTCGGCACGGACTGGTAGGTGGTCGGCTGGGGACCGGTGACGGGACTGGTCCCCTGGCGGTCCTGGAAGGCTGCAACGGTCTTGACCTTCCCGGCCCTGGCGCTGACCACGGTGTTGCCACCGGAGTCGGTGACCACGAAGCCGAGCCTGCCCGCCTTCGCCAGACCGGTGGGGTCGGTGTCGGGGTTGTCCACCGGGTTGGTTCTCCTCTCGTGGCGACCGAGGTCACCGAGCGAGGTCGCCCTGCCCGAGCGCAGGTTGAAGGAGAGCAGGTGGGCCATCTGGTTCTGACCACGCGTCGGCAGGTGCTTGCGCTTGCCCGGGGGCAGTCCGAAGCCGATGCTCACCACCAGGGTGTGCTTGCCGACCACGACCAGGTCGGCAGGCCCGAGGGCCGAGCCGCCGTCGACCTGACCGCCGAGCGAGGAGATGCCCTTCAGGACGCGGTGCTGGTGGCCGGCGCGCACCCGGGTGACGGAGCCGGTCTTGCCGTAGCAGACCGTCGTGCCCTCGCCCCCGACCATGCACGGGCCGGAGCTGGCGGTGCCGTCGAACGAGCCGCTGCCCGCCTCGGCGACGTACATGTCGCCGTGGGAGAACGTGATCTGGCGCGGGTTGTGCAGGTTCGAGGCGACGATCTTGTAGGGGACGGGCGCCAGCTTCGTCCCAGAGTGTGCACCATCCGTGGCGTCCGCCGGAACTGCGGCGGCCGTGGCCACCATCGCCGTCGAAGCGACGGCGGCCATGATCAAGGTCTTGCGCATACATTCCCCCTGTTGAGTTGGTCTCTCAGTCCCTCGAGTCTCACTCGTCACGTCTGAACCAACAATGGTCAGGACGGGCCAAGGGGTCACGAGTCCGCGAGGCCGAGGGTCCGGCTAGCGTCCGTCGAGCCGGCCGGCCAGGTCCTTCAGCACGGTCTCGTAGGCGCGCTGGTAGGTCGGGTAGGCGAAATGCTGGTGCAGCAGCGTCGCGATCGGCACCTCCGCGTGGACGGCGAGCTCGAGCATCGACATGATCTCGCCGCCGGCGGGCCCGACCACCACGCCGCCCACGAGCACCTCGCGGGCACGGTCGGCGACGAGCTTGATCAACCCGTTCTCGCGGGTGATCCACCCGCGCGCGCCCAGGTCTCCGGTGGCGACGACGACGTCGAGTCCGGCCTTGCGCGCCGCCTTCTCGGTCAGGCCCACCGAGGCGACCTCCGGCGCGGTGAAGGTCACCCGCGACACCGCCCGATAGTCGGCCCAGGGCCCGTCCCGGCCGAGGATGTCGTCGACCACGACCCCTCCCTGATACATCGACACGTGGGTGAAGGCACCCCTGCCGACGATGTCGCCGATCGCCCACACTCCGTCCGCGACCCGCATCCGCTCGTCGGGGTCGAGCACCCGCGCGTCCGGGTCGAGCCCGACGTGCTCGAGCCCGATCCCATGCAGGTTGTTGCGACGCCCGGCGGCGACGAGGAGCTTCTCTGCGGTCACCGACCGGCCGTCCACGTCGGCGGTGAACCGGCCGTCGGCGTAGGCCACCGACCCGATCGAGGCCCCGGTGTGCACCTGGATGCCGGCGGCCCCGAAGGCCTTCTCCAGGGCCGCGCTCGCCTCGGGCTCCTCGAGCGCCACCAGGCGGTCGGCGGCCTCCAGGAGCGTCACCCGCACCCCGAACAGCGCCATCACCTGCGCGAGCTCGCAGCCGATCGCGCCACCGCCGATGACCAGCAGCGACGACGGCAGCTCGGTGAGCCTCACCGCGTCGCGGTTGGTCCAGTACGGCGTGTCGGCCAGGCCGTCGATCGGGGGCGCCGACGGCGCCGTGCCGGTGTTCAGCACGATCCCCTTGGTCGCGGTGTACGTCGTGCCGCCGACCTCGACGCGACCGCCGCCGGCCAGCACCCCGCGACCGCGGACGAAGCGGGCTCCGGCGTCCTCCAGCCGCTCCACCGCGACCGTGTCGTCCCAGTCGGCGGTGGCCTCGTCGCGGATCCTGGCGGCGACCGGACCCCAGTCGGGGCTGACCGTCGAGCCTCCCGCCAGCTCGTTGACCCGGCCGGCCTCGCGCAGGGTGTGCGCGGCGGCGATCATCATCTTCGACGGCACGCAGCCGAAGTAGGGGCACTCGCCGCCGACGAGCCGCTCCTCGACGCCGAGGACGCGCAGCCCGTCCTCGGCCAGCTTGATCGCCACGTGCTCTCCGCCTGGCCCGAGGCCCACCACGATCACGTCGAACTCGTCAGGTCCGGACTTCTCCGGCGTCTGCGTCATGTCGTCACCCTTGCATGCGAGGCAGCACCGCGGGAGGGGTCACCCGGGGGAGGGCACTCAGCGCTGGGCGGAGAGGTGACGTGCGCGGGCGAAGCAGAACAGCCCGTAGCAGCCGATCCCGACCGCGATGGCGAAGAGGAGCACCGGGCCGAACGGCTGCTGCAGTACCCGGTGCAGCGCCTGGTCGAGCCCGCCGGACTTCTTGGCGCTGTGGTCGATCGCGGCGTAGACGAACAGCAGGCCGATCACGCCGATCGCGATGCCCTTGGCGATGTAGCCGACCTTGCCGAACATCCGGTAGGCCGTGCCGGTCTCGCCGCTGCGACCCTCGGCGTCGAGGTGCTCGAGGAACTTCTCCGACCAGCCGCGGTAGGCGAGGTAGAAGCCGTACCCGATGATCGCGAGTCCGATCAGCCCGACCAGCCATCGCCCGAACGGCTGGTCCATCAGCTTCGCGGTGTAGTCGTCGGTGTTGGACTTCGACTGCGAGCCGGTCGCCACGTGCACGGCCGAGAGGCCCAGGGTCCCGTAGACGATCGCCTTGAAGACGTCCACCCCCGGCTTGACCACCTTCGAGGCGCCGTCCTCGAGGGTGCCGTCGACGAAGGCCTCGAGCAGCTTCCAGATCACCAGCAGGAACATCCCGACCGCGACCACCCAGACCACGACCCTGCCGAACGGCTGCTGCGCCAGCTGCTTGAGGGCCCCGTTGCGCGACGCGGCGCCGCTGTGGTCACCGAGCGCCAGCTGGATGCCCAGCCAGGCGATCGTCAGGTGCACGACGCCGTAGGCGACCATGCCGACTCGGACCGCACGGTCCATCCACTCGCTGTTGTCGACCTGGCGGCCCAGCTGCTCCGCCTGGTCGCTGACGTCTGCCATGACGCCCACGATAGGGCTCGCGGGCGACCGGATGATCCCCCTAGAGGGTGAGCGAGTCGCGGTCGCGGAGCATGCTGCCGAGCACCCCGTTGACGAAGGACGGCGAGTCGTCGGTGGACAGGTGGTGCACCAGGGCGACCGCCTCGGAGACCGCCACGGGATGCGGCACGTCGTCGGCGTAGAGCAGCTCGAAGGCGCCGATGCGCAGCGCGGTGCGGTCGACGGCGGGCATCCGGTCCAGGGCCCAGCCCTGGGCGTACTGGGCGAGCAGCTCGTCGATGCGCTCCCGGTGCTCGGTGACCCCGCGCACCAGCGTCTCGGTGTAGACGTTGGTCGGTCCCTCACCCTCGGCTATGGCGGCCTCGAGCGACGCGACCGGCTCCTGGCCGCGCATCTCCGCGGCGTACAGGACGTCGAGCGCGCGCTTGCGCGCCTTGGAACGGGCCGGCATCGCTGGTCGACTAGCCCTTCACGCGGCCCAGGTACGACGAGTCGCGGGTGTCGACCTTGACCTTCTCGCCCTGGGTGATGAACAGCGGCACCTGGATCTCGTGGCCGGTCTCGAGCGTCGCGGGCTTGGTGCGGCCGGTGGCACTGTCGCCGACCACGCCGGGCTCGGTGTAGGTGATCTCGAGCAGCACCGACGCCGGCAGCTCGATGTAGAGCACCCGGCCGTCGTTCGTGGCCACCACGGCGTCCTGGTTCTCCAGCAGGAAGTTCTTGGCGTCGCCGACGATGTCGGGTGCGATCTCGAGCTGCTCGTAGGTCCCGGTGTCCATGAAGACGTACGACGTGCCGTCGTTGTAGAGGTACTGCATCGTCCGCTTGTCGACGTTCGCCACGTCGACCTTCACGTCGGCGTTGAACGTGCGGTCGACAGTCTTGCCCGACTCGATGTTCTTCAGCTTCGACCGCACGACCGCGCCGCCCTTGCCTGGCTTGTGGTGCTGGAACCAGATGACCTGCCAGAGCTGGCCGTCGAGATTGAGGACCATGCCGTTCTTGAGGTCGTTGGTGGTGGCCATGCGGGAGTGCCTCTTCTGCTGGGAGCGAGTGGGCCGGCGCCCGAGGGAGACCCGGGCGGGCGACCCGTGAGTCTAGTACGGCGTGGTGGTCCGCCCCGCATCGCTGACCCGGCCGGACGTCAGGACTCCACGGGTGGGCGGAGCCGGCGCGGTCGCCGCACCCGGCGGACGAGCAGCCAGGCCGGGACCCCGACGATCGCACCCGCGACCGCGAACGGGAGCAGGGCGCCGATGGCCGACAGGAGAGCGACGACGACGGCCACCAAGGCGTGCCAGCCGTGGTGCAGGCCGCCGACGAAGCCGCCGGCTGAGGCCTGTGGGGGCGTCGGGGCGGGCGTGCTCCGGGTCACGTCGACGGTGATCGTGGCCAGGCTGGTCCGGTCGTGCAGGAACGCACGTTGCTGCATCAGCGACTCGAGCTCCCCCTGCCGCTGGGTGAGCGCCCGCTCCACCTCGAGCAGCGCAGGCAGGCTGGCGGTGTGGCCCACCAGGTCGCGCAGGCGGCGCACGCCGGCCCGCTCGGCCTGGATCCTGGCCTTCACGTCGATCACCTGGGTGGTCACGTCCTCGGCCTTGCGCGACGAGCCGCGCAGCGACGCGACGCCGGCCAGGGACGTCATCGCACCGTCGAAGCGGCCGCTGGGCACCCGCACCACCAGGTGGGACCGGGTGACGGTGCCTTGGTCGTCGGTGGTGGTGTCCTCGTCGGCCACGTGCCCGCCGATGCGGGCCAGGACCGCGTCGAGGCGCGAACGTACGCCCGCGACGTCGTCGCTGACCAGCGCGATGTGGCCGGTGGAGATCACCGATCGCCGCTGGACGCTCGGATCCTTGGCCACCGAGGCGGCCATCGCGGCACTGTCCTTCGCGTTGCCCGTGTTGCCGAGCTCGTTGAGGGTGGCGCCACCGGCGTCCTGGGCGGCGGGGGCGGCTCCTGCGCCAGAGCCCCCAGCGGATCCACCGGATCCGCAGCCCGCCAGCAGCAGCAGACCCGCCGCCAGTGAGGCAGCGGTGAGACGCCGGCGGCTCATGCCAGCCTCCAGACGATCCGCACCGTGACGCCGAGCTTGTCCTTGCCGGCGCGGATCGGCAGCGCCCGTGCGGCGTCGGCGAGGGCCTCGCGGCCGAAGTGGAGCACCTGCGGGCGGGGGGCGGCGCTCGCGTGCACCTCTCGGAGTGACGCGACCGCACCGAGCGTCTGGTGCGTGGCATCGGCGTACTCCTGGGCCTTGGCCGTCGCCGCCGCGACCGCCTGGGCCCGCGACTTCGCCAGCAGCGCGTCGGGGTCGGCGATCCGCAGGCCGAGGCCGCGTACGCGTACGTCGTTGCCCCCGGCGTGCACGACCGCGGTCACCGCACGCCCGCCCCGGGCGAGGTCTCGCACCAGCACCTGAGCCTGCTGGGAGACCCGGTATCCCCGCAGGGTCGGTGGACTGTAGGCGTGGTAGTCGTACACCGCGTTCATCTGCAGGCCGGTGGTCTGCACGTCGGAGGCGCGCACCCCGAGCCGGTCGAGAGCCGCCAGGACGCGGCTCATCGTGTCGTTGCCCGCCGCCATCGCCTCGTCGAGCGTCGGGCGCACCACGGCAGCCGACACGGTGAACGCGAGCTCGTCGGGGATCCCGAGGGCTGTTCCGGTGCCCGTGGTGACGAGAGTGCCCGGCTTGGTGGCGGTCGTCGACGGCGCGGGGGTCGGGGCGGCCTGGGCACTCCCACCGCCACTTCCCAGGAGGTAGGCGACGGAGAGGGCGAGCGCCACGATCATCGCGACGAGCAGTCCCTTGGTACTGACGGTGACCGAGCGGTCCATGGCGCACTCCCTTGCAGCGGTGGGTGCCCATCGGACGGCCGAGGCGCGCGAGCGGTTCCCTTCGTCAGGTCAGCGCCACGGTGTCGAGCACCAGGTCACGCACCAGCACCAGGAACGCCGACGCGGCGAGCGCGCGGCCCACCCAGCGCAGGGCGACGAACGAGCCGTGCCGGGCGCGTCCGGGCCGGAGCGGTGCCCGGGTCTCGACGACCCAGGCCAGCAGGCCCCCGTACAGCGCCGGGATCGCGACGAACAGCGCGATCGCGAGCGGGGCGTCGAGCAGCGTGAAGTCGACGCCGTCGCGGTGCACGAGGATCGCGCCGACGCCCACGCCTGCGCAAGCGGCGGTGACCACGATGCGCGCGGCCAGGCCCGGGAAGTGCAGCCAGCGCACCCCGGCGTAGATCCCGGCCCCGATCAGTCCCAGGACGGTGGCGATGAGGATCAGCTCCAGCGTGCCGCTCACGGTGACCCTGCCCATCACGAAGCCGTCGTCGGTCGCCGTGCCGTGCGCCTCGGGGCTCGAGCGGGCCAGCAACGACATGGCGATCCGCCCACCCACACCCCCGACCAGGGCACCGAGCCCGATCCCCGTCAGCGCGATCGTCGTCGAGCGGCCGAGCCGGCCGGGCACCCCGTCGTCCATGGCGAGACCCTAGGGCAACGACGACGTCAGCCGCTCGAGCGCCTCGCGGTAGCCGTCGGCCCCCTTGCCGGCGATCACCGCGACGGCATGCGGGGTGACCACGGAGTGGTGACGGAACTCCTCGGGCCGCTGCGCGGGGTCGCTCAGGTGCACCTCGACGAGCGGAGCCGTCAGCTGGGCACAGGCGTCGTACAGCGCCAGCGAGTAGTGCGTCCAGGCGCCGGCGTTGAGGACGACGGGCGTCGCGGCGTCGGCGGCGGTGTTGAGCCAGTCGAGCAGCTCGCCCTCGTGGTTGGTCTGCCGCACCTCGACGTCGAGCCCCAGCTCGCGCCCCCACTCCACACAGGCCGTCACCAGCGCGGCGTACGTCGTGGAGCCGTAGATCTCCGGCTGCCGGCGGCCCAGCCGCCCGAGGTTGGGCCCGTTCAGGACCAGGACGCGCGGGTCCGGGCCGGGCGCAGAGCTCATGCCGCGTCTCCCACCATCACGTCGTACGCCGCCCGCAGATGTGCCTCGTCGGGGTCGGCCAGGATCCGGGGCCGCGCGAGGTCCTCGAGCACGACGAACCGGACGGACGACCCACGCGACTTCTTGTCGACGGCCATCCTCGCCCGCAGGTCGTCGTAGGTCGCGCCGTCCCAGCCGGTCGGCAGCCCGACCCGGGCGAACACCGTGCGGTGCCGGTCGGCCACCTCGTCGGCCAGGACCCCCGCGGCTCGAGCCAGCTCGGCGACGTAGACGCAGCCGATGGCGACCGCCTCGCCGTGCCGCAGCGTGTAGTGGCTGGCCTGCTCGACCGCATGTCCCACCGTGTGGCCGTAGTTGAGCACCTCGCGGCCGGGATGGGTGCCGTTGCCCCCACGCTCGCGGAGGTCGTCGGCGACCACGTCGGCCTTCACCCGGACGGCTCGCTCCACGAGCTCCCGCAGCACCGGTGAGCCCGGCGCCGGCACCCCGTGCTGCTCGACCAGGCGCAGGATCTCGGGATCGGCGACGAAGCCGCACTTGACGACCTCACCCAGGCCCGACCGCAGCTCAGCCTCCGGGAGGGTCGTCAGCGAGTCGAGGTCGCAGAGCACGCCGGCGGGCTCGTGGAACGCACCGACGAGGTTCTTGCCGGCCGCGATGTTGATCCCGGTCTTGCCGCCCACCGCCGCGTCGACCATGCCGAGCAGCGTGGTCGGCACGTGGACGACGCGCACGCCCCTCAGCCAGGTGGCGGCCACGAACCCGCCCAGATCGGTGGTCGCTCCCCCGCCCACTGTCACGACGGCGTCGCTGCGGGTGAACCCGGCGGCGCCGAGCCGCTCCCAGCAGTCCGCGGCCACGGCGGCGGTCTTGGCCCGCTCGCCGGGTGGGACCGGCAGGTCCAGCACGTCGTACGACGTAGCCAGCGCGTGACGCACGGCCGAGGCCGGACCGGGCAGGTCGTCGGGGCAGACGAGCGCGACACGCTGCATGCCCTCGCCCAGCAGCCCGGGCAGCCGGCCCAGCAGGCCGTGCCCGACCACCACCTCGTACGCCGACGCCGTGGCCACCGTGATCTCGGTCGGCTCATTCATCGAGGGCCGCCTCGACCAGGTCGGCCACCTCGTCCGGCGTACGGCCGTCGGTGTCGACGGACGCGTCCGCGACCGCCTCGTAGACCGTGGTCCGCTCGTCCAGGAGGGCCTTCATCGTGCTCCGGACGTTGCCGAGCAGGAGGGGGCGCGACGTCCCCAGTCCGACCCTGGCGGCGGCGTCGGTCAGCCCGACGCGCAGGAAGACCACCCGGTGCCCCGCCAGGAGGGCCTGCGTCTCCGGCTGCATCACGGCGCCTCCACCGACGGCCAGGACGCCGGCGTGCTCCTGCAGGGCGCGGGCCACCGCCTCCCGCTCGAGAGCGCGGAAGTGCTCCTCCCCGGAGTCGACGAAGATGTCGGAGATCGAGCGTCCCTCGGTCCGCTCCACGTCGTCGTCGGTGTCGCGGAAGGCGACGTCGCGGCGCTCGGCCAGCAGCCGGCCGACCGTCGACTTCCCGGCGCCCATCGGCCCGACCAGCACCAGCAGGGGCCGGCTCACGGCCGCGTCCTCCGGGTCATCGGACGCTCAGGGTGGCCAGGTAGCTCTCGGCGTTGCGCCGGGTCTCCGACACCGCGTCGCCACCGAACTTCTCCAGCACCGCATCGGCGAGCACGAGTGCGACCATCGCCTCGGCGACGACCCCCGCGGCCGGCACCGCGCACACGTCGGAGCGCTGGTGGTGGGCCACGGCGGGCTCGCCGGTGGCGACGTCGACCGTGCGCAGGGCCCGCGGAACGGTGGCGATCGGCTTCATCGCGGCCCGCACCCGCAGCACCTCGCCGGTCGACATCCCCCCTTCGGTGCCGCCGGAGCGCCCGCTGGTACGCCGGATCCCCTCGGCGGTCGCGACGATCTCGTCGTGAGCCCGGCTGCCCGGGGTGGCCGCGAGCTCGAACCCGTCGCCCACCTCGACCCCCTTGATCGCCTGGATGCCCATCAGCGCACCGGCCAACCGTGAGTCGAGCCGCCGGTCCCAGTGCACGTGCGAGCCGAGCCCCGGAGGGAGCCCGTGCACCACGACCTCGACGACGCCGCCGAGGGTGTCCCCGTCGCGGTGGGCCTCGTCGATCCGAGCGACCATGGCCGCGCTCGCCTCGGGATCCAGGCAGCGCACCTCGTCGGCGTCGAGACGCGCCACGTCGTCGGGTCCGGGGATCCGGCCGGCCGGTGCCCGGACGCCACCGAGCTCGATCACGTGGGAGACGAGGCGCGCGCCGACGCTCTGCTCGAGGAACGCACCGGCCAGCCGACCGAGCGCCACCCGCGCCGCGGTCTCGCGCGCCGAGGCCCGCTCCAGCACGGGACGCGCCTCGTCGAACGCGTACTTCTGCATGCCCACCAGGTCGGCGTGCCCCGGACGAGGCCTGGTCAGGGCCTCGTTGCGGGCCAACCCCTCGAGCTCGGCCGGGTCGACCGGGTCGGCGGCCATCACCTTGTCCCACTTGGGCCACTCGGTGTTGGCGATCTGGATGGCGACGGGCCCGCCCATGGTGCGTCCGTGCCGGACGCCGCCGAGCAGCGTCACCTGGTCCTGCTCGAACCTCATCCGGGCGCCGCGGCCCTTGCCGAGGCGGCGCCGGGCCAGCGCCTCGGCGACGTCGTCGGTGGTGATCGCGACGTGCGCCGGCAGCCCCTCGAGGATCGCGACCAGGGCGGGGCCATGGGACTCCCCGGCGGTGAGCCAGCGCAGCATGGGCGCCAGTCTCCCACGGGGAACCGCAGCGACCCGACCGCTATCCGCCGTACACGCCGTTCCCGATCGTCTGGCCCCAGACCACCCCGACCAGGGCGCCGACCAGCATGAAGGGGCCGAACGGGATGTGCCGCTGTCGCACGACGCGGGTGAGCCGCAGGCCGCCCCCGAGCACGCCGCCGAGCAGGAACCCGGCGTACAGGCCGACCAGCAGCTCGCTCCACCCCAGGTAGGCCAGGGCGATGCCGAGCACCCCGGACAGCCGTACGTCGCCGTAGCCCAGCCCGGCGGGGTAGATGAACCAGAGCACGGCGTAGAGCAGGCCGGCCGCCAGCCACCCGAGCGCCGCCCTCAGCGGGCCCGCCGGGTCGCCCTCGACGAGGGCGGCGACGAGGACACCCACGACCGCGACGGCGTACGCCGGGTACACCAGGCCGACCGGGAGCAGTCGCGTGCGCCAGTCGACCCAGGCCAGGGCGGCGCCGAGCGGGAGCAGGGGGACCCAGACGAGCAAGGACCAGTCCCACCCGAGCGCCAGACCGACCACGATCCCGGAGGCGGCCGCGACCGCCGCCAGCAGGATCGCGAGCCGCGGCCGTCTGGCCAGGTCGGCGTAGGGCTCCTTGGGCGGCTCCGGCACCGGCTCCTTCAGCGTCTTGCCGCGACGGGCGGCCCGGTCCTGCGCCGCCTGGCGGCGGGCGGCCTTCGCGGCGACCTCCTCCGCCGTCGGCTCGGGGTCCGGATCCGGCTCGGGAAGGGTGGCGATGCGGGCCGGCAGCCACAGGGCGGCGGCACCGGCGACGACGGCGCAGACGGCCGCGGCCTCGAGGTGCTCGACCCACGTCATGCCCGCACCCTAGGGCGTGTTCAGCCTCCGATAGCCCGCTTCGCGCATGGTGTCGACCGGGACGTCGAAACGGCCGGTCATGGCCCGCACCTGGTCGACCGCCTGCCACAGCAGGAGGTCGAGTCCTCCGATCAGGGTCCGTCCGTCCGCGCGGGCGGCCACGGCGAGCGGGGTCGGCCACGGGTCGTAGACGACGTCGAAGACCAGCGGGACGTCGCCGACGACGGCCAGGAGGTACGGCGACTGGGCGGCCGCGGGCACGGTCGAGACCACGACGTCGGCGGCGAGCGGCCGGGCCTCGGTCCAAGGCGTCACCGTGACCCGTGGGGGCCGGGGGTGGCGAGCGACGGCCGCGAGCGTCTCGGCGGTGCGCGCCGGCCGGCGTACCACCAGCGTCGCGCGCTCCAGGCCGCACTCGGCCAGCGCGAGGAGCACCGAGGCCGCCGTCGCACCGCCCCCCAGCACGACCGCGCTGCGCAGCGGGGCGTCGGTGGCCTCGGCAAGGGCCGCCTCGGCGCCGGCCACGTCGGTGTTGAGCCCGTGCCGGCCGCCGTTGGCATCGAGGAGCAACGTGTTCGCCACGCCGGAGATCTCCGTCCAGGCGTCCCGCGAGGTCAGCAGCGGCACGGCCTCGCGCTTGAGCGGCATCGTCAGCGACAGGCCACGCCAGACCGGGCCCAGCCCGGCGACGTGGGCCGCCAGGCCCCCGGCGGGGACCCGCACCGCGTCGTAGGTCCAGTCCAGCCCGAGCGCGGCGTAGGCCGCCCGGTGGAGCACCGGCGACAGCGAGTGCTCGATCGGGTCGCCGAGGACGGCGCAGCGCACGGGACCGGCCTCTCTCAGCAGCGCGTCGACGTCGTGCAGTACTGGTCGTACTCCTGCTTGAAGCCCAGGAAGTCCTGGTAGGTCGTGCCGAACTTGGTCAGGCCGGTCCGCAGGTTCACCGTCAGGTAGTAGTACCAGGGGCCGTCGACCGGGTTCAGCGCCGCCTTGATCGCCTCGTCGCCGGGCGAGTCGATCGGTCCGGGCGGCAGCCCCGGGTGCAGGTAGGTGTTGTACGGCGAGTCGGTGTTCTGGGTCTCGTCGGTGGTCACCGCCACCACCCCGGTGCGGTTCAGCGCGTAGTTGACCGTGGCGTCGATCTGGAGCAGCCCGTTGGTGCCCTGCCTGCTTCCGGGACCGTCGAGCCGGTTGTAGATCACCCGCGAGACCTTCGGCATGTCGCTGCCGCGGCCTTCGGCCTGGATCAGGCTGGCGATGGTCATCACCTCGGCCGGCGTCTTCCCGACCTTCGCCGCGCCCGCGACCAGGCCGTCCTCGTCGGCGGCCTGCTTCCAGCGGTTCACCATGTCGGTGAGCATGTCGATCGGCTTCTCGGTGGGGCCGAAGCCGTAGGTCGACGGGAAGAGGTAGCCCTCCGCCCTCCCGTGGGCGTACGACGGCAGCCCCAGCGCCGCGGTGTTCTTCAGCGCGGCCTCGAAGTCGGCCACCGAGTACTTCGTCTTGTCGGCCAGGATCGCCACGATGTCGGTCACCCGCAGCCCCTCGGGGACGGTGACGGTGTCCTTGAGGATGTTCTGCGGGTCCTTCAGGATCTTGTAGGCGTCGTCGGCCGCCATCTTCTTCTTCAGCTGGTAGAAGCCGACCTGGATGCCCTGGTCACCGTTGGCGGCGCTCAGGAAGGCGTCCACCGAGGCGACGACACCGTCGGACTTCAGGTGCTGCCCGATCGCCGTCGTCGAGTCGCCCTCCTTGACCTGGAACAGCACCTTGCCGTGCCCGGGGCCCGAGTAGTCAGCGGCGTGCGACAGGTGGTCCTTGAGGTAGTGGAAGCCCTTGGTGCCCACGAAGTACGCCCCTCCGAGCACCACCGCCAGCGCGATCACGACCGCCAGGCAGCTGGCGAAGCCACGTTTCTTCTTGCGCCGCGCGCCGCCGAGGTAGTGGGGCTCGTAGGCGCCGTCGTGATGGTCACTCCCGTCGAACACGTCCTCGGGGGCGGGACCACCGTCGGGCTCCCGGACCTGGGAGTCGTCGTGGGTGCGGCCGTCGCTCATGAGTCTCCTGTCGCGGTTTCTCCCGGCACCAGCTCTCCGGGTGGACGACCGGTCGCCCGCTCGGTGTCCAGGGCATGTTGCAAGATGAGCACCGCCGCGGCCTGGTCGACCACGGCTCGCCGCTGCGCACCCTTCTTCCCCCGGTCGCGCAGCATAGCCTCCGCACTGACCGTGGTCAGGCGCTCGTCCTGGAGTCGCACCGGCACCGGGGCGACCCGGGACGCGAGCAGGGCGGCGAACCGACGGACCTTCACCGCGGCCGGACCCTCGGCTCCCGACAGGGAGCGGGGCAGGCCGACGACCACCTCCACGGCCTCGGCCTCCCGCGCCAGCCGCGCCAGCCGTCCCAGGTCGCCCCGGCCGCGGCGTACCGTCTCCAGCGGCGTGGCCAGGAAGCCGGTAGGGTCGCTCCGGGCGACGCCGATCCGGGCGTCCCCGGGGTCGACGCCGAGGCGTACGCCGTGCCGCACCCGGGCTGCCTCAGGCTCCGGCGGCGCGGGCGACGGCGGCGCGGGCTGCGTCGAGTGCCTCGTCGATCCGAGACGCGTCGCTGCCGCCACCCTGGGCCACGTCGTCCTTGCCGCCGCCGCGGCCGCCGACCAGGGGCATCACCGAGGCCAGCAGGTCGTCGGCGCGCACCCCACGCTCGCGGGCCGGCTCGTTGGTAGCGGCCACCACGGCGACCTTGCCGTCCTTGACCCCGATCAGCACCGCGGCGCCCGGCTGCTCCTGGCTGACCCGGCTGCGCAGGTTGAGCGCCATCGTCCGGATGTCACCGGCGTCGGCGCCGTCGAGCCGCAGGCTGATCAGCCGGACGCCGTTGATGTCGGCCGCGTCGGCCGCGAGCTGCGCCCCCTGCGACAGCAGCTGGGCGATCCGCGTCTGCTCCAGCGCCTTCTCCGCGGCGCGCAGTCGCTCGATCATGTCGTGTACCCGTTCGGGCAGCTCCTCCGGACGCGCCTTGAGCGCCTCGGAGAGCTGCGCCACCAGCACGTGCTCGCGGGCCAGGAAGCGGTAGGCGTCGGCGCCGACCAGCGCCTCGACGCGGCGTACGCCGGAGCCGATGGACGACTCGCCCAGCAGCTTGACCACGCCGAGGTGGCCCGAGCGCTCGGCGTGGGTGCCACCGCAGAGCTCGCGGGCCCAGTCGCCGACCGAGACCACCCGCACCTGGTCGCCGTACTTCTCCCCGAACAGCGCCATCGCGCCGGAGCGGACCGCGTCCTCCTGGGTCATCACCTCGGCGTGCACCGCGAGGTCGGAGAGCACCAGGTCGTTGACCCGCGCCTCGACATCCTGCATCACCGAGACCGGTACGGCGCCGGTCGCGGAGAAGTCGAACCGGAACCGCCCCGGGGCGTTCTCCGAGCCCGCCTGGGTCGCCGTCTCGCCGAGCGCCTCGCGGAAGGCCTTGTGCACCATGTGGGTCGCGGTGTGGGCGCGCGAGATCGACTTGCGGCGCTCGACGTCGACCTCGGCATGCGCCTCGACCCCCGGGGTCACCTCCCCGCTGACGACCTTCGCGGTGTGCACCACCAGGCCGGTGATCGGCGACTGCACGTCGCGCACCTCGACGCGCGCGCCGTTGCCGAGCTCGATCAGGCCGTGGTCGGCCAGCTGGCCGCCGCCCTCGGCGTAGAACGGCGTGCGGTCGAGCACCAGCTCGATCTCGTCGCCCTCGCGCGCCGACGCCACGACCTCGCCGTCGTGCACCAGGCCGCGGACGACGCCCTCGCTGACCACCTCGCGGTAGCCGGTGAAGTCGACCGGATGCGCGAGCGCGTCGGCCACCTGCCGGTAGGCGGCGGTGTTGACGTGGCCGCCCTTCTTCGAGCGGGCGTCCTCGCGGGCCCGCCGGCGCTGCTGGTCCATCAGGTCGCGGAAGCCGACCTCGTCGACCTCCAGTCCCTGCTCGGAGGCCATCTCGAGGGTCAGGTCGATCGGGAATCCGTAGGTGTCGTGCAGCGCGAACGCCCGGTCGCCGCTCAGCGTGGTGCCTCCCGACTCCTTCACCGCGGCGGCCGCCTGGTCGAAGATGGTCGTGCCCGACCGGAGCGTCTGCCGGAAGGCGTCCTCCTCGGCGTAGGCCACCTGCGAGATCCGGTCCCAGTCACGGTGCAGATCGGCGTAGGTCTCCCCCATCTTGTCGCGGCTGAGGGGCAGCAGCTCGGGCATGGCGGGGTCGTCGTACCCGAGGAGGCGCATGGACCGGACGGCACGACGCAACAGGCGGCGCAGCACGTAGCCTCGTCCCTCGTTGCCGGGCGTGACGCCGTCCGCGATCAGCATCAGGCAGCTGCGCACGTGGTCGGAGACCACCCGCATCCGCACGTCGGCCTCGTGGTCGGCGCCGTACCGGCGACCGGTCAGCTGCTCGGCGCGCTCGATCACCGGGTACATCACGTCGATCTCGTACATGTTGTCGACGCCCTGCAGCAGGTAGGCCACGCGCTCGAGCCCCATGCCGGTGTCGATGTTCTTCCTCGGCAGGGGGCCGACGATGTCGAAGTCCTCCTTGGACCGCACCGCACTCAGCTCGTCCTGCATGAACACCAGGTTCCAGATCTCGAGGTAGCGGTCCTCGAGCTTTGCCGGCATCACCAGCCGCTCGGTGGTCTCGAACTCGCCGTCGGGGCCGTGCTCGGGTCCGCGGTCGTAGAGGATCTCCGACGACGGCCCGCCGGGTCCGGGGACCCCCATCGACCAGTAGTTCTCCTTGGGGCCGAGCTTCACGATGCGCTCGCTGGGAAGGCCGGTGACCTTCATCCAGACCTGGAGCGCCTCCTCGTCGCCGTGCAGGATCGACGGCCAGAGCCGACTCTCCTCGAGCCCGAAGCCGCCGTCGGCCTGCGACTTGGTGACCAGGTCCCACGCGTACTCGACGGCCCCCTCCTTGAAGTAGTCGCCGAAGGAGAAGTTTCCACACATCTCGAAGAACGTGCCGTGCCGGGTGGTCTTGCCGACGTCGTCGATGTCGGGGGTGCGGATGCACTTCTGGACACTGACCGCCCGCGCGTACGGCGGGGTCTCCTGGCCGAGGAAGTACGGCTTGAACGGCACCATCCCGGCGTTGACGAACAGCAGCGTGGGGTCGTCGACCAGCAAGGACGCCGAGGGCACGGCGGTGTGCGCGACAGCCCGGAAGTGCGCCACGAACCTTCGCCGGATCTCCGCGGTGTCCATCAGTCGTCGTCACCCTTCCGTGCGATCGTCAGCTCAGGCACGCCATGAGGCCCGAGACCGAACCGCTCGCGCAACTGTGTTTCGGCCTCGGCCTGGCCCTGGGCGACCTCGTCGCGCAGCATCCGGGCCCCCAGCGAGAGCGCGTGCCAGCGGTCGCTGAGGCCGTCGGCGGTCAGGGTCTCCTTGACCCTTCTGGCCCGGATCATCGCGTAGGCGCCCGCACCTGCCCCTGCCACGAACCACAGCCCGCGCGTCATGAGGCCTCCCTGCGGTCGGCGGACGACGTCGCACGCTGTCGCGCGTGCCGGTCGCGCTGCGAGGCCTTCTGGTCGGCACGGCGCTGCTTGCGGGCGCGGCGTACCTCCTGCCTCATCTCGAACCGGATGCGGTTGCGCGTCGCCGGCGCCAGTCCCCGTCGTACGCCGTGGGCGAGCGAGGCGGCCTTCACCACCGACTCCCTGAGCACGATGTCGGCGAAGACCGACCGCTCCAGGCGAACCGGACCCACCGGCTCCGAGACCGAGTGATCCCGGCCGAGATCGGTGATCACGAACTCGACCGGCCCCGACGTCCCGGTGGCGGGGAGGCCTTGCGGCCCCTCGAGAGCGTCGAGCCGCGAACGCAGGCGCTCCAGGTCGTCGACGGCACCCCGGGCGTTCGCGCGGACCCGCAGCAGGCCGACCAGCAGGCACAGGCAGACGACGGCAAGTCCGGCCACGGCGAGCAGCAGGGCTTCGGTCACAGCAGTCGACCCTATCGTCCGCGCACGAGGCGCCGGATGCGCTCCCAGCGCTCCTTGACCGCGGCCTCGGCTCCGAGCGAGGTCGGCCGGTAGTACTCCGCGTCGAGCACGACGTCGGGTGCGTACTGCTGCTCGGCGATGCCGAACGGCTGGTCGTGGCTGTTGGCGTAGGAGGTGCCGTGACGCAGGGGGCGCGATCCGGGGTAGTGGGAGTCGCGCAGGTGCGGGGGCACCTGGCCGATCTTCCCCGCGCGTACGTCGGCGGCGGCGGCGTTGATAGCGCTGATCACGGCGTTCGACTTCGGCGCCACGGCGAGCGCGATGGTGGCCTGAGCCAGGTTGAGGCGTGCCTCGGGCATCCCGATCAGCTGCACCGCCTGGGCGGCCGCGACCGCGGTGGTCAGGGCCGTCGGATCGGCGAGTCCGATGTCCTCGCTGGCCAGGATCACCAGCCGCCGAGCGATGAAGCGTGGGTCCTCCCCCGCCTCGAACATCCGAGCCAGGTAGTGAAGGGCCGCATCGGCGTCGGAGCCCCGCACCGACTTGATGAAGGCCGAGATCACGTCGTAGTGCTGGTCTCCCTGGCGGTCGTAGCGAACGGCGGCCCGGTCGACGGCGGTCTCCGCAGTGGCCAGGTCGATCGTGGTGGCGCCGGTGGCCGAGGCCGCGCCGGCCGCGGCCTCGAGGTAGGTCAGTGACCGCCGGGCATCCCCACCGGCCAGGCGCACCAGATGGGCCCGGGCGTCGTCGTCGAGGGTGAACTCCCCGCCGAGGCCGCGCTCGTCGGCCAGGGCATGGTCGATGACCGCCGCGACGTCGTCGTCGGTGAGCGGGTCGAGCTGCAGAAGCAGGCTGCGCGAGAGCAGCGGCGAGATGACCGAGAAGAACGGGTTCTCCGTGGTCGCGGCGACCAGGGTGACCCAGCGGTTCTCAACCCCTGGCAGCAGCGCGTCCTGCTGAGCCTTGCTGAACCGGTGGACCTCGTCGACGAACAGCACGGTCTCGCGGCCGCGTCGGGTCAGGTCGGACCGGGCCTGCTCGATCGCCGCCCGTACCTCCTTGACTCCCGCCGAGACGGCCGAGACCTCCACGAACGCTCGGTCCGTCTGGCCGCTGACGATCGCGGCGATCGTCGTCTTGCCGGTGCCCGGGGGGCCCCACAAGAGCACCGACATCGACCGGCGGCCCTCGATCAGCTGTCGCAGCGGCGACCCCTCGGCACGCAGCTGCGCCTGCCCGACCAGCTCGTCGAGGGTCCTCGGCCGCATCCGCACCGCCAGCGGCGCCGAGGCGTGCGTGTTGGCCTGGAGCGAGCCCGACCCCGGGACGCCGGCGCGCTCGGGTCGCGCCACCTCGGCGTCGAAGAGCGCGTCCACCTCGTCCACGTGCAGCAGCGTACGGCGACCCGCCGGTCAGGCAGACGTGACGGTCTGGGTCTTCAGGTCGAACCAGGTGTCGGCGAACCCCGGCTCGTCGTGCATCTCCGTGACGGTGCCGCCGCCCTGCACGTTCCCCTGGTCGTCGACGCCCAGCAGCGGGGCGGTGATCGGACGCTGCGGCGCCTGGTTGATCTCGCCGGCGAAGTGGCAGGCCACCTTGTGCTTCGCGCCGATCTGGAGCAGCGGCGGCTCCACCTTGGCGCAGATCTCCTGGGCCATCCAGCACCGGGTGCGGAAGCGGCAGCCGCTGGGCGGGTTGATCGGCGACGGAACGTCGCCCTCGAGCCGGATGCGCTCGCGACGACCGCCGATCGCCGCCTGCTTGACGTCGGGTGCGGCCGATAGGAGCGCCTGGGTGTAGGGGTGGTGGGGGTGTTCGTAGATGGTCTCGCGATCGCCGATCTCGACGATCTTGCCCAGATACATCACCGCCACGTCGGGGCAGAAGTGGCGTACGACGGCGAGATCGTGGGCGATGAACAAGAACGCGATGCCGTACTCGTCCTGCACGTCGCGCAGCAGGTTGACGACCTGGGCCTGGATCGAGACGTCGAGCGCGGAGACCGGCTCGTCGGCGACCAGCAGCTTCGGCTGGAGAGCGAGCGCCCGGGCGATGCCGATGCGTTGACGCTGGCCGCCGGAGAACTCGCTCGGGTAGCGGTTGTAGTGCTCGGGGTTCAGGCCGACGACCTCGAGGAGCTCCTGGACCCGGGCCAGGGTCTTCTTCTCGGGGACCATGTTGTGCACCCGCAGGGGCGTCCCCACGATGGTGCCCACGGTGTGGCGCGGGTTCAGCGAGGAGTAGGGGTCCTGGAAGATCATCTGGATCTCACTGCGGATCGGCATCATCTGCCGCCGTGAGAGCGGGCCGATGTCCTTGCCCTCGAAGTTGATCTCGCCGGCGGTCGGGTCGTAGAGCCGGGTGATCAGGCGCCCGGTCGTGGTCTTGCCACAACCCGACTCACCCACGAGGCCCAGCGACTGACCCCTGTCCAGGGTGAACGAGACGCCGTCCACGGCCTGGACGTGCGCCACCGTCCGGCGGATCACGCCGCCCGACTTGACCGGGAAGTACTTCTTCAGGTTGCGGATCTCGAGAAGGGTTTCGTTGCCGACAGAAGCCCCCGAGGACTCGGGGGCGCGCTCGATGCCGGAGTTGGTCACGATGCTCATCCTGCCCTCAAACCTCTTCGGGGTCGACTGCTGCCAGCTCCGGGATCATCTCACCGGTGGTGGGGTCGAGGAGGTCGGGTGCGATCTCCGGCAGCACCTCCTTGGTATAGATCTCGCCCGGGTTGGCCAGGTGACACCGCTTGAGGTGGCTCTCGCCGCGCTCTCCGGGCACGAGCTCGGGCAACGTGGTCCGGCACAGGTTGCCCGGCACCTTGTCGACGTGCGGGCAGCGCGGGTGGAACGCGCAGCCGCTGGGAGGGTTGAGCAGCGAGGGCGGGTTCCCCGGGATGGGCACCAGCCGGACGTCGGCGTCGCCGGCCACCTCGGGGATGCTCCCGAGCAGGCCCCACGTGTAGGGCATCTCGGGGTGGGTGAGGATCTCGCGGGTCGCGCCGTACTCGACGGCGCGTCCGGCGTACATCACCATCGTGGTGTCGGCGAGCTCGGCGATGACGCCCAGGTCGTGGGTGATGATGACGACAGCGGAGTTGAACTCGCGCTGCAGGTCTTGGAGCAGGTCGAGGATCTGCGCCTGCACCGTCACGTCGAGCGCGGTCGTCGGCTCGTCGGCGATCAACAGCTGCGGGTCGTTGACCAGGGCCATCGCGATCATCGCGCGCTGCCGCATGCCGCCGGAGAACTGGTGCGGGTAGTCGTCGACGCGACGGTTGGGCTGAGGGATGCCGACCCGGTCCAGCATCTCGATGGCGCGCTTCTTCGCCTCGCCCTTCGAGACACGGTGGTGGATCCGGTAGCCCTCGGAGATCTGGTCACCGATCGTGTAGAACGGGTGCAGGGCCGTCAGCGCGTCCTGGAAGATCATCGCGACGCTGTTGCCGCGGACCTTGCGCATCCGGTCCTCCGACGCTCCGATCACCTCTTGACCGTCGACGCGGATCGATCCCGACAGCCGGGTGTGCTTCGGGTCGTGCAGACCCAGCACCGCCATCGACGAGACGCTCTTGCCCGAGCCGGACTCCCCGACGATGCCCAGCGTCTTGCCGCGCTCGACGGTGTAGGACAGATCGGTGACCGCTTGGACGAGCCCGTCGTGTGTCGGGAACTTGACGGTCAGGCCCTCGACGACCAGGAAGGGGTCCTCGGGAGCACCCGGGGCGGTCGTGCCGCCGGGGCGCTCGGAGATATCGGTGCTCATACGACTCTTTCGTGAGACGGAGGGCGTCGGTCAGGCGATGCTCACCCGCGGGTCAAGGAAGCTGTACAGGACGTCGACGAGCAGGTTCGCCACCACGACGAGGACCGAGGACACCAGCACCACGGTGCTGATCACATTGAGATCCATCGGCGTCTGCAGCGCCGACAGGCCCCAGCGCCCGATGCCGTCGATGCCGAAGATCTGCTCGGTGAAGATCGTGCCCGCCAGCAGCGTCGCGAAGTCGAGACCGAAGATCGTGATCACCGGCACGATCGCTGCCCGGAGGGCGTGCTTGAACAGCACCTTGTTGGTGCGCACGCCCTTGGCGCTGGCGGTCCGGATGAAGTCCTCACTGAGGGTCTCCACCATCTGGCCCCGGGTGAACCGCGCATAGGTCGTGGAGTTGGTCAGACCCAGCACCAGCCATGGCAGCAACATCCAGGCGACGGTCTTGGCGGGATTCTGGGTGATCGGGTAGTAGGTGGTCTCCGGGAAGATCTGGAACTGGAGGGACAGGTAGATCCACGCCAGCAGGGCGACCAGGTAGTACGGGACGGCCGAGACCACCAGCGATCCGCCCACGAGTAGTCGGTCGGCCGCCGTGCCACGCCATCGCGCCGCCAGTGCGCCCAGGATCACGCCGATGATGAGGTACATCGACGCACCGCCCACCGCGAGGGTCATGGTGGCGGGGTACTTCTGCTTGAGGTCCTGCCAGACCGTGTCGCCGGTCATCTGCGAGATGCCGAGGCACGGAGCCGGACAGTTGTAGCTCTTGCCGTCGGAGTAGACGTTGGACCGGCCGGCGAAGATCCCCTTCGCCCAGGTGGTGTAGTTGTAGGCCAGGGACCGGTCGAAGCCCATCTCGTGCTTGATCGAGGCCAGCACCGCCGGTGCGCAGCGGCCGTTGTGGAGCTTCTCGCAGGCATTGCGGGCGGGGCTGTCGCCGAGTCCCTTGAAGAACAGCACGAACACGAAGATCGAGGTCAAGATGACCACGAGCACCGAGGTGAGCAGTCGGCGAACGATGAATCCCGTCA
>JAICHQ010000053.1 GCA_025924815.1 Nocardioides sp.
CCACAGCTTGATCGGCGGCACCATCAGGCCCTCGGTGAAGACCGTGGTCGCCGCGCTCGGCATCGAGCCGGGAACGGCGCCGCCGATGTCGTCGTGGTGCCCGAAGGCCTGCACGAACGCGACCACCACCCCGCCGTGGAACACCGGCACCGTGACGCACAGGTCGGGCAGGTGCCCGATCCCGCCCTCGGACCGGTAGACGTCGTTGTGGAAGAAGACATCGCCCTCGCGCATGTCCTCGATCGGGAAGTCGCGGGCCACGGGATGGACGAGGGCGGAGTACGAGCGGCCGGTGAGCTTGCGGAGCAGCCGGTCGTGGATGCCCGCCCGGAAGTCGTGCGCGTCGCGGATCATCGGGCTGCGACTGGTGCGGGCGATCGCGGTCTCGACCTCCGCCTCGACGCTGGCCAGGGACCCCTGCACGATCTCGACGAGCACCGGATCGGCGCCCTGCCCGAAGTCCGCGGTGAGCGCCCCGTAGGGGAACTGGGTCGCAACGCGCCGGCTCATGCCTCGGCCCTCCTCACCAGCAGGTTGCCGAAGTCGTCGACCGTGGCGCTGAAGCCCGGGTGGACGGGGACCGTCGAGCCGTACTCCTCGACGACCACCGGTCCCGCGAGCGTCGTCCCCACGGCCAGATCGGCGCGCCAGACGACCCTGGTGTCGACGTACCCCTCGTCCGCGTCGAAGCACACCGGTCGTGAGCGCCGCTCGACCGGAGCGCTCTCCACCGATGGCGCCGGCCGGATCTCGGGACGCCTGATCGGCCCGATCCCGGAGACCCGGAAGTTGACCCACTCGACCTGTTGGCTCGGGTCGCCGGCGAAGTCGTAGCCGTAGAGGCCGCGATGCTCGGCGTGGAACGCCGCGACGACGTCGTCGAGCACGGTCCGGTCGAGGACACCCTCGGGCACCGGCACGCGCACTTCGAAGGCCTGGCCGAAGTAGCGAAGGTCGGCGGTGCGCGCGAAGACGTGGTCGCCCTCGGCGAAGCCCTCGCGGGTCAGCGCGCCGCGCGCCTGCCCCGTCAGCGCGTCGTACGCCGCGGCGAGGGCGCCGACGTCGACCGCGTCGTCGAGGGCCACCTGGGTCTGGACGTAGTCGTTCTTGACGTCGACGGTGAGCAGCCCGAACGCCGACACGTTGCCGGGGTCGGGCGGCACCAGCACGGTCGTCACGCCGAGGATGTCCATCAGCCGGCACAGCAGGAGGGACCCGGAGCCCCCGAAGGTCGCCAGCGTGAACTCGCGCACGTCGAGCCCGCGCTTGACCGTGACCTGGCGCAGCGCGTTCGCCTGGTTCCAGGCGGAGATCTCCAGGACGCCGACCGCCGCTGCCTCCGGCGACAACCCGAGCTCTCCGGCGAGGTCCTCGACGCCGCGCCGGGCGACCTCGACGTCCAGCGCGATCTCTCCCCCGAGCAGGTGCGGCGGGATCCTGCCGAGCACGACGTGGGCGTCGGTGATGGTGACGGCCGCCCCGCCCTTGGCGTAGCACAGCGGACCGGGGTCGGCCCCCGCCGACTGCGGTCCGACCTTGAGCGCCCCCTCGGGTGAGAGCCAGGCGATCGAGCCGCCGCCGGCGCCGACGGTGACCACGTCGATCATCGGGATCTTGCTGGGGAACGCGCCCACCGATCCCTCCGTGGTCAGCGTCGGCTCGCCGTCGACGACGACCGAGACGTCGGTCGACGTGCCGCCGCCGTCGCAGGTCAGCACTCGCTCGAAGCCGGCGACCTGCGCGATCAGGGCGGCGCCCAGCGCGCCCGCGGCCGGCCCGCTCAGCACCGTGGTGATCGGCTGGTGGACGACCTCCTCGGCGCTGAGCACCCCGCCGTTCGACTTCATCACGTAGAACGGCACGGACCGGCCGCCGACGTAGTCTGTCAACCGCTCACCGATGTTCGACACGTACGACGAGAGCCGCGGCTTGACCGCGGCGTCGACCAACGTGGTCATCGCACGCTCGTACTCGCGGTACTCACGCAGCACCTCGCTGCTGATGCTCACCACCGCGTCCGGGTGCTCCTCGGCCAGGATCTCCCGCATCCGCTCCTCGTGCCCTGAGTCGGCGTAGGCGTGCAGGAAGCAGATCCCGAGGGTGTCGACCCGCCGTTCGCGGAACCAGCGGGCCGCCTCCCGCGCGCCGTCCTCGTCGAACGGCCGCACCTCGGCGCCGGTGAAGTCGAGCCGGCCGCCGACCGATCTGACCAGGTCGCGCGGCACGATCCGGGGAGGCTTCACCCAGAAGTAGGAGTTCCCGTAGCCGTCGGGCACGGACTGTCGCGCGATCTCGAGCATCGCGTCGTAGCCCTCGGTGGTGATGAAGCCGAGCCGGTCGACCTTGCCCTCGAGGAGCTGGTTGGTGGCCACGGTCGTGCCGTGACTCACCGCGGAGACATCGTCACCGGTCGCGCCCTCGAGCAGCTCGAGCACCTTCTCGATGCCGGCCAGGAACCCGTCGGCCGGGTTGGCCGGCGTCGACGGCGTCTTCGTGGTGACCAGCCGGCCGCTGACCTCGTCGAGGGCGACGACGTCGGTGAAGGTTCCCCCGGTGTCGATGCCAACCCTGATCCGGCGTGCCCGGCCCGCTTCCATGGCCCGATTCAAGCAGCAGCCGCCGATGGGGCGGATCAGGCGTCGGGGGCCCGGTCGTTGTAGACGCCGGCCTCCGGCTGGCCGGTGAGCCTCTGGATCTCGGTCATCACCCGGTCGGTGATCTCACGCCGCGCGCGTCCGGGGGGTACGCCGTCGTACCGGCCGCGGACGTCGATCGGCTCGCCGAAGGTCACCGTGACCCGCACGAGGCGTGGCCGGTTGGAGCCGACCGGCTGCAGCCGCTCGGTGCCCATCAGCCCGATCGGGACGATGGGGGCCCCGGAGGTCAGCGCCAGCTGGGCGACCCCAGTACGCCCCCGGTAGAGCCGCCCGTCGCGTGACCGGGTGCCTTCGGGGTAGATGCCGAACGCACCGCCGTCCGCCAGCACCCCGAGTGCGGTGTCGAGGCTCGCGAGGGCGGCGCGCGAGTCGTCGCGGTCGACCGGCAGCGCGCCGAACGTCGTGAACCACACCTTGACCAGACGGCCCTTGACCCCCCGGCCGGTGAAGTAGTCGGACTTCGCCAGGAAGCTCACCGGCCGCGGTGTGACGGCGGGGATCACCACGCTGTCGATGAAGCTGCGGTGGTTGCTGGCCAGGATCAGCGGGCCGGTGCGTGGCACGTGCTCCAGACCGCGCACGTGCGGTCGCCAGATCGCTCGGAGCAGCGGGGGGACGATCCGGTGGAGGACGCCGTACAGCACCTGTCCATCTTGCCCCACCACGATCCCGCGGCCCTCGGGGTGTCAGCGCGTCCAGACGTACGGCGTCGTCGTGGTCACCGCGACCAGTCCGGAGCGCTCCAGGATGGGACGCGACATCGACGTGCAGTCGCTCTGGATGTAGCGGACGCCCTCCGCCAGTGCGGCGCGGGCCCGGGCCGCCGTCAGGGCCCGGTAGATCCCCCGGCCACGCCACTCCGGAAGCGTCGAGCCGCCCCAGACCCCGGCGAACTCGGTGCCCTCCACCATCGCGAGCCGACCGGAGCACACGACGCGACTCCCGTCGCCGGTGGCGGCCTCCGCCACCCAGAACTGCTCGCGCCCCTGCATCCGCTCGAGGCGCTCGAGCATCTCGGCGCCGGACGAGCCCTGCCCGAAGATGCGGGCCGTCACCTCGCTGGCCTCGGTCACGACGGCGTCCCGGTCGTCGGCCCGGTCGACGCGACGGATGCTCACGCCCTGCGGGAGCTCGACGTCGACGGCCAGGTGCGACGCCTCGCCGACCATCACGGTCTCGACCTCCTCGGGCTCCAGGCCGTGGTGACGGAGGCGGGCATCGAGGTCCGGCGGCCAGTCGTGGCCGCGGGTCTTCCACTCGAACTCCTTGACCTGCGGGATCCCGGCGAAGTACGCGACGGTGTCGGCGATCAGGGCGTCGACGTCCTCGACGCCCTCGAGAGTCTCGTAGCTGACGAACGCCCCGTCGGTGAACAGCGCTCGCCAGAGCGGGCCGACGTGGTCCGAGCTCACCGCGCCCTGGACCTCGGCCGAGCCGCGCAGTTGGGCGTCGTACGCCGCCAGCAGTGCGGCCCGTTCCACGTCGGTGGCCAGGGATCCGTTGCGGGCGTCGGTCATGCTGCTCCTCGTCGTCACGTGCCGGACGACCAGCATGGCCGGGCCAGCGGCCCGGCGGCGAGTGGATTTCACCCCAGGCGCACGGGGAGAAAGTTGAAGGGCCCCTGTCGGTATGAGCGACAAGGGCCCTTCGGTTGGTGTCCGTCGGGCCTCGACACGAGGCCGGGGTCCGGCGGTCCACCGCTTCGACCGGTACCGATGACGCCGGTCGATCCAGCCGGCTCCCACGATCCCGGCGGCCCCGTCATCCGGCCACCGCCACCCCCTCCCGGCAAGCCGTTCGGTGGTGGTGCAGATCGTCGTCTCCGACCGATCCCGCGGTCCCCGGAGGGACTGCGTGGGAGAAGTTCTACGGCCTGCGACCCCACCACCACAAGGGGTTCCGGGCACCGAATCTCGACGAAGACCGATTTCCTCAGGCCCGTCCACAGCCCGAGGCCGGTCGTCCACAAGGAACTCCGGCTCGTCCACAGCTTCGCGCCCGTGCTGTTGACGAGTGGTCTGGACCAGTCGGACCACGAGCCGGAACAGAAAAAGAAGAAGGGCCCTCGTCGGTATGAGCGACAAGGGCCCTTCGAGGTGAGGCGTCGTTCCCCGGACAAGTCCGTGGTCCTTCGTCACACCGGTGACCGGTACTGGTGACGCTCCCGGCCGATCCGGCCGGCTCGTGGCGATCCCGCAGGCCCCGTCACCTGGCCTCCGCCACCTCCTCCCGGCAAGCCGTTCGGTGGTGGTGCGGATCGTCGTCTCCGGCTGATCCCGCATTCCCCGAGGGGAGTGCGTGGGAGAAGTTCTATGGCCTGACACCCCCACCCCACAAGGGGCTACCGGCACATTTCTTTCACATACTCCGCGTTCCGGCGCGTCCTCCACAGCGACGCCCCGTTCCTCCACAGGAATGACCGGCTGGATCCACAGGCGAGCGTCTCGGCTGTGGACGACCGAGCCATGCCGAGGCGGTGAGCTGTCCACCGAATCCGAGTCCCGAACTGTGGATGCGACACCGCCACCCGCGGCGTTCCTCAGGGGATGTCGCGGAGCCGCTCGAAGGCCCGGGCGACACCCAAGAGCCGCGCGTCGGCGCCGAAGGGCGCGACGATCTGGACCCCCACCGGGAGCCCGTCGGCCGTCTCGCCGGCCGGAACCGAGATCGCGGGGCAGCCGGTCACGGTGATCAGGTAGGCCGAGCGCATCCAGTCCAGGTACGTCGCCATCGGGCGGCCGTTGATCTCGTGGGGGTACTCCTGGTCGGCCGCGAACGGCGGCACCTGCGAGGTCGGCAGCACCAGCACGTCGTGGTGCTGGAAGAAGAGGCGCATCCGCTCCGTGAGGGCCGTGCGCTGCTGGTAGGCGCGGGCGATGTCGGCGCCCGTGAGGGACTCACCGGCACGGATGTTGTCGGCCAGCGACTGCTTGATCGAGTCGGGGTGCGCGGCCAGGAGCGGGCCGAAGCCGGCCTGGAACAGCCAGGCGCGCAGCGTGCGGAACGTGTCGTCGGCCTCGGCCAGGTCTGGCTCGGTGGCCTCGACACGTGCCTCCGCAGCAGCGAGCGCGGCACCCGACTCCTCGACCACGCGGCGTACCTGGCTGTCGACCTCGAGAAGCCCGCCTAGGTCGGGGCTGAGCGCGACCCGGAGGCCGTCGAGCGGCACCTCGGGCGTTGTCGCGAAGGCGTCGCCGGGTTCGGCCAGCGCCGTCGGCACCCGCGGGTCGGGGCCGGCGACCACCGACAGCAGCAAGGCGAGGTCGTCGACGTTGCGGGCGAGCGGGCCGCTGGTGCCCGTGGTCTCCCAGAGGTTGTCGGTCGGCCAGGCCGGCACTCGGCCCAGGCTCGGGCGCAGCCCCACGACCCCGCAGAACGACGCCGGGTTGCGCAGCGAGCCGCCCATGTCGGAGCCGTCGGCCAGCGGCACCATGCCGGCGCGCAGGGCGCACGCGGCTCCCCCGCTGGAGCCGCCGGCGCTCCGCGAGGGGTCGACCGGGTTGAGGGTGGTGCCGAAGACCGGGTTGAAGGTGTGGGACCCGGCCGCGAACTCCGGCACGTTGGTCTTGCCGATCGTCACCGCCCCGGCCGTCCGGATGCGTTCGACGATGAGCTCGTCGGCGTCCGGGACGTGGTCGGCGAAGAGCGGCGAGCCGTACGTCGTACGCCAGCCCGCGACGTCGTGGGTGTCCTTGAAGGCGAACGGGAGGCCGTGCAGGGAGCCGAGCTCGGCGCCCGCGGCGGTCGCCTCGTCGGCGGCCGACGCGCCGACACGTGCGCGCTCCTCATCGAGGGACACGATCGCGTTGAGCTCGGGGTTGCGCTCGGCGATCCTCGACAGGTGGAGCTCGAGCAGCTCGCGCGCGGAGATCTCCTTGTCCCGGATCGCGGCCACCATCGCGCGGGCCGTCGAGTCGGCGGTCAGCTCATTCATCGGTCACACCTGTCACACCTGTCCCATCACACCGGCGTTCCTGTCACTTCGTAGGCGTTGCAACGCCTCCTATGTGCAGGTTTCCCCGGACGTCCGGGGAATCCTGCACCTCACCGCCACCGCCGGCCGAAGAGACCGCCGGCGAGGACCCCGAGGAGCACCAGCCCGGCACCGACGGCGACGCCCTTGAGGAAGTCCTGCTGCGACGACGGTCGCGGCGGGGCGGTGAAGACCTGGCCGGTCATCGGGGCCGCGGTGGAGCCGGACGAGATCGACCAGTCAGCCGGCCGGCCGTCCCCCGCCTGGACGCCCGTCGAGGCGATCGCGTCGGCGACGTTTCCGAAGAACTCACCGGCCATCCGCTTCGACACCGAGCCGAGCATCCGCTGCCCGACCCCGCCGACCATCCCGCCGACGACCGCGTCGGCGTCGTACTCGACGACGGTGGGGTCGGCGTCGCGGAACGACACGTTCACGGTGGCGTCGATCGTCCCCGGAGCCCCGGCACCGGTCAGCCGCATCACCAATGACTCGTGCGGCACGAGGTCGGACAGGGTGCACGTGCCGTCGTAGGTGCCCCGGATGGCCGCGACCCCGGCGGTCACCGTCATCGCGTAGGTGTTCTCGCCGGTCGTCTCGAGCCGCTCGCAGCCGGGGATCGTGCGGACCAGCACCGCCGGGTCGAGCAGCGCGTCCCAGACCTTCTCGACCGGGAACGGGATGGTGTTGTGGCCGCTGATCTTCACGAGCGCTCCTTGGTCTCGACAGGCTCGGCCGATGCGTGGGTACGCCGCAGGCCGAACAGCTCGGACGGCGAGATCGGCATCGCGGTGATCGCGAAGCCCTCGGCGTCGGAGATCGCCGAGGCGAACACCGCCGCCGACGGGATGACGCCCGCCTCGCCGGCGCCCTTGATGCCGAGCGGGTTCAGCGGCGACGGCGTCTCGAGGTGGTCGATGTCGATGTGCGCCGGGATCTCGGTGACGTAGGGCATCAGGAAGTCCATGAACGAGGCGTTGACCAGCTGCCCCGACTCGTCGTAGGCCATCCGCTCGTAGAGGGCGCCCCCGACCCCCTGCGCGATGCCGCCGAGGATCTGTCCCTCGACGATCATCGGGTTGATCAGGCGCCCGCAGTCGTGGACGACGGCGTACTTCAGGATCGTGATCTCGGCTGTGTCGGGGTCGGTCTCGACGATCACGGCGTGCATGCCGTTGGCGAACGTCGACCGGTCGGGGCTGTAGAAGTCCTTGCCCTCCAGCCCCGGCTCGTCGTCCTCGGCCACCGGTGGCTTCCCGGGATCACCGACGGTGAACTGGGTGGCCGCCTTCGAAGCCTCGTCGAAGGCGTAGCGCAGCGGGTTGGAGAGCACCGCGACCGTGCCGAGGTCGATGGAGGCGGTCCCGCCGGGAGTGCCCTTGACCGAGATCACCCCGTCGACGATCTCCAGATCGTCCTCGGCGGCCTCCAGCGCCTCCGCCGCGATGCGCAGCACCTTCTCGCGTGCCCGCAACGCGGCCAGGTGGATGGCCGAACCGCTCATCACCGCAGCCCGCGAGGCGAAGGTGCCGACGGCGTACGGCATCCGCCGGGTGTCGCCGGTGACCACCTCGACCGACTCGAACGGGACACCCAGGGCGTCGGCCGCGATCTGGGCGAACGCCGTCGCGTGTCCCTGCCCCTGCGTGGTCAGGCCGGTCGCGATCTTGACCTTGCCGGAGGTCTCGATGTGCACGTGGGCACCCTCGTAGGGGCCGACACCGGTGCCCTCGACGTAGCAGGCCAGGCCGATCCCGACCCGTCGTCCCTCGCGCGCCATCTCCTCCCGGAACGCCGGGAACTCGTCCCAGCCGATCAGCTCCCGGAGCTTGGCCAGCGACGCCGGGTAGTCGCCGGAGTCGTACTCCAGCTGGCGGCCGTCCTGGAAGATCAGCCCGTGGTCGTAGGGGAACTCGTCGGGCTGGATGAAGTTCGCCGAGCGGACCTCCAGGCGGTCCTTGCCCAGGGCGGCCGCGATCGCGTCCATCGTGCGCTCCATGACGAAGCAGCCCTGCGGCCGCCCGGCGCCGCGGTAGGGCGTGCACATCACGGTGTTGGTGTAGAGGCTCTCGAAGACGACCCGGTAGGCACCCGGCTTGTAGGGGCCGAGCAGCTGGGTCGAGGTGATGATCGGCAGCACGATGCCGTACGGCGTGTAGGCGCCGTTGTCGTGCCAGAACTGCACGTCGAGCCCCAGCACGCGTCCGTCGTCGTCGTAGCCGACCTCGACGTGGTGCACCTGCCCGCGCTCGTGGGCCGCGGAGACGAAGTGCTCACGCCGGTCCTCGATGAACTTCACCGGCCGACGCAGGGTACGTGCGGCCAGGGGAACCAGCAGCTCCTCCGGCCAGGGGTGGTTGATCTTCACCCCGAACCCGCCGCCGACGTCCGGCGTAACGACCTCGACCTGCCCGAGGTCCATCCCGAGCTTGGCGGCCACCGCCGCCCGGACCCCGGTCGAGGTCTGGGTGGAGGTCCAGACGGTCAGCCGCGCGGTGTCGGGGTCCCATCGCGCCACGGTGCCGCGCCCCTCCAGGGGCGTCGAGGCGCTCCGCTCGACCTCCAGGTCGAGGCTCAAGGTGTGCGGCGCGGCGGCGATCGCGGCTCGCGCGTCGCCGTTCGCCTGCTCGAGGCGGGCCGCGACGTTGCCCGGCACGTCGTCGTGGACGAGGTGCTCGGCGGCACGCGCCGCCGGGATCCCGACGACCGGCGGCAGGAAGTCGTAGGTGACGCGGATCCGGCCGACGGCGTCCTCGGCGAGGTAGCGGTCGTCGGCGACGACGAAGGCGATCGCCTCACCGACGTAGTTGACCTCGTCCTTGGCCAGGGCGTACTGGGTGCGCCCGTGCGTCAGCTGGGGGTGCGGGATCAGCAGCGGCAGCGGCTCCCCCATCGTCGGGGCCATCGGTCCGGTGAGGTCGTCGTAGGTCCACACCAGGTGGACCCCCTCGACGTCGAGGACCTCGGAGACGTCGATGTCGACGATCCGGGCATGGGCGTGCGGCGAGCGCAGCACCGCGGCCTGCAGCACCTGCTGGCCGACGAGCAGGTCGTCGGCGTAGTGGCCCTGGCCGCGCAGGAACCGCTGGTCCTCGACCCGTTGGACCGGCTCGCCGAACATCTTCGTGGTCATGATCGCTCCTCGGCGATCTGCGAGGCGCGCAGCACGGACTTCACGATGTTGACGTAGCCGGTGCAGCGACACAGGTTGCCGGCGATCATCTCCCGCGCCTCGTCCTCCGTGGGTGCGGGGTTGTCGCGGAGGCCGGCCGTGATCGTGGTCAGGAACCCCGGCGTGCAGAACCCGCACTGGAGTCCGTGACACTCCGCGAACGCCTGCTGGACCGCGCTCAGCCGGCCCTCCGGCGACCCGTCGGGCTCGGTCAGCCCCTCGACGGTGGTGATCGAGCAGTCGACAGCCGAGACCGCGAACATCAGGCACGAGCGCACCGGCCGGCCGTCGACCAGGACGGTGCAGGCGCCACAGACGCCGTGCTCGCAGCCGACGTGGGTGCCGGTGAGCCCCAGGTCGTGACGCAGCGCGTCGGACAGCAGCCGCCGTGCGGGAACCCGAACCTCGCGGACGAGCCCGTTGACGCTCAGCCGGATGTCGTGGAGCTCCTCACCCATCGTCGCGGTCCCTCCCGGCCGACGCACGGGTGCGGGCGTCGTCGTACGCCGCGGCGAGGACGCGCGCGGTCAGCACGCGCACCAGGTGGGCGCGGTACGCGGCGGTGGCGTGGATGTCGTCGGCCGGGTCGAGCGCCGACAGCGCACGGTGTGCCGCCGCGTCGTGGTCGCCCCACGTCTCGGTCAGGTCGACGACGGTCGGCACGTCGCTGACCGACAGGTAGCCGGCTCGGGCGGAGACCACGTCGTCACCGTCGATGCGCACCACCGCGCCGACGCCGACCAGCGCGTAGTCGCCGTGCCGCCGCGCGACCTCTGCGAACCCCACGCCCTCCCCCGGCGCCAGCGCCGGGAAGGTCGCGTGGACCGCGACCTCGTCGTGGCGGAGGGTGGACTCCAGTGGTCCGGCGTACAGCTCCTCGGCGGGGATCGTGCGCTCGCCGGCCGTGGACGCCACCGTCACCGAGCCGCCCAGCAGGGTGATCACCATCGGCATCTCGGCGGCGGCGTCGGCATGGACGATCGAGCCGACGGTGGTGCCCCGGTTGCGGATCGTCGCGTGCGCGACCTGGGACAGCGCCTGCGACACCAGCGGCTGCACCCGGCGTACGTCGGGCGAGGCGAGCACGTCGGCGTGCCGGGCCAGGGCTCCGACGTGGACCCCGTCATCGTCGGCCCACACCCGGTCGAGCCCGGGCAGGGCGTTGATGTCGACCAGCGTGCTGGGCGCCGCCAGCCGCATCGACAACAGGGGCACGAGGCTCTGGCCGCCCGCGAGCACCTTCGCCCCCGGATCGGCCGCGAGGGCCTCCAGCGCGTGCTGGAGGCCCTGCGGCCGGAGGTAGGCGAACGGAGCGGGCTTCACATCACTCCTGGCTGGGATCCGAGCGGTGCGTGCCCGTCGACCCGGGGTCGGGGTCCGGGTCCGGGTGGGAGAGCGCCTGGGTGGTGTAGCCGCTGGTCGCGCTGCCGCGGCCGTTGACCAGGTGGAAGAACACGATCACCATGATCGTGCCCAGCGCGATGCCGCTGAGCTCGAAGTTGTCGCCGAACGTCAGGCTGACGCCGCCGATGCCGGCGATCAGACCGCCGGCCAGACCGACCATGTTGACCGGGTCGCCGAAGTCGACCCCGTTCTCCACCCAGATCTTGGCTCCCACCAGACCGATCATGCCGTACAGGACCACTGTGATCCCGCCGAGCACTCCGCCCGGGGTCGCGCTCACGATCGCCCCGAACTTCGGACAGAGCCCGAGCAGGATCGCCACGACCGCGGCCACGTAGTACGCCGCGGTCGAGTACACCTTGGTCGCCCCCATGACGCCGATGTTCTCGGCGTACGTCGTGGTGGGCGAGCCGCCGAACGCGCTGGAGAGGGCCGTCGCGAAGCCGTCCGCCGCCAGGGCCTTGCCCATGTAGGGGTCGAGGTCGGTCTTGGTCATCTCGGCGACGGCCTTGACGTGTCCGGTGTTCTCCGCGATCAGGGCGATCACGCCGGGCAGCACCAGCAGGATGAACGTCAGGTTGAAGCTCGGCCCGTGCACCACCGAGACACCGTCGGTCAGCTTGCCGCTCGGGAGCCCGATCAGGTCGGCCGCCTTGACCCCGGCCCAGGAGACGCGGTCGTGGTCGAGCTTCTCGCCGGTGGCCGCGGTGGCGCCGGTGATCGAGTGGATCGTGCCGAACAGCAGGTCGGCCAGCCAGGACAGCACATAGCCGAAGATCAGCGCCAGGAAGACCGCGATCCTCGACCAGAAGCCGGGCAGCATCACGGCCGCGCAGACCATGAACACGGCCGTGACCAGGGCGATCCACTGGTCCTGCGGCCAGTAGATCCCGGCCACGACGGGAGCCAGGTTGAACCCGATCAGCATGACGACCGCGCCGGTCACCGCGGGCGGCAGGACCTTGTGGATGACCCCCGACCCCGCGAAGTGGACCAGGATGCCGACCGCCCCGAGCACGAGGCCGGCCACCAGGATCGCCCCCGTGACCTGTGCCGAGTCGCCGTTGGAGTGGGCCCGGATCGCCGCCACGCTCGCCACGAACGACGCGCTGGTGCCCAGATAGCTGGGCACCCGGTTGGAGGTGACCAGCAGGAACAGGATCGTGCAGATACCCGAGAACATGATGGCGAGGTTGGGGTCCAGGCCCATGACGAGCGGGAAGACGAACGTCGCCCCGAACATCGCCACCACGTGCTGGGCGCCGAGCCCGATCGTCTTGCCCCACGGAAGTCGCTCGTCGGGCGCCACCGGCTCGCCGGGAGCCGGATTCACCTCCCGCCAGCTGAACATCGTCGACATGTGTTCCTCCTCGATGCGCAGGGGACCGAGCGCCCCGGGTTGGTGCTGGTCATCCCACACCAACCCGGCCGGATTTCCGCGCAGGAACGCCGATCCCGGCCGCTCGGGGCGTCCGGGGGCGCGGATCCCCTGGGGGGCTAGCGTGAGTGCGTGACGTCGTACGCCGCAGACCCCCACGCCGCTCCCTGGCCGCTCTCGGTGGCCGCGCCGTCCCGGGTCGCGGCAGGGGCGCCGGAGCTGCCGCAGGGCCTGCGAACCGATCTCGCGACGGTGCCCGCATCGGGGTCGTCATGGGGCGTCCTCACGGCCTATGTTGACTCCGGGATCCTTTACCTGGACGGACGCGCCCTGGTGACCCGTCGGCTCGTGGATGTTCGCGCGCCACGTATCGACGCGGCACGGATGCCCAAGACGAGCCCGGTCGCCGCATCAGGAACCCCCCGGTCCCGCGGCGCCGGGCTCGTCGCCGTGCCGTCTGCGGTAGCCGCTGGGTCCGTCGGCGACCCGGCCCGCGAGGAGGCGGCATGACCACCGACCACGTCGAGGTGCGCAGCGGCGTGTACGCCGACTCCGTGACCCTGCTCCAGGTCAGCCGCCAGGTGCAGCAGGTGCCCGGCGTCGCGACCGCCCAGGTCGCGATGGCCACCCCCCTCAACGTCGAGGTCCTCGAGCGGATGGGCTTCGCGCTCCCGGCCGAGGCGACCGTCAACCATCTGGTCGTCGCCGTCCGCCTGGAGGACGACGCCAGTCTCGAGGGGGCCCGGGCCGAGGTCGAGCGGGCCCTGGCGGACGGCCGCCGTCAGGTCCGGGGTGACCACGAGGAGGCGCCACCGCGCACCACCTCCGCGGCGCTCCGGCACGATCCGGGCGCGCTGGTGCTGGTCTCGGTGCCGGGGCCGAGCGCCGCGGTCGAGGCGATGGACGCCCTGGAGTCCGGATCCGACGTGATGGTCTTCAGCGACAACGTGCCGGTCGAGCAGGAGGTCGCCCTCAAGCAGTACGCCGCGAGCCGCGACCTGCTCGTGATGGGTCCCGACTGCGGCACGGCGGTCGTCGAGGGGCTCGGGCTCGGGTTCGCCAACGTGGTCGCACCTGGACCGGTCGGCATCGTCGCCGCTTCGGGGACCGGCTGCCAGCAGGTGCTGGCTCTGCTCGACCACGCGGGCGTCGGCGTCGGCACGGCGTACGGCGTGGGCGGGCGCGACCTGTCCGCCGACGTCGGTGGCCTCGCCACCCGCACCGCCCTGGCCCGGCTCGACGCCGACCCGTCGGTCGAGGTCGCGCTGCTGATCTCCAAGCCGCCGGCCGACGACGTCGCGCGCGACCTCACGGCGTACACCGAGAGCCTGGGCACGCCGGTCCGCCTGGCCCTGCTCGGCGCCGGCCGCCCCGACCTGACCGCGGCCACCGAGGACCTGCTGCACGCGCTCGGTCGCGACGTCCCGGCCTGGCCCGTCCGAGGCGAGACCCGCGCCGCGACCGGACACGTCCTTCAGGGGCTGTTCGTCGGCGGCACGATGAAGCAGGAGGCGGAGCTGCTCGTGGCCGCGGCCGGGGTCGAGGGCCGACTCGTCGACTTCGGCGACGACGAGTACACGACCGGGCGTGCACATCCGATGATCGACCCCGGCCTGCGCCTCGAACGGCTCGCGGAGGTCGTGGCGGACGAGGCGACGGGCGTGGTCCTGATGGACGTCGTCCTCGGGCACGGCGCCGAGGAGGACCCCGCCGCGTCGCTGGCGCCGGCGATCCGGGACGTCCGGCCACCCGTGATCGTCACCGTCGTCGGCACCGCCCACGACCCCCAGGGGCTCGAGCGTCAGGTCGACGCGCTCGCCGCCGCCGGCGCCGAGGTCCACCTGTCCAACGCCATGGCCACCCGGCGGGCCCTGGAGATCCTGGGAGGCGTCCGATGACCGACCACGTCGTGAGCGTCGGCGTCGACCTGCTCGCCCAGGCCGTCGCCGATCAGGCCGCTCCGGTGTCCCAGGTCGACTGGCGCCCGCCGCTCGCCGGCACCGAGGACGACCTCGCCACCGTCGCCCTCGACCCGCTCCGGGGCGCCGCGAACGCCGATGCGCTGGAGCGGGTGCTCGGCGTCCAGGCCGTCCTCGTCGACGTACTGCCGGCGCACGAGGCGGTCGGGCTCGAGCGGGGCGAGTTCCTGCACGCCGGCCCGCCCATCGCGTGGGACCGGGCCTCGGGCCCGCTGCGGGGCGCGCTGATGGGCGGCGCCGTGCTCGAAGGACTGGTCGACACGCCCGAGGAGGCCGCCGAACTGTTCGAGGGCGGGCTGCACGTCCGGCTCGAGCCCTGCCACCACCGCCGGTCGGTCGGCCCCATGGCCGGAGTCGTCACGCCCAGCATGTGGATGTTCGTGCTCGAGGACCCGGCCACCGGAGCGCGGACGCACTGCACCCTCAACGAGGGTCTCGGCAAGGTGCTGCGGTACGGCGCGTACTCCCCCGAGGTGCTCACGCGACTGCGCTGGATGGGCGAGGTCCTGGGTCCGCTGCTGCAGCAGGTAGTGCGGGCGACCGTCGCCCAGGAGGCGCCGGTCGACGTGACCGCGATCCTCGGCCAGATGCTGCAGATGGGCGACGAGGCCCACAACCGCAACCGCGCGGGCACCCTGATGCTCCTGCGCGACCTCGCACCGGCGATGGTCTCGAGCGGGACCGATCCGGCCCAGGTCGCCGAGGCGCTGCGGTTCATCGGCGGCAACGACCACTTCTTCCTCAACCTGGCGATGCCGGCCTGCAAGCTGGCCCTCGACGCCGGCCGGGACGTGCCCGGCTCGACCATGGTCGTGGCGATGTCCCGCAACGGCACCGACTTCGGCATCCAGGTGTCGGGCACCGGCGACGAGTGGTTCACCGGTCCGGCGCAGGTCGCCGACGGCCTGTACCTCGGCGACTACGGGCCCGACGACGCCAACCCCGACATCGGCGACTCCGCGATCACCGAGACCGCCGGGCTGGGCGGCTTCGCGATGGCCACGGCGCCGGCGATCGTGCGGTTCGTGGGCGGCTCGGTGCCCGACGCGCTGGCTACCACCCGGCGGATGCAGGAGATAGCGCTCGGCGAGAACCCCCGCTGGAGCATCCCCATCCTCGAGTTTGCCGGCGTCCCCACCGGGATCGACGTCACCCGCGTGTGCCGCACCGGGATCCTCCCCCAGATCAACACCGGGATGGCCGGCCGCCGCGCCGGCGTCGGTCAGGTCGGCGCAGGCCTGGTCAACCCGCCCGAGGAGATCTTCCCGAAGGCGCTCACCCGGCTCGCGGCGCTCACCCGAGAGCGGGCGGCCGCCACAACGCCGTCCTGATGTCGACGTTCCCGCCGGGTCGTAGGGGCGTGCCCTCCTCCAGGTAGTGCGGCCGGGCCTCGAGGTCGTGGCTCGGCGGCAGCGAGCCGTCGGCGCGCACCACCCGCCACCACGGCACGGCCCCTCCGTGCAGCGCCATCACCGAGCCCACCAGCCGGGGACCGCCGCCCCCGGCGACCTGTCCGACCACCTCCGCGATGGCGCCGTACGTCGTCACCCGCCCGCGCGGGACCCGTTCGACGCAACCGAGCACGAGCTCGACGTACTCCTCGTGGTCGAGCCGGCTCACTCGCCCTCCCCCTCGCCTCGGACGGGCACCGTCACGCCCGCGACGACGGCCGCGACCAGCGCCGCCGCGAGGCCCGTCAGCCAGAACAGCGCGGGCGTGCCGTGCCCGCTGTAGGTGCGTGCCACGCCCCACACGACCAGTGCCGCCAGCCAGGCCAGGACACCGCGCCCCGTCCACAGCAGTGCCAGCCGCGGGTCCACCGGCAGCGACGGCGGGCCGTAGCCGAGCAGGGTGGCCGCCACGTGGGCGGCGGTGAGCCCGGCGGCCGCGACCAGGGCAGCCATCGGCATGCCGTCACCGATCGCGAAGGCCCACCAGACGAGGACGACGCCGAGGGTCATCGCCATGGCGAGGTGCTCGGGACGGAACGCCGAGAGGACCGCGCTCAGCACGAGGACGACCACCAGCCAGACGGGGGGCACCCGGCCCTCGGGGAGCCCGGCCAGCAGCGCGAGCAGGATCCCCGCCACGAGGATGCCGCGCAGGGCCCACACGCCCGGCTGGGCGCCCCGGACCATCCGCGAGCGCGCGGCGGCGGTCATGCGCCCACCCGGGGCATGGCGGCGCGGCGGGCGAGCCGCCGCAACACCTCCTCGAGGGTGCGCGGACCGTTCCACGGCACCACGGGGCAGCCGGCCGCCGCGAGCTGCGTGAGGAGATGGCTGCGGTCGAGCAGGCGCATCCGCCAGGCCAGCTCGGCCACCTTCGCCTCCGAGCCGGGGTACGCCGACGGCGTGCTGCCGGGCGGGAGCGGGTCGACCACGATCACGGGCAGGCCCCGGCGTACCAGCCGGACGGTCGCGGTCGCCAGCGGCTCGGAGAGCATCGGGCTGATGACGACCACCACCGTGCCGGCCGTGGCGCGGAAGTCGATCTGGTCGATCGCCACGTCCCGCGGGATCCCCGGCCGGATGCGCGAGAGCAGGATCAGGATCCGCCGCAGGTGACGGGTGCCGGTGCCGTAGCCGGCGTACTCCCCGCCGGGGCTGAGCACGCGCAGCGCGACGCGGTCACCACCGCCGATGTACTGCTCGGCCAGGGACGACGCGGCGCGGACCGTGACGTCCAGGCTGCTCGCGGCGCCGCCGACCCCCTCGGACTCGCCGTAGTCGGCGAGGGCGTCGACGATCACCAGCACCGCGGTGTCCTCCTCGGCCCGCGTGGACTCGACGTGGAGCGTGCCCTGCCGCAGCGAGACCCGCCAGTTGATGCGGCGCAGCCGGTCGCCCGCGTGGAACCTGCGGATCGAGGAGAACTCCGTCCCGTCGCCGTCACGCCGCGACCGATGGGCCCCGATCAGCCCGATCGGCTGCGGCGCCTCGCCGCCGGACCGCACGTGGGTGACCGTCGGCAGCACTCCCACCTCGCGGCCCATGAGGGCCACCGGCCCCCAGCGGTACCCCGCCCAGGCGGTGGTCATCGCGACCTTCTCGCCGCCCACGGAGCGAGTGCCCCACCGGCGGGGCGAGACCTCGAACGGGGCCACCGCCTCGCCGCGCGACAGCAGCTGTCCGAAGACGCCGTCGACGGGGTGGGCCGCCAGGAACGGCTGCGGCGACATCATGCGGGTCACGTGCTCGACGTCGTCGAGGTCGTGGGTCTCGAGCCGCAGCCGGGTGCCTTGGCCCTCGTGCAGCTGCTGGCGGGCCGGCGTCGAGAACACCCGAGGCTCGACGACGGGCTTGTGCACGAGGGCCAGAGCCGCCATCAGCAGCAACGGCGCCACCAGCACCACGAGTCCGGGACGCCCCGCGGCGAGCGCCAGCGCGGCCCCCAGGCCGCCGACGATGAGGGATCGACCGAGGCTGCTCGTCGCGTGCCAGCGCGTCGGAGCGTCGTTCACGGCTGTTCGAGGGCTCGCGGGGTCGGGACCTCGGCGAGCACCGCGTCCACGACACGCGGGCCGCTGGCCTGGGTCATCCAGAGCTCGGGCTTGACCGTGATCCGGTGGGAGAGCACGGCTCGCGACACCGCCTTGACGTCCTCCGGGATCACGTAGTCACGACCCCGGACCACGGCGAAGCCCCGGGCGGCCAGGGCGAGCCCCAGCGAGCCGCGGGGCGAGGATCCGGTCAGCACGTCCTTGTGGTCGCGGGTCGAGGTCGCCAGGTCCACGCAGTAGCGCGCGACCGTGTCGTCGAGGGTCACGATCTCCACCGCGGCCTGCATCGCGCTCAGCCCGCCGGCGTCGGTGACCTGGTCGAGGTCGACGTCCTCCTGCCCGCGCGCGAGCCGGCGGGTGACCACGTCGTGCTCCTCCTGCGTCGTGGGGTAGCCGAAGCTCACCCGCATCAGGAAGCGGTCGAGCTGGGCCTCGGGAAGCGGGTAGGTGCCCTCGTACTCGATCGGGTTCGCCGTGGCGAGCACGTGGAAGGGCTCCGGGAGGCGGAAGGTCTCCCCCTCGACGGTCGCCTGGCGCTCCTGCATGGCCTCCAGCAGCGCCGACTGCGTCTTGGGAGGTGTGCGGTTGATCTCGTCGGCGAGGAGCAGTCCGGTGAACAGCGGCCCGCGCCGGAAGTCGAAGCTGCCGTCCTTCTGGTTGTACAGGAAGGAGCCGGTGATGTCGGCCGGCAGGAGGTCAGGCGTGAACTGCACCCGCGCGAAGTCCAGGCCGAGCACCCGCGCGAGGCTCCGGGCCGCCAGGGTCTTGCCGAGCCCGGGGAAGTCCTCGATCAGCACGTGGCCCTTGGCCAGGATCGCGGCGAGGACCAGCGTCAAGGGCAGGCGCTTGCCGACGACCGCGCGCTCGACCTCGTCGAGCACCGCCTGGGAGCGCTGCGAGGCCTCCGCCACCGAGATCCGGCCTGCGGGGGACGGGGTTCCGGGCTGGGTCATGGGGTCAGCTCCTCGATCCGTCGGATGCACTCCTCGACCTCGGCCACCTTCAGGGAGCGTGGTGGGCCGTCGAGGACAGCGATGAGCGTAGGCCCGAGGCGGCGGTTCACCTCGGGGTCGGCGCGTGACCAGCCCAGGCGCGAGAGTCGGTCGTCGGTCATCCGGCCGAGCCGGGCGCGCAGCAACGGGTCCACCTCGCGGGCCGACAGGTGGTTCTCGATCAGTCGTGCGTTGCCGGCGAGCCCGGAGTCCTGGCCGGCCGGGGTGACGGCGTACTCGCCGGGCACCGACCAGTCGGCCGGGTCGGCGTCGCCGCTGTCGGACAGCATCCCGGCGATCGCCACCACCGCCCCCACGAAGAGCGCGGTCGGCAGGATCCGGGGTTCGGTGTGCTCGATCCGGGCGAAGACCGTGAGCCCGCCGATTCCGGCCACGACCAGCAGGGCGCGCACCACCCAGCGGTTGCGCCGGCGGGGACCGGCGGCGGCGCGACGCGTCCGCGGGCGGCTCATCGGCTCACCGCGCCGATGCCGAGTGAGGCGTGGATGTCCCGCAGCGCCTCGACGGCCACATGCCGGCGCGCCTCGTCGATCTCGTGCTCGGAGAACCGCGCCTCCCGGTAGAGGGCCTCCAGTCGGGCGACCGCACCGGCATCGGCCGCGACCTGGTCGAGCAGTCGCAGGGTGAACTCCGAGGAGGTCTCCCACGGCTTCCGGGAGGCGTTGACGCGCTCGGCCTGCTCCTCGAAGCGGTCCCAGCACGCGACGATCGCGTTGCGCGGCTCACCGCCGAGGAGCAGCGCGAACTGCTCGTCGGCGTCCCGCCGGATCTCCTCGACCAGCGGGTCGGGGTCGTCCAGCACCTCGAAGTCCACCTGGCCGGGCCGCGGAGGCCTCGGCCGTCCGCGCCACTCCCGCAGGCGCTCCGCGAGCCGGCGGACGCCGAGCTGGACCAGCCACAGCACGCACAGCGCCAGGAGGAGTCGGACCACCCACCCCAGGGTCGTGAAGAACGGGTTGCCGTGCAGCAGACCCTGCCGGTGGCCGCGACCCGGCAGCGACGGCGGGGTCGGCAGCGTGTACGAGGGGGTGACGCCGCGGAAGCTCGGGTCGTGGAGCGGCCCCGTGAAGATCCGCTCCGGCCCGCTGCGGGCCGCGAACATCACCATGAGCAGGAGCACACCGACCGCGAGCACCGTCAGCGCGACCGCGCTCATCCCGGCTCGCCTTGATGTCACGGCAAGCACGGTAACCCCCCTGACGGGGGGTGTGGTCACGGCGCGGTCACGCTTGCGCCCGTCGCGGACGACGACGAGCCCTCACACCGCGAGGCGTGGGGCTCGCCGACGGAAGGTCCGGGGCATGGGTCAGAGGATCGGGTCGAACGGCTCCGTGCCGTTCACCAGGTGCAGCCCGGCGATGCCGGAGTGCATCTGCGCGAAGGCGAGTTCGTGGGCCAGGTCGCCGATGTTGTTCGACAGCGGCAGCGGCGCCAGGCCGAGCGTGGACAACACGCCGATCGCCCGGCCGCCCTGGGTCATGAACCCCGAGCCCGAGTCACCAGGGATGCCGGGCGACAGGGTGTAGAGGGGGTGGCTCCAGCCGCCGTCGGCGGCGTCGTCGCCCAGGCTCATGCCGGTGTGCGGCGACAACGGCGACAGGCCCGCCCGGAGGCTGGAGTTGCCGTAGGTCCAGACCCGGTCACCCGCCACCGTGCCGTCGGTGTCGATGCCGGTCGGACCGCCCCAGAACGGGACGCTCGGGTTCACCTTCGAGACGTCGCGGGCGTCGATCTCCACCAGGGCCAGGTCGTTGTAGGCGCACGCGTTCGTCGCCGTGGTGCCGAGCCGGTGCTCGGTGATCCACGAGCTGTAGGCGAGGGTGCCGTGCCCGACGATCGTGCCCTCGTCGACCGGGCTGCCGTCGTTGCTCAGGTCGACCCTGGTGCCGAGTGGGACCGAGTCGGTCCAGCACCCGTCGGTGTCCGTGGACGATCCGGTGCCGGCGCAGTGCGCGGCGTACCCGAGGTAGGTGTTGCCGGCGTCGTCGCCGAACACGAAGTTGCCGGTGCACTGGGCT
Source organism: Nocardioides sp. (assembly GCA_025924815.1). Lineage (GTDB taxonomy): Bacteria > Actinomycetota > Actinomycetes > Propionibacteriales > Nocardioidaceae > Nocardioides. Next base: position 21,097 of record JAICHQ010000053.1, read on the forward strand.
CCCGCGGTGTACATCATCGTGCCGGGGTGGATCGACGCCGTGGCGGCCGGCGCCCAGGCGGCGCGCGGGCTCAGCACGGAGCCGGCTGCACCGGACGACGAGCCGGTCGTCGCGGTGACGAGCGCGACCGCAGCGAGGGCCGCCAGGCCGGCCGACACGCGGTGGGCCGGCCGGGCGGGGCCGGACGAGAATCGGGTCATGCGGGGGCCTCCTGTAGGTGGGACACCCGCCCAACGGCCCGGACCCGACCCGGTTACGCCCCGGTCACCCGCGACCGGACCCTGGGTCAGTACGCCGGCTGGCTGGGGTCGACCTGCTCGACCCAGGCGGCCACGCCACCACCGACGTGGATGGCGTCGGCGTAGCCGGCCCCCTTCACCACGGCGAGCGCCTCCGCCGACCGGATCCCGGTCTTGCAGTAGAGGACGACCTGCTTGCCCGAGTCGACGCCGGGAAGCCGCCCGAGCGCGTGGCCGTTGAGGAACTCGCCCTTGGGGATCAGCTCCGAGCCAGGGATCTTGTTGATCTCGTACTCGTTGGGCTCGCGCACGTCGATCAGCACGAAGTCCGTCTCGCCGTTGTCGCGCTGCTTCAACATGTGCGAGAGCTGGATCACCGAGACGGTGGAGCCCGCGGCCGCCTCCGACGCCTCGTCGGAGACTGCGCCGCAGAAGGTCTCGTAGTCGATCAGCCCGGTGACCGTGGGGTGGTCGCCGCAGAGCGCGCAGTTCGGGTCCTTGCGCACCTTCAGCTTGCGGTACTCCATCGCAAGGGCGTCGTAGATGACCAGAGTGCCGGCGATCGGCTCGCCGATCCCGGTCAGCAGCTTGATCGCCTCGTTGACCTGGATCGAGCCGATGCTGGCGCACAGCACGCCCAGCACGCCGCCCTCGGCGCAGCTCGGCACCATCCCCGGCGGCGGCGGCTCGGGATACAGGCACCGGTAGCACGGCAGGTCCTCGCCCGCGACCTCGCTCAGGGTGGGCGCGAAGATGCTCGCCTGGCCGTCGAACCGGTAGATCGAACCCCAGATGTAGGGGATCTTCGAGAAGTACGCCGCATCGTTGACCAGGTACCGGGTGGCGAAGTTGTCGGTGCCGTCGAGGATCAGGTCGTAACCCTCGAACATCCGCATCACGTTGTCGTTGTCGAGTCGTTCCTCGTGGAGCACGACGTCGACCAGCGGGTTGATCTCGGCCACGGACTCCCGGGCCGACTGGGCCGTCGACTTCCCGATGTCGGACTGCCCGTGGATGACCAGGCGC
>JAICHQ010000054.1 GCA_025924815.1 Nocardioides sp.
ACCACATCGCCAGCCTGTCGGCGAAGCTGGGGGCACACTCCAAGCTCGAGGCGCTGTCGGTCGCCGTTCGTCAGGGCATGCTCCCCGACCTGTGATCCGACCTGTGATCCGACCTGTGAGCCCGCAGGCGCGGGCCGGTGGGGACCACCGGGAGTAGTAGATCGGCGCTACTCGACTCGACGCCGAAACCTCATGTGCCGACGCCGGTCCTCAGGGAGTCTGGAGCAGCCCCCGTCACAGGGAGCGGCCCGGAGACGGGCGGCCATGCTGCTCCGTCCACCCCCCCCCGAGTCAGGGTCCGCCACATCGCGGATCCAGCCCGGTCGGACCGCTGCTCGACGAGTGTCCCGCCCGGCCCGCGTCCCCCGATGCCGTGGGCCGGCGGGTGCCTCGGAGGACCCGGAGCGGGCTCCGTCTGACCGATTCCCCCCGGCCCGGTCAGAGGGAGCCCTCCGGCCCGCCCGACCGAGTCCGCGGCAGCCAGAGCCGGATCCGCGTGCCGCCCTCGTCTCGACGTTCCACCTCCAGACGGCCGCCGGCGATCGTGGCGCGGTCCGCCATGGCCGGGATGCCCAGGTGCCCACGCCGATGCTCGACCGTCGCCGGATCGAAGCCGCGGCCGTCGTCCTCGATCGTGACCTCGAAGCCTCCCGCGACCTCGGTCAGCCGGAGCTCGACCTCCCGCGCCCCGGCGTGCCGGACGACGTTCGCCATCGCCTCGCGTGCGATCCGGTACGCCGTCACCCGCTGCCCCTCCGGGAGATCGAGGTCGACGTCACCGGTGACCCGCCAGCGGATGCGACCCTCGAAGGCGTTCGCAGCCGCCACCTCGAGCGCCGTGGCCAGATCGCTCTCCACCGCGGGGGACTCCAGGTCGAAGAGCAGCGTGCGGAGACGGCCGATGGCCTCGGTGACGGTCGTGGCCAGCGTCTCGGCCGTCTCGAGCAGCTCGGGCTGACCCTCGGCGAGCTGTCGGCGGAGCAGGCCGAGCCGGAGCTCCACGGCCGCCAGGGCCTGGACGGAGTCGTCGTGGACGTCGGCCGCGACCCGGGCCCGTTCGTCCTCCTGTGCCTGCACCAGGCGATCCAGCAGGTGCTGCCGCTCGTCGGCGAGCCGCTCGAGGGCCGCCTGCGCTGTCACCAGCTCGGAGATGTCGCGCTGCACGGTGGCGAGGGCGATGGGCTCCCCGGTGTCGGGATCCCGCATGAGGAAGCTGGAGATGGCGACCGGGATCGGCGGGCCCCCACGGTGGTCACGCAACGTCGACTGCCCCGACCACTCCCCGCGCTCGGCGACGGCCGGCTGCTGGATCTCGACCGAGGCGACCAGACCGTCGGCGGTCTGGAAGTCGGCGATCGACATGCCGGTCACGTCGCGGTCCCCGACGCCCACGAGCCGGCGCCCGGCGGGGTTGAGGTACATCACGGTCCCGTCCGGCCGAGCCATCGCGATGAAGTCCCGGGAGGTCTCGACCAGCGCCTGGAAGCGGAGCAGCTCGGCGTTGTAGGCGCCGATGGTCGTCAGCGCGGTCCCCCGGTTGCGGACGACCGTCCACACCCCCCGCACGATCCCGACGACCAGCGCCCCCGCCGGGAGCAGGATGCCGCCCGGGGTCACCTCGCGCAGCGCGCCGTACACGAGCGCGGCGATCGAGGTCAGGCCCAGCACGGCGGCGAGGGCCACCCGCGAGAACTCGAACTCGGGAAGCAGGGGCCGATCGACATCGTGCACCCAGCCGGAGAACGCGATCGCCGCGGTCGCGACCAGGGACAACGTCGCCAGCGGCGTGCCGGGGTGGTAGTCCCCCTTGGCCGCCTGGTAGACGAACACCGCGTCGACCACCGCGAACCCCACCACGCCCGCCGCGAGCAGCACGGTCGACCACGACCGGATGCCGGTGGTGACCAGCGCTCCCGAAACCAGCACCAGCATCCCGATGTCGAGCAGGGGGTAGGCCAGGTTGACCACCACGACCCCGTCCGGGGCGTCGGAGCCGGAGATGGTGTCGAGCGTGTGGAAGAGCAGCACGACGGCCACGCCCGCCACGGTCAGGCCCATCAGCGCGGCGTCGAGCAGGAGGCCCACCGAGCGGTAGCGGATCCGTCGCCGCAGCAGCACCCAGAAGGCGAGGAGCAGGACCGCGTCCATGGTGAGCCAGGCGTAGTCGGCGACGTTGGGGTACGGCAGCGGGTGCTGGAGGCGCACGTAGCCCAGGAAGAGCACGAAGCCGAGGGCACGCAGCCCGACCGCGACGGCGATCAACCCCCAGAGCAGCCGGTCGACCGGCGAACGCCGGGGCCGCACCACCGCCACGACCGCGACGGCGACGTACGCCGTGGACTGCAGCCAGCCGTCGAAGACCGTGTGGAAGGCGGGCTCGCCCGGACGCCGGGCACCGTCGTGATCGCGAACGTCGCGATCAGCGCCGCAGCGACCCACGCCAGCGCTCGGTTCGGGCGCGTGGGGGCGAAGCCGTGGACCGGCTCCAGCGTGGTCATGCGACCCCCGAACCACGGGCGATCGGGGCGCCCGTGGCCTGGGATCGTAGTCCGCCGCGGCGGCCGGCCGGAACGTCCTGAGTCCCATCCGGGCACCCCGAGCCGGGCTGCCGGTGGGTCAGGCGGGAGCCGGCGCCGTGGGCTCCATCGGCCCGGACCCCGTGTCGCCCACGTCCTCCCCGGGCGGCACCTCGTCCGACGCGGGCATCGTCTCCCCCTCGATCGAGATGTGGGGCAGGAGCTTGTCCAGCCACCCGGGCAGCCACCAGGCCCCCTTCCCGAACAGCACCACCGAGGCCGGCGCGAGCGTCACCACGAGGATGCCCGCCAGCAGCACGGCGGTCGCGAGCCCGACGCCGAACTGCTTGATCACCGGGTCGCCGTTGAGGATGAAGCTGGCGAACACCGAGGCCATGATCAGGGCCGCGGCCGAGGTGATCCGGGCACTCGAGCCGAGACCCGACGCCACCGCCTGCCGTGCCGGCTCGCCCTGGTGATGGTGCATCTGGACGTGGCTGATCAGGAACACCTCGTAGTCCATCGAGAGGCCGAACAGCACCGCGAACATCATCAGCGGCACGTAGCTGGCGATCGGCACGGTCGTGTCGGGCGTGTCGATGCCGACCTGGGAGATGCCCCAGCCCCACTGGAACACCGCCGTCAGCACCCCGAAGGCCGCACCCGCCGACAGCAGGTTCGTGATCGCAGCCTGGAGCGGGATCAACACCGAGCGGAAGGCGATCATCAGCAGCAGGAAGCCCAGCAGGATCACCGTGCCGATCACCAGCAGCAGCCGGGCGCTGATCAGCGACGCGAGGTCGACGTACGACGCGGTGTAGCCACCGACGTACGACGTCATGCCCTTGACGTCGACGGGCGGAAGCACGTCGCCGCGCACCTTGTTCACCAGCGCGGCGGTGGCGTCGGACGCCGGTGAGGTCTTCGGCACGGCCGAGAGCAGGACGACGTCGCCCTTCTTGTTGATCTGCGGCGGGGTCAGGGAGACCACGCCCTTGGTCGCCGACAGGGCGTTCTGCAGGCTGACCACGCGGGGGTCGGTGCCGCGCGCGTCGCCGCCCGCGGTGGCCACCATGGCGGTGAGCTCGTCCTGGAGCTTCAGCGCCTCGGTCTGCTGCTGCTGGGCCTTCTTCTGCTCCTGCTTGAGCTCGTTGGCCTCGCTCTGCAGCTGGACGGCCTCGGTCTGGAGCGCGTCCCCCTGCTTCTGGAGCTGCGCCGCCTGCGCCTGCAGCTGCGCGCCCTGGCTCTGGAGCGAGGCGGCCTGCGCCTCCAGGCTCGCCTTCTGCCGGGTCAGCGCGTCTGCCTTCGCCTGCAGCTGGTCGGCCTGTCGCTGCAGCGCGGCGGCCTGGGCCTGGAGCCGGCGTCCCTGGGCCGCGAGATGCTCGGCCTGCTTCTTCAGCGGGTCGAGACGCCGGTGCACATCGGCCTCACGTGCCAGGACCCTATCGAGCCGACGCTGGAGCCGCTCGAGGCGGACCGGGTTGCCTACGGCGTTCTTGATGCGCTTGCGCAGGATCTGCTCGCGCGCCTCGAGCACGACCAGCCGGACCGCGAGCGGCTTGATCCGCGCCGCCAGTGCCTCGGCCTTGCGCTTGAGGGTCGCCTGCTCGGTTTCGAGGCGGCGCTGCTTCGCCTGGAGAGCGGCCTTCTGCCGCTGGAGCTGGGCGGCCTGCTGCTCGAGCGAGGCCTGCTGGGCCGTGAGCTGGTCGCCTTGGGCGGTCAGCGCTGCCTGCTGGGCCTTCAGCTCATTGCTCTGCTGGGTGAGCTGCGCCTGCTGCGCCTCCAGCTGCTTCTGCTGCTGCTCGAGCTGCTTCTGCTGCTTGGGCAGCTGCTTCTGGGCTTTGTTCAGCTGCTTCTGGAGCTTGGTCGCCTTGTTGTACTTCTTGGTGTAGGCAGCACTCTGGGTCGCGACCGGGTCGAGCTTCGAGGCGACCTGCAGCGGGCCGTTGAAGCCGACCCCGAAGCCGCCGGCGATCAGGTCGTAGGCCTGGCGCTCGGTGGTCGACGGGTTGGTCGCGCCGATGTCCTCCTGTCCGAGCTCGAGGGAGAAGACCGGGATGACCATGGGGGCCAGGAACGCCAGCGAGGCGACGCTGATGATGACCGGGTGCCGGCGTACGACGCCGGCCCAGCTGTGCCACATGCCCTGGCCGGGCACCGGCGGCGGCGAGATGAACTTCGGCAGCGAAGCCCAGCGGATGCGGTGCTTGATCAGACCGAGGAACGCCGGCAGCAGGGAGATCGAGCCGAGCACCGCCGCGACCACACCGATCGCGGACGCGATGCCCAGGGCGGTCACCAGCGGGATGCCGGCGACGGCCAGGGAGAGCAGGGCGATGACGACCGTGCCGCCGGCGAAGACGATCGCGCTGCCGGAGGTCGCGACGGCGTTGGCGATGGAGTCGTGCATCGCCATGCCGGCTCCGAGCTGTTCTTGATGTCGCGTCACCAGGAACAGCGCGTAGTCGATCCCGACGCCGAGGCCGATCATGGTGGCCAGGGTCGGGCCACTGGTCGGGATCGACAGCAGGTGCCCGGCCAGCCCGACCAGGGAGAGCGCCGCCGCCAGACCGAGCACGGCCGTCAGGATCGGCATGCCCATCGCGACCAGGCTTCCGAGCACCAGGCTGAGGATGATCATCGCGACGACGATGCCGACGATCTCACTGGTCTCGGAGGCTTCGGTCGACAGCGTGGTCCCGATGTTGCCGGCGGCCTGGACGTCGATGCCCACCTTGGTCGCAGGATCGGCGGCGTCCACGACGTTCTGGGCGATCTCCTCGGTCAGGTCACTGCTGGCGACGTCCATGAGGACGGGCGCGAAGGCCGTCTGCTTGTCCTTCGACAGCAACCCCGCGGTCTGGCCCGCGCTGCTGAGCGGGTTGGTGACGCTGTAGACGTGGTCCTGCTTCTTGATCGCCTTGATCGAGTCGTGGATCGCCTGCTTGTACTTCTGGTCGGTGAGCTTGCCCGACGTGACGTCGAAGACGATCGGGTTGGCGCCGTTCTGCTGGGGCGGGAAGCGGTTCTGCAGCAGGTTCTTGGCCTCCTGGCTGCCGGTGCCCGGAAGGGAGAGGTCGTTGCTGGTCAGGGCACCGATCCTCGCCACCGCCCCGAAGACGATCACGAGCAGGACGACCCAGAGCCCGATGACCACGAGCGGCCGGCGCGCGCACAGCATGCCCAGCTTGTGGAGCAGACGCGCCACCGGTACCTCCCCCCGCGCGGCGACGCCCTCCGCGACGCCGCGAGAAGACGGGACGGCCCGGGACCCCTCGCCCGTGCTCCGTGGTGCCGCCTGGGATGCCCCTGGCCGGGGCAGGGATCCGACCTACCTTCTCAACGGAGCGACAAACTACCCGCTGACTCACCCTTTCGGGTAGAGCCCCGGGTGCCCTGGATCCGGGGCTCTCAGCCGCGAGCCCGCGGGACCGGCTCCCAGACGTGGTGGGGGCCGTACGGCGAGCTGCCGTTGAAGAACCACGAACCGAGGTCCCGAAGGCGGGCCAGACACCTGCGCAGGTAGTGCGGATCGGCATGGCTGAATCGCGGGTGCTCGGTGAGCTCGGGGATCACCGCGGTCCAGCACCAGAACCCCTCGCCCACCCAGCGCTCGATGGTGTTCTGCCCCTCCAAGGCCTCGCAGGCGGCGCGCATCGCCTCCTCCAGGCGGGTGAACGTCTCGTCGTCCCACCGGTACTCATGACGCATCACGTCGGTGAACGAGCCGGGCCGCCCCTCCTGCTCGGCTCGCAGCGAGTCCCACGGCCACCCCACCACGGCGTGCTCGACACCCACGGGCACGCCAACGGCATCGGCGGCCAGCTCCGGCGCGAGAGGTACGGGGGCAACCGGCTCCGGAGCCGCCGAGCTCTCCACGGGCTCAGTCACGTCCATGATCGGATTGTCCCCCCGAACCCCGTCGCCGTGCGGCAATTCGCGCGCAATCGGTCGGTGCGAAGATCCGGCGTACCTCGTCGCGACCGGTTCAGTCGGGAGCGTTCCCCCCGTGCTCTGCCGACCCAGCGTGGAGCCGCCTGTCGGAATCGAACCGACGACCTATTCATTACGAGTGAATCGCTCTACCGACTGAGCTAAGGCGGCGCGCGGCCCGTCCGCTACGGCGGTCCGGGCAACGGCCGGAAGTATACGGAGGGCCGCAGGACCGCGCGGAATCGGCGAACGCCGGGTCGCGAGCAGGGCCTCAGCAGGACAGGCCGTCCTGCGGAACGACGCCCGAGACCAGGTAGCGGTCGACAGCGGTGTCGACGCAGACGTTGCCCTGGTGGTAGCCGGTGTGGCCGTCGCCGTTGCGACTGACCAGGACTCCGGAGTCGAGCTGGTGGGCCAGGGCGACGGCCCAGCGGTACGGCGTGGCCGGATCGCGGGTCGTGCCGATCACGACGATCGGCTGGGCGCCCCGGGCGTGGATGGTCGGGGCCGGCTCGTCCGTGCGCGGGGTGAAGCCGTCGCACGCGGTCAGGGCCCAGGCGTAGACGCGGCCGAACACGGGGGAGGCCTTCTCGAACGCGAGAAACTGCGAGGGCACCCTCGCGTAGGGGATGGTGTACGGGTCGTCGACACAGGAGATGTCGTAGAACGCCTCGAGGAAGTTGTCCTGGAAGGTGCCGTCGGGGTTGCGGTGGGCGTAGGCGTCGGCGAGCTTCATCAGTACGGTGCCGTCGCCACCCAAGGCGGATCTCAGCCCCGAGCTGAGCAGGATCCAGTAGCCACGGTCGTACAGAGTCGCGGCGATCCCGTAGAACGCGTTGCCCGCGGTCAGCTCGCGCCCGTCGCTGGTCGGCAGCGGCTGCCGTGAGATCCGGTCGAGCAGGCTGCTGATCGTGCGCTGCACGTCGGACACGGTCTTGCCGAGGAAGCAGCCGACCTTCGACTGCACGCAGTCGGCGGCGTACGCGTCGAGGGCCTTCTGGAACCCGGCAGCCTGCTGGAGCGCCGACGCGCGGGTGCCGAGGGTCGGGTCGACCGCGCCGTCGAGTACGAACCGGCCGACCCGCTGCGGGAAGAGCTGGGCGTACGTCGCGCCGAGCTTGGTGCCGTACGACGCACCGAAGTAGGTCAGCCGCGCGTCACCGAGGGCGGCGCGGAGGATGTCCATGTCGCGGGCGGACTCGACGGTCGAGACATGACCCGCGAGAGCACCGGAGTTGCGGACGCAGCCGCGGGCGAGGCTGCGCTGCTGGTGACGGAACGTGGCGATCTGGTCGGCCGTTCGCGGATCCGGGTCGGAGGACAGGTAGGCGTTGAAGGCCCGGTCGCCCAGACACTCGACCGGGGAGCTCCGGCCGGTGCCGCGCGGGTCGAAGCCGACCAGGTCGAAGTGCTCGAGCAGGGGGTCGCCGAAGGACGCGCCCTTGCTCGCGGCGTACGTCGTGCCACCGGCACCCGGCCCACCCGGGTTGACCACCAGCGACCCGATCCGGGTCCCCGACGCGGGGACCTCGAGGACATGGATCTCGATGGTGCGTCCGGCCGGCCGGCGGTAGTCGAGCGGGACGGTCAGCAGCGCGCACCGGTTGCCGTGGTCGCACTCCGACCAGTCCAGCTGCTGGGTGTAGAAGCGGGCCAGCTCCGCCGAGGGCGGCCGGGTCACGGGCGGCCCGCCCGAGGGGGTGACCGGCGTCGGAGCAGCGCCGCCTCCGGGCGACCCCCCTCGGGTCACCACGAGCGCCAGACCCGCCACCAGCACGACGACCACGACGAGCGTGACCGCGGCGACCAGACGCCTCACCGGGCGGGTGCCTTGAGCGCGACCATGAGCGACTCGAGGGCCAGCGGGACCGGCACGTTGAACTCGAGCATCTGCTCACGCGCCTCGAAGATCCAGCCGATCCGGCGCAGGTTGAGCTCGGGGCTGGACGTGCACACGATCTGCTCGACGTCCGCGCGGAGCTCCTCGTTGACCAGGGCCACGGAGCCGCCGGTGGCGAGCGCGATCGCATCGCGGTAGACCGAGACCAGGTCCATCAGTCCGCGGTCGACCACGTCGAGATGGCGTCGCTTGGCCCGGGTCTTCTGGGCACGCTCGAGCGCCGACACGGCCGGCGCGTACTCCCGCGGGCGACGGCCGCGCTCGACCACGCCGTACGTCACGTCGAGATCGGTGCGCTCACGGGCGTCGAGCTCACCGGTGATGAGGTCGGCCTCCTCCTGCGTGGTCTCGACGAGGTTGTGGGCGGCGTTCATGCAGGAGGCCAGGCTGGTCAGGCGGGCCGGGATGGAGACCATCTCCTTGCGCCGGTTGCGAGCCCCCTCGTCGCGGGCCAGCGCTCGGGCCCGGCCGATGTGGCCCTGGCTGGCGCGGGCGCAGTACGACGCGAGCGCGTGCTCGACACCGTCGGTGCGCGACAAGAAGTCGGCGACCTGCTCGGCCGACGGTGTGGACAGGGTGACCAGTCTGCAGCGCGACCGGATGGTGGGCAGGAGGTCCTCGACGGTGGGGGCGCACAGCATCCACACCGTGCGGTCGGTGGGCTCCTCGATCGCCTTGAGCAAGGCGTTGGCGGCCTGGTCGGTGAGCCGGTCGGCGTCCTCGACGATCATCACCTGCCAGCGCCGCCCGACCGGGGCCAGCGCCGAGCGCCGTACGAGCTCGCGCACCTCGTCGACGCCGATCGACAGCCGGTCGGTGCGCACGACCGTGACGTCGGCATGGCTGCCGGCGAGCACGGTGTGGCACGAGTGGCAGACCCCGCATCCGGGGGGAGCCTCGTCGCACTGGAGCGCGGCGGCGAAGGCCACGGCGGCGTTGGAGCGCCCGGAGCCCGGTGGGCCGGTGAAGAGGAAGGCCTGGCTCATGCCGTGCCCGGACGCCGCCGCGCGCAGCGCCTCGACGGCCCGCCGCTGGCCGACGAGCGTGTCCCAGACGGTCGCCGCGGGCGCGGCGGTCGCCGTCATCGCGCGGCCTGCGCGAGCAGGGGCTCGACCCTGGTCCGGACGACATCGGCGATCTCGTCTGCGGGGCGTTCGGCGTCCACGACGAGGTAGTGGTCGGGATCGGCGCCCGCCAGCGACAAGAAGGCTTGGCGCGCACGCAGGAAGAAGTCGAGCGGCTCCCCTTCGATCCGGTCCCGTCCGTCGAACCGGCCGAGCCCGTGCGCCGGGTCGAGATCGAGCACGACGGTCAGGTGGGGTCGCAGGTCTCGGGTCGCCCAGCGGGCGACCAGGTCGACGTCGGTGAGGTCGAGGATGCGTCCGGCGCCCTGGTAGGCCAGCATCGAGTCGACGTAGCGATCGGTGATCACCACCTCGCCCCGCTCGAGGGCCGGCATCACCACGGTGTCGACGTGCTCGGCCTTGTCGGCGGCGTACAGCAGCACCTCGGTGCGGTCGGAGAGCGTGCCGGTCGCGGGGTCCAGCACGATGCGCCGCAGCTCCTTGCCGACGGTGGTGTCGCCCGGCTCGAAGGTCAGCAGCGTCCGGTAGCCGCGGTCGGTGAGAGTGGTGGCCAGGGCGTGGGCCTGGGTGGACTTGCCCGTCCCGTCGCCGCCCTCGAAGCAGACGAAGGCTCCGGTCGTGGTGTGCACGCAACCGCCCTTCCGCCCGTCGCCGGAGTCTCGACGGCCGTCGAGTGACGACCCCGTTCGGCCCGGTGTCCGAGCGTAGTCGAGCCCACCCACCATGAGGGTGACGACCTCGCAGCCCCGCGGTTGGGGACGTTGCGAGAGTCCCGCAGCTGACACGCCGACAGAAGCCTGCGGGACTCTCGGAATGTCGTCTCCGGACCCGGGGTGAGGGTGGACGCTAGGTGGTGGCGGACTTCTTCGTTGACTTCTTCGTGGACTTCTTCGACGTCGCCCTCTTGGTCGTCTTCTTCGCGCCCCGCTTGGCTGCCTTCTTCGCCGGGCCCTTGGCCCGGCGTTCGGCGAGCAGCTCGGCCGCGCGCTCGAGCGTGATGGCCTCGACGGTGTCGTCCTTGCGCAGGGTTGCGTTGTACTCGCCGTCGGTCACGTAGTCGCCGAACCGGCCGGACTTCACCACGACCGGTGCCCCCGAGACCGGGTCGGGCCCGAGCTCCTTCAACGGCGGGGTCGCGGCGGCACGGCCGCGCTGCTTGGGCTGGGCGTAGATGGCCAGCGCCTCGTCGAGGGTGATCGAGAGCAGCTGCTCCTCCGAGGTCAGGGAGCGGGAGTCGGTGCCCTTCTTCAGATAGGGGCCGTACCGGCCGTTCTGGGCCGTGATCTCGACGCCCTCCGCGTCGGTGCCCACGACACGGGGCAGGGACAACAGCTTGACGGCGTCGTCCAGCGAGACGGTGTCCAGCGACATCGAGGCGAACAGGGACCCCGTGCGCGGCCTGGCGTTCTTGGGCGCGTCGTCGGGAAGCTGCTCGGTGACGTAGGGGCCGTAGCGGCCGTTCTTGGCGACCACGCGCAGCCCGGTGTCGGGGTGGACGCCGAGCTCCTTCTCCTCCCCGGCCGGGTTTGCCAGCAGCTCCTTCGCCTTGGCCAGGGTGAGCTCGTCGGGCGGCAGGTCGTCGGGGACGTTCGCGCGGACGGCCGCACCGGCCTCGCCGTCGTCGTCCTGGCTGGGGCCTTCCAGGTAGGGGCCGTAGCGCCCGACGCGCAGCACGATGCCCGACTCGGGCCCCCCGACGGGGAACGTCGCGAGCTCCTTCGCGTCGATGTCGCCGAGCTCGCTGACCAGCTGGCGCAGCCCGACCACGCGGTCTGAGCCGAAGTAGAACTCCCCCAGCTCGGTCACCCGGTCGGCGCGCCCGGCCGCGATCTCGTCGAGGACGTCCTCCATGCCGGCGGTGAACTCGTAGCTGATCTGCCGCGGGAAGTGCTCCTCCAACAGGCGTACGACGGAGAACGCGATCCACGCGGGCACCAGCGCCGTGCCCTTCTTGTAGACGTAGCCGCGGTTGAGGATCGTCCCGATGATCGAGGCGTACGTCGAGGGGCGGCCGATCTCGCGGTCCTCGAGCTCCTTGATCAAGGTGGCCTCGGTGTAGCGCGCCGGCGGCTTCGTCTCGTGCCCCTGCGGGGTCAGCGACGCGGCGGACACCGGGTCGCTCTCGTGCAGGTCGGGCAGCGGCGTCTCGGCGTCGTCCTTGCGCTTGTCGTTGTCGGTGCCCTCGACGTAGGCCTTGAGGAAGCCGTGGAAGGTGATCACCCGGCCGCTGGCGGAGAACACCACGTCGCGGCCGTCGGCGGCCTCGCCACCGATCCGGATCGTCACCGAATGACCCACGGCGTCCTTCATCTGCGAGGCGACGGTGCGCATCCAGATCAGCTCGTAGAGGCGGAACTGCTCGCCGGTCAGGCGGGTCTCGGCCGGGGTCCGGAAGCGCTCGCCGGACGGGCGGATCGCCTCGTGCGCCTCCTGCGCGTTCTTCACCTTCGAGGCGTAGGTGCGAGGCGCGTCGGGGAGGTACTCGGCGCCGTACAGCTCGCGCACCTGGGAGCGTGCCGCGTCGACGGCGGCACTCGACAGCGTCGTCGAGTCGGTCCGCATGTAGGTGATGTAGCCGCCCTCGTACAGCCGCTGCGCCACCGACATCGTCGCCGATGCGCTCATGCCGAGCTTGCGGCTCGCCTCCTGCTGCATCGTCGTGGTGCGGAACGGCGCGTAGGGCTGGCGGCGGTAGGGCTTGGACTCCACCGACCGTACGGCGTACGACGTGTCGCGCAGGGCGGCGACGAGCCCCTCGGCGGCGTTGCGGTCGAGGTGGACGCGGTCGGCCTGTCTCTTGTCCTTCAGCTCGCCGTCGGTGCCGAAGTCGGAGCCGCCGGCGACCCGCACCTCGTCGATCGAGTGCAGCTTGGCCGGGAACATCCGCGGCTCCTTGCCGGAGCCCGCGTCGAAGGTGCCCTCGAGGTCCCAGTACGACGCGACACGGAAGGCGATCCGGTCGCGCTCGCGGTCGACCACCAGCCGGGTGGCCACCGACTGCACCCGCCCGGCGGACAGCCCGGACATGACCTTCTTCCACAGCACCGGGCTGACCTCGTAGCCGTAGAGGCGATCCAGGATGCGGCGCGCCTCCTGCGCCTCGACGAGGTCGTCGTTGATCTGGCGCGGGGCCGCGACGGCGGCCAGGATCGCCGCCTTGGTGATCTCGTGGAAGACCATCCGGTGGACCGGGATGTCCTTCGGCTTCAGCTCGTCGAGCAGGTGCCAGGCGATGGCCTCGCCCTCGCGATCCTCGTCGGTGGCGAGGTAGAGCTCGTCGGCGTCCTTCAGCAGGCCCTTCAGCTTGGCGATGTGGCTCTTCTTGTCCCGCGGCACGACGTAGTAGGGGACGAAGCCGTTGTCGACGTCGACGGCGAGCCGGCCCCACGGCTTGTCCTTGATCTTCGCCGGGGTGTCGGCCGCGGAGTTGGGGAGATCGCGGATGTGGCCGACCGATGACTCGACGACGTAGTCGTCGCCGAGGTACCCGCCGATCGTCCGCGCCTTGGCGGGCGACTCGACGATCACCAGCTTGTGTGCCACTGCTTCTCCTGACTGCGAATCCGGGGGTGAGCCGGCGCCCGTGCCGGGCGGGCCGGGCTCACGGCCGCTCACGGTAGCGCGTCGGATCCAGTCCCTTGTTCCCGATCCCCACCAACGTCCCCCCGGCGCGACCGCTTCAGACCGGCGAGAGGAACCCTTCGCGCACCAGGCTCCGGACCGCGGGGAGGTAGTGGGCCGCCAGCTCCGCACGGTCGCGCTCGAGCAGCACGGCCAGGGCATCGAGGATCCGGCCGACGCTCAGCTCGCCGTCGGCGGCCCCGGCCAGCGCGGCCTCGACGGTGTCGACCCGGCGCGCCCGGCACAGGCCGCGGCGCTGACGCAGCACGATCGTCTCGGGGTCCTCGGCGCCGGGCTCGCCGTGGGTCTCCTGGACGACGTCGACACGCAGGGTGATCCGGGTCTCCTCCGCGATCGAGGCATGCTGGGACGCCGCCCACGCCTCGACTTCGGCGGCGACCGGCTGCTCCACGGCGTACGGATGGTCGAGCAGCTCGCGCGCACTCCGCTCGTCGTGGTCGACCTTGCGGAGGTTGACCCAGCCGAAGCCGATGCCGTCGATCCGCTGCGCCTCCAGCCACCCCAGCCACGCGTCGTACGCCGCCAGGTAGCCGGGGCCGCCGTGGCGGCCGGCGTCCTTGAGCCAGAGCTCGACGTACGCCGCCGGGTCGAGCACCTCGCGCTGGACGACGAGGACGTCGCAGTCGTCCGGCAGCCAGTCGGCGAGGCGCTCGTCCCACGATCGGCCGTGCCGGATCGCCCAGTTGGCCACGACGTGGCACCAACCGCCGACGGCCAGGTGGTCCGAGGCGCCGCGCACGACGGCCTCGACGACCTGGTCGCCGGGGAGCCCGGAGTCGCGGTAGACGAGCCGGGGCCCGGTGGCGGGGGAGATCACGAACGGCGGGTTGGTGGTGACCAGGTCGAACGTCTCGCCCGCGACCGGGTCCCACAGCGAGCCGTCGCGGAGGTCGATCTCGATCTCGTTGAGCGCGGCGTTGAGGGCGGTGATCGCGAGCGCCCGCGGGTTGACGTCCGTGGCGACGACGTGGCCGGCGTGGGCCGACAGGTGCAGCGACTGGACGCCGCACCCGGTGCCGAGGTCGAGGGCGCGGCCCACCTTCCTCCTCGTGGTGAGCTGGGCCAGGCCCGTGGAGGCGGGGCTGACCCCCAGGACGTGGTCGGTGTCGACCCGGATCGGCTGTCCGTCCAGGCCCGGCGTGAGGTCGCTGACGACCCACCAGTCGCGCGAGTCGTCGGCGTACGGGCGGCAGTCGAGGGCGGCACGCACCTCGCTCCCGGAGGCGAGCAGCATCCCTCCCTCGGTGAGAGCACCGACGAGTCCGGGGAGAGCGCGGTCGGCGTCCGCCCGAGCGACCGGCGCCTGCAGCAGGAACAGCCGGACCAGCGTGGCGAGCGGCGAGCGGTCCGTCGTACGCCGGAGCGCGGGCGTGGTCTCGTTGCGCCGGAGCGCGGCGCGGGCCGTGTCTTCCAGCAGGTCGTCGACGGCATCGACGGTGTAGCCGGCCGCTACGAGCGCGGCGCGCAGCCCCGGAGCCACGGCCGGGTCGGGGACGCTCATGCCGTCATCGTGACACCGGCCCCGGAGAGGCCGGGGTGCGCTATCCGACGGATACGACGGACGGGCCGCCCGGGAGCACCGGGCGGGCCGTGACGTCGTTACTGGGTGATGCTGGTGGTGCCGGTCTCGAGCGGCGGGTCAGCCCTGCTGCTCGAACTGACGCGTCGCGTCGTCCGACGAGTCGACCGGGCCGGCCGGGCCGTCGGTGGCGGCCGGTGCGGTCGGCGCGGCGGTCGCCGGCGTACCCGAGTCGTCGCCGAGCACGACCTCGCGCTGCTTGGAGACGTAGATCGCCACCACGATGATCGCCACGGCGACCAGCGCGATGATGATCCGCAGCGCGTCGTTCTGGTCGGGTCCGACGCTGAGCGAGACCACGGCGCTGGCGATCAGCAGCGAGACCAGGTTCATCACCTTGATCAGCGGGTTGATCGCCGGGCCGGCGGTGTCCTTGAACGGGTCACCGACGGTGTCGCCGATGATCGTCGCCGCGTGGGCTTCGGATCCCTTGCCCCCGTGGTTGCCGTCCTCGACCAGCTTCTTGGCGTTGTCCCAGGCACCACCGGAGTTGGCCAGGAAGACCGCCATCAGGGTGCCGGTGCCGATCGCTCCGGCCAGGAAGCCGGCCAACGAGGTCACACCGAGGCCGAAGCCGACGGCGATCGGCGCGAGCACGGCGAGCAGGCCCGGCGTGACGAGCTCACGCAGCGAGTCCTTGGTGACGATGTCGACGACCTTGCCGTACTCCGGCCGACCCGTCCCCTCCATGATCCCGGGGATGTCGCGGAACTGGCGACGAACCTCGTAGACGACCGCGCCGGCGGCGCGAGCCACGGCGTTGATCGCGAGACCGGAGAACAGGAACACCACGGCGGAGCCGGCCAGTACGCCGACGAGCACCGAGGGGTTGAACACGAAGA
The DNA here is from genome assembly GCA_025924815.1 of Nocardioides sp. Taxonomy (GTDB): domain Bacteria; phylum Actinomycetota; class Actinomycetes; order Propionibacteriales; family Nocardioidaceae; genus Nocardioides. Next base: position 15,498 of record JAICHQ010000054.1, read on the forward strand.
ACTTCGTGAGCTGGTCGCTGAGCTCCCGGTCGGTGCCCACCTCGGTGAGCTTGTCGATCACCGACGTGGCGTAGGAACCGAACAGCGCGGTCGCCGCCAGGACGGCGGTGGCGATGGCGATGCCCTTGGTGATCGCCTTGGTGGTGTTGCCCACCGCGTCGAGCTCGGTCAGGATCTGCGCGCCGTGCTCGCTGACGTCGCCCGACATCTCCGCGATGCCCTGCGCGTTGTCGGAGACCGGGCCGAAGGTGTCCATCGCGACGATCACGCCGACCGTGGTCAGCAGCCCGGCGCCGGCCAGCGACACCGCGAACAGCGACACCGTCAGCGAAGCACCGCCCAGGAGGAAGGCACCGAACACGGCCGCGCCGATCACCAGCGTGGTGTAGACCGCCGACTCGAAGCCGACCGACAGCCCGGACAGGATGACTGTGGCTGCGCCCGTGAGCGAGGTGCGGCCGACGTCCTTGACCGGCCGGTACTCGGTCCCGGTGTAGTAGCCGGTCAGCGCCAGGATGGCGGAGGCCATCACGATGCCGATGACGACCGCGACCGAGGCGATCAACGCCGGGTTGCCGCTGTTGTCGGCTCCGAACAGCTGGTCGAGGGTGTTGTTGCCGACGCCGGCGAAGTCCGAGAAGCTCGTCGGCAGGTAGATGAAGGACAGCACGACGCACGCCACCGCGGAGACGGCGGCGGAGATGTAGAAGGCCCGGTTGATCGTGGTCAGGCCGTTCTCCCCGGGCCGCGGCTTGCACAGGTAGACGCCGAGCACGGCGGTCAGTGCTCCGATCGCGGGGATCAGCAACGGGAAGACCAGGCCCTTCTCGCCGAACGCCTGCGAACCGAGGATGAGCGCGGCGACCAGGGTCACGGCGTACGACTCGAAGAGGTCGGCGGCCATGCCGGCGCAGTCGCCGACGTTGTCGCCGACGTTGTCGGCGATGGTGGCGGCGTTGCGGGGGTCGTCCTCGGGGATGTTCTGCTCGACCTTGCCGACCAGGTCCGCGCCCACGTCGGCGGCCTTGGTGAAGATGCCGCCGCCGACCCGCATGAACATGGCGAGCAGCGCGGCACCGAAGCCGAAGCCCTCCAGGACCTCGGGAGCCTCGTTGCCGAACGCGATCACGACGACCGCGGCTCCGAAGAGACCCAGGCCGACGGTGAGCATGCCCACGGTCGCGCCGGTCCGGAAGCCGATGCGCATCGCGGGCTCACGACCGGTCGCCTCGGCGGCGGCCGCCACCCGGAGGTTGGCCTTCACCGCCAGCGACATGCCGAGGTAGCCGACGGACGCCGAGAAGCCGGCGCCGACGAGGAAGAACACGGAACGGAAGATCCGCACGCCGATGTCCTCGGCGGGCAACGCCAGCAGCAGCACGAACGCGACGGCGGCGAAGATCCCGAGGGTGCGGAACTGCCGGGTCAGGTAGGCGTTCGCGCCCTCTTGCACCGCATGCGCGATGTTCTTCATGTTGTCGGTGCCTTCACCGGCGGCAAGGACTTCCTGGCGGAACATGTACGCCATCGCGAGCGCGCCGAGCGCGATCAGGGCGACGATGAAGACCAGGACGAGGTTGCCCCCGGAGAGGTGCACCACGTCGGGACTGATCCCGGTCATGGACTTCCTCCTGGGAATACGTTCAAGGAACGGCGCGGATTGTGCCATGCGCCCGGGGGATCATGTCATTCCGCGGTCGCGGCAGCCACATCGGGTGCGTGCCGCGAACCCGCCCACGAGGCCGCAGGAAGCGCGAGATCGGAGTACGTCGCGGGGCGGGTCAGCTCGCGGTGAGCGCGGCCTCGGCGGTGTCGTGGATGACGAACACCTTCGCCAGGCCCGTGATCCGGAAGATCTTCAGCAGCCGGTCCTGGTTGCACACCAGCTGGAGCGAGCCGTCGTGGGCGCGAACCTTCTTCAACCCACCCACCAGGACCCCGAGGCCGGTGGAGTCGAGGAACTCCACCTCGGACATGTCGATCACGAGGTCGTAGGTGCCGGCCGCGACGAGCTCGGTGATCTCCTCGCGCAGCCGGGGGGCGGTGTAGACGTCGATCTCGCCGGCCACCGACACGACGGTGCGGCCCTGGGCCTCGCGCGTCGTGATGGTCAGGTCCACGTGTCCACTCCAAAGCTCCCGGTCAGGTCGTGGGAGCCGAGGCCCCGATCCTTGTGGACTATCAAACCACGCCCCGCAGGTTCGTGGAGGAATTGCCTCACACGCCGTCACCGGCTGTCGGTCGGCTTTGCGAGACTGACGCGGTGGGAGGTGTGGTCGAGGGCGTCGCGGGCCGCCGCGAGAAGGGCGCCGGCGTCGAGCAGCTGGTCCGCAGCCTGGCGGTCGGCCCCGGACGCGAGGGCTCCCTACGGCATCTGCGCGTGCTCCCCCGGCGGAGCGCGGTCACCGCCCCCTGGCCGGCGTGGGTCCGTCCCGAGGTGGTCGCGGCGTTCGAGCGCCAAGGCGTCGCCTCGCTGTGGCGACACCAGTCGATCGTCGCGGAGGCTGCGCGCGCGCGCCAGCACGTCGTGGTCTCCACCGGCACCGCGTCGGGCAAGTCGCTGGCGTTCCAGGTGCCGGCGCTGACGGCGATCCTCGAACGCCGTGGCACCCGCGGCGAGCGCGGTGCCTCGACGCTCTACATCAGTCCGACCAAGGCCCTGGCCCAGGACCAGCTCTCCTCGCTCACCGGGCTGGGGCTCGGCGTCCGGGTGACCACCCACGACGGCGACTCGTCGTACGAGGAGCGCGACTGGACCCGCGAGCACGGCGAGTACGTGCTCACCAACCCCGACATGCTCCACCGCTCGCTGCTGCCGCGCCACGAGAGGTGGTCCGGTCTGTTCGCGTCGCTCGACCTCGTCGTGGTCGACGAGTGTCACCACTACCGGGGGGTCTTCGGCGCCCACGTCGCCCAGGTCCTGCGCCGACTGCGCCGGGTATGCGCCTTCCACGGCTCGGAGCCGACGTTCGTGCTCGCCTCGGCGACGGTCGGCAACCCGGCCGAGCACGCGTCGCGGCTCACCGGCGTCGACGTGATGGCGGTGAGCCGGGACGACGCTCCTCGGGGAGAGGTGGCTCTGGTCCTGTGGGAGCCGCGCTTCACGTCGTACGCCGGCGAGAACGGCGCGCCCGTGCGCCGCGCGGCCTCGTCGGAGTCGGCCGAGCTGCTCGCCGACCTCGTCAGCCAGGGCGTCCGCACGTTGGCCTTCGTCCGGTCGCGCCGGGCGGCGGAGCAGGTGGCGTCCACGACCGCCGACCTTCTCGGAGAGGTCGATCCCGCGCTCGCGGACCGCGTCGCCGGCTACCGCGGGGGGTACCTGCCCGAGGAGCGCCGCGAGATCGAGGCGTCGCTGCGCGACGGGCGGCTGCTCGGGCTCGCTGCGACCAACGCACTCGAGCTGGGCATCGACGTCTCCGGGCTCGACGCGGTGCTGGTCGCCGGCTTCCCCGGCACCCGCGCGGCCTGGTGGCAGCAGGTGGGCCGCGCCGGGCGCAACGCCGACGACGCCCTGGCGGTGCTGATCGCCCGCGACGACCCTCTCGACACCTACCTGGTCACCCACCCCGAGGCGTTGCTCGACGCGGCGATCGAGCAGACGGTGTTCGACCCGGCCAACCCGTACGTCGTGGCGCCCCACCTGTGTGCGGCGGCGCAGGAGGTGCCGTTGCGTGAGGGCGAGGTCGGGCTGTTCGGTGACCAGGCAGGCGCGCTGCTCGACGAGCTCACCGCCGGCGGACGACTTCGGCGACGACCGCACGGGTGGTACTGGACCCATCCCGAGCCCGCCAGCGCCCTGACCGACATCCGGTCGGGCAGCGGTCGCCCCTTCTCGCTCGTCGAGGGGGCGACCGGCCGCGTCGTCGGCACCGTCGACGGAGGAAGTGCCCACGCGACGGCGCACGCCGGGGCCGTCTACGTCCACCGCGGCGAGACCTGGCTGGTGGAGTCGCTGGACCTCGACGACCGGGTCGCCCTGATCGAGCGCGCCGACGTGGCCTACTCCACCACCGCGCGCGAGCTGACCGAGATCACGATCGACCGCGAGCTCGACCACCGCAGCTGGGGGCCCGCGCGCCTGTCGTTCGGGATGGTCGACGTGACGCACCGGGTCGTGTCGTACCTGCGTCGTCGGCAGCCCTCGGGCGACGTCATCGACGAGGTTCCGCTCGACCTGCCCGAGCAGGGCCTGTCGACCCAGGCGGTCTGGTGGACGCTCAGTGACGACCAGCTCGCCGACTCGGGTCTGCTGTCGGCCGACCTGCCCGGCGCCGCACACGCCGCCGAGCACTGCTCGATCGGCCTGCTGCCGCTGTTCGCCACCTGCGACCGCTGGGACATCGGCGGGGTCTCGACGGCCCGTCACGCCGACAGCGGTCGGCTGACCGTCTTCGTCCACGACGGCCACCCGGGTGGCGCCGGCATCAGCGCGCGCGGCTTCGAGGCGGCCCGCGACTGGCTGACCGCGACCCGCGACGCCATTCGTGCCTGCACCTGCCCCGACGGCTGCCCGTCGTGCGTCCAGTCACCGAAGTGCGGCAACCAGAACCATCCGCTCGACAAGGCGGGCGCGGTCGTCCTGCTCGACGTCCTGCTGGCCGACGCCCCGGTGGCCGACGCCCCGGTGGCCGACCGGGCTCACGGTGCCGGACCGGCGCGGGAGCGCGCCCGGAGATCAGCGGACTGACCCCACCAGCGCGGGCCGGTCACCTCCACCTCGACCCGCACCTCGCCGCCCGAGACCGCGCAGAGTGTCAGCGCGGCGCGGTTGGCCTCGGCCACGCCGGTCGCCACGGCGCACCCGTCACGACCCTGCGCCACGCCTCGTGCTCCGGCGAGGGCGGCCAGGTCGGCCGCGGACTGGGCGGTGCGGTGAGCGGCGACCATCGCCGTCACCACCGCCAGGGCCGCCCCGAGTAGGATGAGCACACCGGCCATGGCCAGCACGAGCAGCGTGGCCGACCCGCGCTGGTCACGCCGACCGGTCACGGGTCGCTCTCGCTGCTCGTGACGGCCTCGGCATGGACGTGGGCGCCGGGCAGGAACCCCAACAGCCCGCCGGGCGGACTCACGGTGTCACTGGCGGTCGCGACGACCTGCCCGTCGTGCACGGACAGGACCACTCGGGCGCCGGGTGCGACCTCGAGCCCTCGGGCCACGGCGGCCGCCTCGGTGTCGCCCCTCGCACCGGCTCGAGCGGTCTCGCGAGCGGCGTCGACCATGCGCACCTGCGCCAGGCCGATGGTGAGCAGCCAGACCAGCCCGATGGTCAACGACACCAGCAGGGGGATGCCCAGCGCCAGCTCGGCGGTAGCCGCACCGCGCTGATCGCGTCTCACCCGATGCCCAGCATCGACAGGACGTGGTCGAACAGAGTACGCAGCAGCTGCTCCCCGAAACCTCCGGTCAGCAGCTTGAACAGGAGCCCGGCGAGTCCGGCCCCCGCGGCGGTGCCGACGGCGTACTCCGCGGTGGTGATGCCGCGCTGATCGTGGTGACGACGGTGCATGACTCTCCTTCGACGAGGTGGATGTCGAGCCGCGCACACGCGGCCCGATCCGAACTGTCGTCTCGATCACGGACGGCCGGCGGCTCCGATCTCGCGGCTGTGGAGCACCCCGCCGCGGTCGAGACGGTGGACGGTTGGTGGGCCGGTCAGAGCCCCAGCGAGCGGACCAGCCCGGCCACCAGGGGCACCACGCCGATCAGCAGGAACGACGGCAGCAGGCACAGGCCCAGGGGCACCGCCGCCTTGACCCCGACCGCGCGAGCCCGCCCCTCGATCTCCAGCCGGGCGCGCCGGTCGAGCTCGTCGGCCAGCCGGCCGACCTCGTGGCTCACCGATGAGCCGGAGCGCTGGGCGCGCACCATGGCCCGCCCGAGCGGAGCGAGTCCGGGGTGGTCGAGCACCGGACGCCAGGCCGCGGCGGGAGCCACGCCGAGTGACAGCCGGGCGGGCACGGCCTCGAGCAGCTCGGCGGCCGCGCCGGGGAACGCGTCGCACACGACGCGCAAGGCCTCGGCCACATCGCAGCCGGACTCCAGGGCCGTCGCCAGCAGGTGGACGAGCCCGGGCAGCTCGCGCGCCGCGGCCTCCCGGCGTCGGCGTGCGGGAGCCGGCTCGGTGCGACCGATCCAGACCCAGACGACCGCGGCGATCGCCACCCCCGCCGCCAGCCCCCCTGCGCCCGACACGAAGGTGGCGCCCGCGAGACCGGCCAGGGCCGACCAGCACCACCGCCACCGCCTCATCCAGCCCGGGCCGACCTGCGTGACCTCGCGCGGCGCCGCCGGGGCCACCCACCGCGGACGGGCCGGGATCACGAGCGCGGCGGCCGCGGCGGCGAGTCCGGCCGGGAGCCACGGTGTCATCGGGTCACCGGATCATCGCCCGGCCTCACGTGCGATCTGCTCGATCCACCACAGCCCCAGGAAGCCGACCAGGAGCCCCGACGCCAGGCAGCCGAGGCCCCACGCGGTGGAGAGCAGGAACGACCATGGGTCGGCGCCGGCGCCGCTGCCCATGAGCAGCGCCACGAGCGGCAGGCACGCCACCAGGCGGGCGGTCGCCCGGGCCGACGCCAGCTCACCGGCGACCACCCGCCGGGTGGCCTCGTCGCGGCGTACGGCCTCGGGGGGGGGCCGCGGGGGCCCGGGCCCGCCCGCCGGGGGGGCGGGGGGGGGCGCCCCGGCGGGCGCCCCCCCCCCCGCGCCCGCCCC
>JAICHQ010000055.1 GCA_025924815.1 Nocardioides sp.
GGCTCTGGGACTGGCTGGAAGGCCTGGCACTCCCGGTCACGGTTGCCCTCCTGCCCCTGCTGCTCCGCCATCGCGAACGACTCGCTCCCCGTCACATGGCCGGCGGTCTTGCGCTGCTGACGGTGTTCGCGGCCCTGGTCCTGGCCGGCTACCTCGTCCCCATGTCGTGGACCGGCTTCACCGGCAACACCCTCTGGGACTGGCTCACGCTCGCCCTGCTCCCGCTCGTCCTGGCCACCTCGACCCTGTGGCGACGTCCCCCGCGCTGGACCCGGCGCCACATCGGCCTCCTCGTCGTGGCCGCCGTGGCCGCGGTGGCGCTCGTGCTGGCCGGATACCTCGTCCCCTGGGCCTGGACCGGGTTCACCGGCAACACGGCATGGGACTGGATCAAGCTCCTTCTCCTGCCGGTGCTGCTGCCGGTGTTCGTGATGCCCCGTCTCCTCGCGGCTGCCGAGGGTTGGCTCGCCCCACGGGCACCCACAGCCACCGGTCCATCGACTCTCGCCGTTCGGGCAGCCGGGGCGGGCGGTCAGGGCTCGGGGGTGGCTTCCGACGTCCCGCGCACCGAGGGATAGCGGGCCATCGCCTCGAGGTCGCCCAGGTCGGTGTGGTTGCGGATGTAGCGGTGGGCGGCGTCGTACGGCGGGGCCCAGTCCCACAGCGGGGCCGTGCCCCGGGTGTTGGCCTCGCCGACGACCCGGCGACGACGTTGGCTCTCGTGGACCTCACGGTCGATCCGCTCGAGGTCCCATCGCTCGGCGACGGCGGCGCGCAGCTCGGCGAGCAGGTCCGCGCACGCGGGATCGTCGGCCCGGTTGTCCCGCTCCAGCGGGTCGGAGGCGAGGTCGAAGAGCTGGTCGGGGTCGACCGGTGAGTGGATCAGCTTCCACGAGCCCCGGCGGTACATCACGATCGGAGCGATCGCGCCCTCGGCGAGGTACTGGGCGACGACCACCTCACGGTCATCGTGCTCTCCCCGGAGCAGTGGCATCAGGCTCTCGCCGTCGAGGCCTTCCGCAGCGGCCTGGTCGTCACCACCGGCGATGCCGACCAGGGTGGGCAGCAGGTCCATCGTCGAGACCGGAGACGCCACGCGCGACGGCGCGAAGCGCCCCGGTGCGGAGACGACGAGCGGCACCCGCGTCGAGCCCTCGTAGAAGCTCATCTTGTACCAGAGCCCGCGCTCGCCCTGCATGTCGCCGTGGTCGCTGGTCAGGATCACCACGGTGTTGTCGAGGCGTCCGGTCTGACGCAGGATCTCCAGCAGCCGCTGGATCTTGTCGTCGACGTACGACACCGAACCGAGGTAGGCGTGCCGGGCCGTGCGGACCATCTCGTCGGTGATCTCGACGTCCTCCATCGCGCAGACCGCGCGCAGCCGCTCGTCGTGCGGGTGGGTGCTCGACGCGTCGTAGCCGTACGACGGCATCGGGACGTCGGCGTGGTCGTAGCGGTCCCAGTACTCCTGGGGCGTGGCATACGGGTCGTGCGGGTGGGTGAACGACACCACGAAGCACAACGGCCGTTCGTCACCGGAGCGGATGTGCTCGAACAGCCCGCGCTCGGCGGCGAAGGCCACCTCGTCGTCGAAGTCGAGCTGGTTGGTGCGGACCGTGACGCCGGCGTCGGTCACCGACGACATGTCGTGGTACCAGTGCGGTCGCTCGGTGGTGTCCCAGTCGGGCGTCCAGTTGTAGTCCGCCGGGTAGATGTCGGTGGTCAGACGCTCCTCGAACCCGTGCAGCTGGTCGGGCCCGCAGAAGTGCATCTTCCCCGAGAGCACCGTGCGGTAGCCCTCGTTGCGCAGGTGATGGGCGAAGGTCGGCACCTCGGAGGAGAACCCGGCCGCGTTGTCGTAGCAGTGGGTGTTCGACGGCAACAGGCCGGTCATCAACGCGCCGCGTGCCGGAGTGCACAGCGGACTGGCCGTGTAGGCGTTGTCGAAGACCACGCCGTTCTCGGCCAGCGAGGCCATGGCCGGGGCCTGGGTCACCTCGTTGCCGTGGAACGGCATCGCGGCAGTCGTCAACTGGTCCGCCATCACGATCAGGATGTCGGGACGGTTCGAAGCGGTCACTCGGGACGCTCCCCGTCGGCCACGCCGGCGCCCGACGCGACCTCGCCGGTGGCCACCTCCAGCGACGGAGTGTCCGAGATGAGGTGGCGGGTGTACTCCTGCTGCGGGTTGGCCAGGATCTTCGCGGTCTCGCCGTACTCGACGATGCTGCCGTCGGCGAGAACGGCGACCTTCTGCGCGATCGACCGGACCAACGGCAGGTTGTGGGTCACGAAGACCATGGAGAGCCCGAGCTCGCGCTGCAGCTCGCCGAGGAGCTCGACGATCGCGGCCTGCACGCTCACGTCCAGCGCGGAGGTGATCTCGTCACAGATCAGGATCGACGGCTTGGCGATCAGCGCCCGGGCGATGGCCACCCGCTGGCGCTCGCCACCCGAGCACTGGTCGGGGTAGCGCCGCGCGTACGCGGCGGAGAGCGAGACCTGCTCCAGCATCTCGCCCACCATCGCGTCGGCCTTCTTGCCCGAGGCGACCTTGAACACGCTGAGCGGCTGGCCGACGGACTCCCCGATCGTCTTGCGCGGGTTCAGGGAGCCGTAGGGGTTCTGGAAGATGTACTGGATCTGGCGCCGGATGTCGGTGCTGCGCGCGCGGGCGGACTTGGCCAGCTCCATCTCACCCAGCCGGATCGACCCCGTCCAGCTGTGGTGCAGCCCGGAGATGGCACGCGCGGTCGTGGTCTTGCCCGACCCCGACTCCCCGACGACGGCCAGGATCTCTCCCTGCTCCAGGGTCAGGTTGATCGAGTGGAGCACCTCGGTCGAGCCGTAGTAGCCCACGACGTTCTCGATGGTGAGGACCGGCTTCTCCGCCTGGGGCTCGGGGAGGGCGACCGGGTCTCCGTAGTCGTCCTGCTTGAAGTCGACGACCTCGTGCGCCCTGATGCAGCGCGACGAGTGGTCGGGCCCGAGCGGCACCATGTCCGGCACCTTCTCGTCGCACTCGGGGACGTGCAGCCGGCACCGGGGCCCGAACGCGCATCCCGCAGGACGCTTGCCCGGCGACGGTGCGTGCCCCGGGATGCCGACCAGGCTTCGGCCGCCGGTCAGGCGCGGGATCGCCCCGACCAGGCGGCGGGTGTAGGGGTGGCCCGAGGACTCGAAGAGCTTGTCGGCGGGGCCGAGCTCGACGATGCGGCCGGCGTACATCACCGCGACCCGGGTGGCCACGGCAGCGACGACCGCGAGGTCGTGGGTCACGTACAGCGCGGCGACGTCGTGGATCTGGGCGAGCTCGCGCACGGTGGTCAGGACGGTCGACTGGGTGGTGACGTCCAGGCCCGTGGTCGGCTCGTCGAGGACGATCAGCCGCGGCCGGTTGGCGAAGGCCATGGCCAGGCCTACGCGTTGCTGCTGGCCACCGGAGAGCTGGTGGGGATAGCGCTTGAGGTACGCCGGGTCGTCGGGCAGAGCGACCTCACGCATCATCTCCGCGATCCGCGCGGCGTTCTCCTTGTCGTCGGTCGACCCGTGGGCCTCCAGCACCTCGCGGAGCTGGATGCCGATGCGCAGGGCGGGGTTGAGCGAGGACGCGGGGTCCTGAGGGACGTAGGAGACCAGCGAGCCGCGCAGGCGGCGCAGGTCGGCGTCGCTCATCGCCCGGATGTCCCGGTCGCCGAGCAGGATCGTGCCGCCCGCGATCTTCAGGCCGCGCCTGGCGTGACCGAGCAGCGACAGCCCGACCGTCGTCTTGCCGGAGCCCGACTCGCCGACCACGCCGAGGACCTCGCCGGGCGCGATCTCGAAGGAGATGTCGTGCACGACCTCGACGCCGGAGGTGGTCGAGATCCGCAGGTCTCTGACCGTCACCGCGGCGCCACCCCCGGTGGTCTCCGTCTCGCCCGCGGGCAGCTGGTCGGTGGTCACTCGTCACCCCGTTCGCGGTCGATGCCGGCTGCGGTGCGGGCGATGCCGTCACCGATCAGGCCGGTGCCCATCGTGAGCAGGGCGATGGCCAGGATCGGCAGCAGCGCCCCCCAGGGCTCGGAGGCCAGCGCGACCTGGTTCTTCTGGATCATGATGCCCCAGTTGGCCGCGTCCGGGTTGGCCGCAAGGCCCAGGAAGGCCAGCGCCGCGATCACCGCGATCGAGTAAGTCAGCCGGAGGGTGGCCTCCACCATCATCGGGCCCAGGATGTTGGGCAGCAGCTCGCCGAACAGGATCCGCACGCGCGAGACCCCCATCGCCTCGGTGGCGCCGATGAAGTCGCGTTCGACGACGGGTTGGGCCGCACCGCGTGCGACCCGGGCGACCCGTGGCGCCGTGGTCAGGGCGATCGCGAGGATGATCACCGAGTTCTTCGCACCGACCAGGCTGACCGCCACCAGGGCGAGCATGATCTGGGGGAACGCCATGATCACGTCCATCAGGCGCATCAGGATGTCGTCGAGCGCGTTGCGGGCGTACGCCGCGACGAGGCCGATCACGACCCCGAGCACCACACCGATGACCGTGGCCACCAACGCGGTGAGCAGGATGCTGCGGCCGCCGTACAGGAAGCGGCTGAGCACGTCGTAGCCGAGATAGTCGGTGCCGAACACGGTCCCACTGGCAGCCGCTGAGGAGAACGGCTTGGCGATGAAGTCGTCGGACGCGTGCGGCGCCAGCAGCGGGCCGGCGAGCGCGATCACCACCAGGATCAGGGTGAGGAACGCTCCGATGCGCGTGCGCCACAGCCGCAGCGATCGCGCGAGCAGCGCGGTCGAGCGCACCGACGGGGTCGGGACGTCGACGCCCTCGGCGAGAGCGGGTGCGGACTCGGTCTGACTCATGGCGCGGCCCTCACAATCGGGTCCGGAGTCGGGGTGTCACCAAGATGGTGGCCACGTCGGCGAGCAGGTTCAGGACGACGTAGACCGCTGCGATCAGCATGGCAAGGGCCTGGACGACCGGGATGTCGTGGTTGTTCACCGCATCGACCAGCGCGAGGCCGATCCCGGGGTAGTTGAACACCGACTCGATGACGACCACACCGCCCGCGAGGTAGGCGAGGTTGATGGCGATCACCTGGAAGACGGGACCGATCGCGTTGGGCAGGGCGTGCCGGATCAGCACGGTGCGCTCCGGCAGGCCCTTGAGCCGAGCCATCTCCACATAGTCGCTCTCGAGCACCTCGATCATCGAGGCCCGCATGATGCGCGAGACGTACGGCGCGACCGCGATCACCAGCGTTGCCACCGGCATCACCAGCTCGTCGGGGTAGTCCCAGGCATGGGTGCCCGGCGGCACCGGGCTGATCGCCGGCAGCAGGTGGAAGACGTTGGTCGAGAGCAGGATGACCAGCAGCACCGCCACCACGAACTCGGGCAGGGCCGCGAGCACGAGCATCAGGTTGGAGCTGACGGTGTCGAAGACCTTCTCGCGGCGCAGGGCGGCGTACGAGCCGATCGCGATCGAGATCGGCACCGAGATCACCGCGGCGAGCACCACCAGCACCGCGGAGTTCGCGATCCGCGCCCCGAGCACCGAGGTGACCGGCTGGGACGACGCGAGCGAGGTCCCGAGGTCTCCACTCAGCAGGCCGCCCAGCCAGTGGAAGTACTGGCCCACCTTCGAGCTGTCGAGGTTCAGCTGCTTCTGCAGCGCCGCGAGCCGGTCGGGCGTCGCGTCGCGTCCGAGGATCGCGCGGGCGGGGTCGCCCAGCAGCTGGGTCGACACGAACACGATGATGGAGACCAGCAACATCACCAGGAGCCCGAGGAGCACCCTCCGGATGACGAAGCCGGCGATCCCACCGCCGCGCAGGAACCTCATCGGCGGCCCCGGCCTCAGGCGAACCAGATGGTGCGGAACCCGTGTCCGAAGCCCGCGAGGTTCAACGTGCCCTTGCTCGGCTTGAGTCCCTGGACCTGCGAGGAGTGAGCGTCGATGAGGCTGTTGAAGTAGGGGATGATGTAGCCCCCCACGTCGTACTCCGCCTTCTGCATCTCGTGCTGGATGTCCGCGCGCTTGGCGTCGTCGGTCTCGGCCAGAGCCTGCTTGTAGAGATCGCCGAAGTTCGACCCCTCGCCCGACTTCGGCGGCCAGTGGGTCTCGTTGTACGGCGAGTTCGGCAGCGAGCCCTGCTGCACCTGGTTGAGGTAGCCACGGGTGCCCCAGAAGTCCACGGAGAAGGCCAGCTTGAGGTAGGCGTCGCCGTAGTAGTTCGGGTCGTTCTTGACCGTGATGTTCACCCCGGCCTGCTTGGCCTGCGAGGCGAAGACGCTGGCGAGCTCGACCATGCCGGACGCGCCGTTGGTGGTGTGCAGGTCGACCGTGAGGCCCTCCTTGCCCGCGGACTTCAACAGCGACTTGGCCTGCTCGATGTCCTGCTCACGCTGGGGCAGGTCCTTGTTGTAGCCCGCGTCGAAGGGTGAGTAGAGGTCGTTGGCGATCTGGCCGTAGCCGGACCCGATCTGGTCGAGGATCTGCTGCCGGTCGATGATCAGGCGCATCGCCTGGCGGACCTTGGGGTCGTCGAACGGCGCCATGTCGATCGCCATGCAGATCGGGATCCAGCCGCCGGTCTGGGAGATCAGGGCCTCGACACCGGAGGACTTGATCGCGTTCACCTGGTTGGCCGGGAGATCGGTCATCGCGTCGATGTTGCCGCCCTTGAGGGCGTTGATCTGCGCGGTGGAGTCGCTGAAGTCGGTGATCGTGACCTGGTCGAAGTAGGAGTCGCGCCAGTAGCCGTCGTACCGCTCGTGCACGCTCTGCTGCCCCGGGGTGAAGCTCTTCAGCTTGTAGGGGCCGGTGCCGATCTGCGTCGAGGGGTCGCCCTTGTAGGCCTGGTAGCCCTTCGGCACCATGCCGAAGGTGTAGCTGGCCAGGGTCTGCGGGATCGTCGAGTCGGCGCTGAGCAGCGGCAGCCGGACGGTCTTGGCGTCGATCTTCTTGAGGTTCTTGATGTCCATCGTCGCCGTCGCGGCGAACCCGGTCAGCCCGTTGGCCTGGGTGCCGATGCGCTGCAGCGAGTAGATGACGTCGTCGGCTGTGAGCGGCTTGCCGTTCTGGAACGTGATGCCGTCACGCAGCTTGATCGTGTACTGCGTCGGGCTGTCGGCCTCGACGCTCTCGGCCAGGCCGGTGGACTGCAGCTGGTAGTTGTCGTCGAACTCCAGCAGCGTCTCGAAGGCCGTGACCAGGCGCGCCTGGTCGGGCTTGGTGACGATGTTCTGGCCATCCATCATGTCCTTGGAGCCGCCACCGGTGACGCCCAGGCGGAAGTTTCCGCCCTTCTTCGGCGTGCCCGCGGCGCTGGTGTCACCACCCGAGGGTGCGGGCGCGCTGCCGCCCCCGCAGGCGGCGAGGGTTCCCGCGGCCACGACGCCGCCGGCGCCCATCACCAGTCCCCGCCGCGAAGGCGCCCAGAGGCCGCTCTCCCGCTCGGTCACGTGCCAGCGCTTCTCGCCTGATCCGGTCATCTGTGATGCCTCTCACCCCGCCGGCCGCTCCTGTTGCTGCCACCGTTGGCGGCGACAAGGCGTTCCGGGTGTTCGTATGATGAATGCACGGTTCACATGCGTGTCAAGCGCCACACCGGGAAATGAGCATCTCAGGTGGTTTTGGGGCCGAAAGTCCCGGGGTCGAGGGGGAAATGGTGCGTCATGAGCAACAACGCCGTGGCTGACGACCTCGACACCTTTCGCGAACCGCAGCACGGTTTCGCCCATCTCGAGGTCGCCGCACCCGACCCGCGGCCCTGGCCGAGGGCGGAGCGCGTCATCGAACCGCGGATCGTCGGCGCGGGTCGCGAGATGTCGATGACCGAGTTCCTCGAGGTCACCTCCGCCACGTCGTGCGTCGTCGTCGTCGACGGCGTCCTGGTGCACGAGTGGTACGCCGCGGGCGTCACGGCCGAGGACCGCCTGCTCGGCAACTCCGCCACCAAGTCGGCGCTGGCCCATCTCACCGGGATCGCCGTCGCACGGGGCCGGCTCGATGTCGACGACGCAGTGGTCGACCACGTCCCGGAGCTGCGCGGCAGCGGGTATGACGGGGCCACGGTCCGGCACGTGCTCACGATGACCACCGGGCTCGCATGGGCCGAGGACTACCACGACCCGGACAGTGCCGCGTCACAGATGATCGGACGCTGGCGTGAGGGCACGGGCGGCATCCGCGACCTGGCCGCGCGGGTCCCCGGCGGCGAGCCCCCGGGGGCCCGCTACGCCTACTGCAGCCCCGACTCGATGGTGCTCGACTGGGTGCGCGAGCGCGCCAGTGGCCAGACCTACGCGGAGGCACTGGCCGAGGTCTGGCAGGCCGTCGGCGCCGAGCGTCCGGCGGTGGTCGGGCTCGACGCACCCGTCGAGGCAGGCGGGGTCGCGATGGCCGCGGGGGCGCTGGCGGTGACGGCACGCGACTGGGCCCGGATCGGCCGGTTGCAGATCGACGGCACCTGGGACGGCCGCCCCCTGCTCGACGGGGGGTGGGTGGATGCGAGCAGCCGCCCCGAACGGCCGTTCCTGGAGCCGGGCCGGCTGCCCAGCACGATCACGACCCACGCCGGGTTCGGCTACCACTGGTGGCCGGTCGTCGCGGACGGCTCGCGGGTGATGGCCGACGGCATGCGTGGGCAGTTCGTCTACGTCGACCGGCCGCGTCGTACGGTCGTGGTCAAGACGTCGGCGTGGCCCTACGCCGACGCCTGGTGGGACCGCCAGTGCCGCGACCTGAGCTACCTGGCGCTGCCGGCGATCGCGGTCGCCGCAGCGAGCGCGACAGGGGCCTGACCTCGCCGCCACCTGCGCGATCGGCTCCCCCATGCCACCATGTGCCCCGTGGCCACCGACCCTGACGTCACCGAGATGGGCCCGGACACGGTGCTCCCCTCACGGGTGCAGTCCGTGGATCGTGCCCTCCGTCTGCTCGAGGTGGTCGCCGCGACGGCCCCCCGGGGCGAGACCGTGACGACTCTCGCCAGCCGCTGCGACATCAACCGGGCCACCGCGTGGCGGCTGCTCGGCACGCTCGAGGCGCGTGGACTGGTCGAGCGGGACCCGACCACCAACCGCTACCGGATCGGCCTGGCGATGATCCGGATGTCCGCCGCCGCGGGATACGACGGGCTGGTCCGGCGGACCCGCCACGTGCTCGAGCGCGTCTCGGAGCAGACCGGGGAGACCGCCGATCTCGCGGTCGCCGGCCAGCAGGGGGTGACCTACGTCGGCGAGGTCGCACCGCCGTCGGTGATGGCCATCAACTGGGTGGCCCGCGAGGTCCCGTTGCACGCCACCTCGACGGGCAAGGCGTTCTTGGCCTGGCTCCCCCGCGACGAGGCCCGCGGCATGCTCGACCTACCCCTCCCTCGGTTCACCGACACGACCGTGACCGACCCCGAGGCGCTGATGGCGGAGCTGATCGAGACCCGGGAACGTGGGTACGCCGAGTGCGCCGGCGAGCTCGAACCGGCCCTGTACGGCGTGTCAGCGCCGATCCTCAACCTCGACGGACGGCCGCTCGGCGTCTTCAGCATCTGGGGGCCCGTCGACCGGGTGCCGGTGTCGCGCTTCCCCGAGCTCGGGCCGCTGGTGGTCGAGGCCGCCGCCGAGGTCCGGGCCGCCCTCCTCGCCTGATCCGTTCCAGAACCCCGAGTCGGGGCGGGGAACTGGTCGGGATCGATCGAACGGCCGTTCAACCTGACCGGCGCTGGGTCTTGACAACCGGGGCGGTACGGGGGAACCGTTTCAGATGATGCGACGCGTGTTCGCATCGTGCACCACACACCGGACCGCTGAAACCAGGAGACTCCCATGCCGGCTCGCAAGGTCATCATCACGTGCGCGGTGACCGGATCGGCCCACACGCCGACCATGTCGCCGAACCTTCCCTTCACCGTCGAGGACGTCGTCGACCAGTCCGTCGCGGCCGTCGAGGCCGGCGCGGCGATCATCCATCTGCACGCCCGCGACCCGAAGGACGGCCGTCCCACGGCCGAGCCGGCGATCTTCCTGGACTACCTGAAGGGCATCAAGGACTCCACCGACGCCGTCGTCTCGATCACCAGCGGAGGCGGCACCGGGATGTCGGTCGAGGACCGGCTCCGGATCATCTACGAGGCCCGCCCCGAGCTGTGCACCCTCAATCTCGGCACCTTCAACTACGGCAGCTTCCCGATGATCCCGAAGTACGCCGGGAGCTGGAAGTTCGACTGGGAGGAGCCCTACCTCGAGAGCACCCGGGTCGAGCCGTTCGTGAGCACGTTCGCCGACATCGAGCGGATGCTCACCGACGTCCGCCAGCAGACCGGGTCGCGGTTCGAGTACGAGGCCTACGACGTCGGCCACCTTTACACGCTGGCCTACTACCTGGAGGCGGGGCTCGTCGAGCCGCCGATCTTCCTGCAGACGATCATGGGCGTCATGGGCGGGATCGGCGCGACCGTCGAGCACCTCGCGCACATGAAGTCGACCGCCGACCGGCTCCTCGGGGACGCCTACGAGTGGTCCGTGCTGGGCGCCGGGCGCCACCAGTTCGAGATGATCACGGCCTCGGCCGTGATGGGCTCCCACGTGCGCGTCGGGCTCGAGGACGGCCTGTTCATCGGCCGTGGCCAGCTCGCCGAGTCCAATGCCGAGCAGGTCGCGAAGATCAAGCGGATCCTGGCCGAGCTCTCGATCGAGCCGGCCACCCCGGAGGAGGCGCGCGCGATCCTCGGGCTCAAGGGCCTCGACCAGGTCGGCTGGTGAGCGCAGGGCGTACCGCGCCCGACGCCGTCCGGACCGTCACCGTCATCGGAACCGGCGTCATCGGTGGCGGCTGGGCGGCGCACTTCTTGCGGCGCGGGTACGACGTGGTCGCGTGGGACCCCGGTCCCGGTGCGCGCGAGCGGCTGGAGGCGATGCTCGACAACGCATGGCCGTCGCTGGAGCGGCTGGGTCTCTCGGGGGGCGCGAGACGCGACCGGCTCCGGTGGGCCGACACGCTCGAGGAGGCGCTCGCCGGCGCGGACTTCGTACAGGAGTCGTCACCGGAGGTCCTTGATCGCAAGGTGGCCCTGCTGTCGGAGATCGACCGACTCACCGACCCGGACGTCGTGGTCGCCTCGAGCACGTCGGGTCTGCTGATGTCCGACATGGCCGTCGACTGCGTCCACCCCGAGCGGTTCGTGGTCGGTCACCCGTTCAACCCGCCGTACCTGATCCCGCTCGTCGAGGTGGTCGGGGGACAGAAGACCGACCCCGACGCGGTCACCTGGGCCGACGAGTTCTACACCCTCGCGGGCAAGAGGTCGCTGAGGATGGATCACGAGGTGCCGGGCTTCGTCGGCAACCGGGTCCAGGAGGCGTTGTGGCGCGAGGCCCTGCACATGGTCGACTCCGGGCAGGCCACGGTGCAGCAGATCGACGACTCGATCGCGTACGGCCCGGGGCTGCGCTGGGCGATCATGGGGCCGATGTTGACCTTCCACCTGGCCGGCGGCCCCGGTGGGATGGGCCACATGCTCGACCACTTCGGCCCGGCGCTGCTGGAGCCCTGGACGCGCCTCGAGGCGCCGGAGCTGACCCCTCAGCTGCGCGACCGCGTGGTCGCCGGAGTCGAGGAAGAGGCTGGGGGGCGCACCGTCGCCCAGCTCGAGCAGAAGCGCGACGCGTTCCTGGTCGACCTCCTGCTCCTGCTCGAGAAGTACCAAGACGACGGCGATGCCTGACCGGACGGCTTTCGGGGCGTACCGGGAACAGGTGCGCCCCGAGTGGCTCGACTACAACGGCCATCTCAACGACGCCAGCTACGCGATCGTGCTGACGCGCGCCCACGAGCTGCTCCTGGAGGACCTCGGCCTCAGCGCGGCTTACCGCGAGAGCCACGGTGCCTCGATGTTCACCGTGGAGATGCACCTGCGCTACCTCGCCGAGGTCTCGGCCGGCCAGACCCTGACCGCCGCGACCACGCTGGTCGAGGCGGACCGGAAGCGACTGCGCCTGCACAGTGAGCTGTACGCCGACGGGGTGCTGGCCGCGACGGGTGAGTGCCTGTACCTCCACGTCGACACCGCCGCCGGCCGCACCGTCCCGTTGCCCGATGACCGCCAGGCCCGCGTCGACGCGCTCCGCGACGCGCACGCCGAACTGGCCCGACCCGCCCACCTCGGACTCGGTGTGGGAGTCCGGCCGTGACCGAGACGCCGGGGCGCATCACCACGCCCCACGAGGGACGCCTGGCTTCCACGTGGGACGACGCCGCCACGATCGATGCCCCGCTCCGGCTCCACGAGACCACGGCCCCGCCGGAGTGGATGGACTACAACGACCACATGAGCGAGTCGTGCTTCCTGCTCGCCTTCGGCGACAGCGCCGACGCCTTCTTCCGGTTCATCGGCGTCGACGAGGCCTACCGCGCGGCGGGGCATTCGCTGTACACGTCGCAGACGCACCTCCACCACCGTCAGGAGGTCGCGCTCGGCGAGCCGCTGGTGATGACGCTGCAGCTGCTCGACCTCGACCGCCGGCGTCTCCACCTCTACCACGAGATGCGCCACGGCGAGACCGACGCACTGATCGCCATGGCTGAGCAGCTCCTGGTGCACGTCGACACCGAGGCCGGTCGCTCCGTGGACATGCCCCAGGACCTCTACGCGCACGTCTCGGCCATCCGGCAGGCCCACGCCGCGCTGCCCCAGCCGGCGGTCGTCGGCCACCCCATCGCCATCCGGCACAGCAACTGAAACCCGACCCCAGGAGCAGACATGGACTTCGGTCTCGACGACGAACAGCGTGCGATCGTCGACACGGTGCGCACGTTCGTCACTCGTGAGCTCTACCCGCACGAGGAGGAGGTTGAGCGGACCAACCAGGTCACCCCGGAGCTGGCCGCCGCCATCCGGAAGCGGGCCATCGAGGCTGGGCTCCATGCCGCCAACATGCCCGAGGAGCTGGGCGGTGGCGGGCTGAACTCGGTCAGCATGGCGCTGGCCGAGCGCGAGCTGGGCAAGGCCAGCTACGCGTTGCAATGGCTGGTGGCTCGGCCCAGCAACATCCTCCAGGCGTGCGAGGGTGACCAGCGCGAGCGCTACCTCCTCCCGGCCGTGCGCGGCGAGCGCTACGACTGCCTGGCGATGACCGAGCCCGGCGCCGGGTCCGACGTACGGTCCATGACCACGCGCGCCGTCCGAGACGGCGACGACTACGTCCTCGACGGCTCCAAGCACTTCATCAGCCACGCCGACAAGTCCGACTTCGTGATCCTGTTCGCCTCCACCGGCACCGAGGAGGTCCGGGGCCGGAAGGTCAACCTGATCACCGGCTTCCTGGTCGACCTCGACACGCCCGGCCTGAGCGTGGTGCCCGGGCCGAGGAGCGTCTCGCACCGCGGCTACCACCACAGCGAGCTGGTCCTCGTGGGCTGTCGGGTGCCGGCCGCCAACCGCCTGGGCGAGGAGGGCCGCGGCTTCGACCTGATGGGCGAATGGCTCGGCGCCAGCCGCCTGACCGTCGCCGCGACGAGCGTGGGTCGGGCGCGACGCGTGCTCGAGATGACGACGCAGTGGGCGGCCGACCGCGAGCAGTTCGGGCAGCCGATCGGCAAGTTCCAGGGCGTCGGCTTCCAGCTCGCCGACATGGTCACCGAGCTGGAGGCCGCCGAGCTGCTGACGCTGCGGGCCGCGTGGAAGCTCGACCAGGGCACGATGACCGACCAGGACGCCGCGATGGCCAAGGTGTTCGCGTCGGAGGCGCTCGGCCGGATCACCGACCGCGCCCTCCAGATCCACGGCGGCATGGGCCTGATGGAGGAGCTCCCGATCGAGCGCTTCTGGCGCGATGCCCGCGTGGAGCGCATCTGGGACGGCACGAGCGAGGTCCAGCGCCACATCATCAGCCGTTCGCTGCTGCGGCCCCTGGGTGCCTGAGCCCGTCGTGTCCCCGACCGCACGTCTGCAACGTCTGCTGAACCCGCGCAGCCTGGCCGTGATCGGTGGCCGGCCGGCCGAGGTGGCGGTCGAACAGTGTCGGGCGATCGGGTACACCGGCGAGATCTGGCCGGTGCACCCGACCCGTGACCGGCTCGGCGGCGTGCCCTGCTTCCCCGACCTGTCGCAGCTGCCCGGCGTACCCGACGCGGCGTTCGTGGCGGTGAACCGCGAGGCCAGCATCGGAACGGTCGCCGAGCTCGCCCGGCTCGGGGTCGGCGGGGTGGTCTGCCACGCGTCGGGTTTCGCCGAGGACGGCGAGGAGGGCGCCCGGCTGCAGGAGAGGCTGCTCGCGGCCGCGGGCGACCTGGCGCTCGTCGGGCCGAACTGCCTGGGCTTCGTCAACTACCTCGACGGTGCCGCGCTGTGGTGCGAGCAGCAGGGTGGTGTCCGGGTCGAGAGCGGCGTCGCGCTCATCGCGCAGAGCGGCAACATCGCCGAGAACCTCACCATGCAGCGGCGATCCCTCCCGATCGCGATGCTGGTCACGATCGGCAACAGCGCGGTCACCGGCGTCGTCGAGCTGGTGGACACGATGCTCGACGACCCCCGGATCACCGCGATCGGCCTGTGTCTGGAGGAGATCCCGGAGGTCGCGGCGTTCTCGCGCGTGGCGATCCGGGCCCTCCGCCGGCAGGTGCCGATCGTGGCCCTGAAGTCGGGCTCGTCCGAGCTCGGCGCCCAGGTGACGCTGAGCCACACCAGCTCGCTGGCGGACTCCGACGTGCTGGTCGACGCACTGTTCGGTCGACTCGGCATCGCTCGGGCCCACGACGTCGAGACCTTCCTCGAGACGCTGAAGCTGGTCCACGTGCACGGCTGCCGGCCGGGCACCCGGATCTCGTCCGCGAGCTGCTCCGGCGGCGAGGCCGCCCTGCTCGCCGACCTCGCGCAGCGCACCGGCCTGACGATGCCGGCGCTGCCGTCGGGTGTGCGGTCGCGGCTGCGCGACGTCCTCGGTGAGCGGGTGTCGGTGCGTAACCCGCTCGACTACCACACCTACATCTGGGGAGACCTGGAGAAGCTCACCGAGTGCTTCACGGCCCTGCTCGAGGCCGACCTGGACCAGCAGCTGCTGATGCTGGACTTCCCGCGCAGCGACCGCTGCGACCCCAGCGAGTTCGAGACCACGGTGGCGGCGTTCGTGGCGGCCCAGGAGAAGACGAGCGCCCGGGCCTGCGTCGTGTCGTCGCTTCCCGAGTCGATGCCGGAGGAGGTCGGGCGGCGCCTGCTCGAGGCGGGCATCGCGCCGATGCAGGGCATCGCGACCTGCCTGGCAGCCATCGCGGCCGCAGCGCGGATCGGTGCCGCCCAGCGGTCCGTCGACGAGATCCTCCCGATGCCGCGCGCGGGCGGGCCCGTCGCGACCCCGGTCGTGGCCCGGGACGAGGTCGAGGCGAAGGCGGCACTCGCGGCGTACGGCCTGCCGATGCCGAGGTCCGCGGTGGCGGGTTCGGTCTCGGAGCTGCCGGCCGCCGCACGGCAGGTCGGGTATCCCGTCGTGCTGAAGGCACTCGCGGAGGGTCTCGCCCACAAGTCGGAGGTGGGCGGGGTAGCGGTCGGGCTCGACTCCGAGGAGGCCGTCGCCCGGGCCGCCGCGGGGATGTCGGGAGTCGCGGACCGCTTCCTGGTGGAGCAGATGGTCGACGGCGTCGTCCTCGAGCTGATCGTCGGCGTACAACGCGACCCACGCCTGGGACTCGGGCTCACCCTGGGCGCCGGCGGGGTGCTGGTCGAGCTCGTGGACGACACCGCGACGTTGCTGCTGCCGGCCACGCGGGGCGAGATCCGGACGGCCCTGACCGGCCTGCGCGTCGGCCCGGTGCTGGAGGGCTTCCGGGGCACCGTGGCCGACCTCGACGCGGCCGTGTCCGCGATCGAGGCGGTCGCCGCCTTCGCCACCGACCATGCCGACCGGCTGCTGGAGATCGAGGTCAACCCGCTGCTCGTGCTGCCCGAGGGGGCGATGGCGGTCGACGCCCTGATCCGCTTGGCTGGTCCGACCGCCCGACTGGGCGACTGAGGAGCCGACACCATGGCCGAACCCGTGCGCACAGACGTGGTCGACGGCGTCCTCGTCGTCACCCTCGACCGCCCCAGCGCGAACGCGATCGACGTCGCCACGAGCCTGGCGCTGTACGCCGCCTTCGCCCGGCTGGAGTCGGACCCCGCGCTGCGCGTGGGCGTCGTGACCGGCGCCGGCGACCGATTCTTCTCGGCGGGCTGGGACCTCAAGGCGGCGGCGGCCGGGGAGGCCGTCGACGCCGACCACGGTCCGGGCGGCTTCGCGGGACTGACCGAGCTGTTCGGCCGCACCAAGCCGGTGATCGCGGCCGTGAACGGCCTCGCCTTGGGAGGCGGCCTCGAGCTCGCCCTGGCCGCGGACCTGATGGTCCTCGCCGATCACGCGGAGCTGGCACTGCCGGAGGTGCGGGTCGGTGTCGTCGCCGACTCCGGCGGGTTGCTCCGCCTGCCGCGGCGCCTCCCCGAGGCGGTCGCCCGCGAGCTGCTCCTGACCGGGCGGCGGATGACCGCCGAAGAGGCGGCCCGCTGGGGGCTCGCCAATCGGGTGGTGCCGGCCCCGGAGCTGAGGTCCACCGCACTCGACCTGGCCGCGGAGATCGTCGCGGGCGCACCGCTCGCCGTCGCGGCGATCCAGGAGGTGCTGTCCGCGACCGCCGGTCTCGACGTGCCCGGGGCGTTCGCACGGATGCGCTCGGGTGACCTCCCGGCGTACGCGCGGATGCTGGGCTCCGAGGACGCCCTCGAAGGGCCTCGCGCCTTCGCCGAGAAGCGCTCCCCGCACTGGCTTGGGCGCTAGGGGGCGTCGCGGTCGTCGGCGCGCAGGTTTCCCCGGACGTCCGGGGAAACCGTCACTTAGTAGGCGTTGCAATGGCCACTAAGTGACAAGAACCCCATCCGGCTGTGACCCCTGTGGCCCATGGGACTCCGGGGACGGCTCTCCTGCGCGTACGACGAGTACCCCGCCCAGCAGCAGGATCCCGCCGAGCAGCTGGATCCAGCCGGGCAGCTGACCCAGCAGCAACCAGGCGAACACCACGCTGAACAGCACCTCGAGCAAGCCGAGGAACGACGCCAGCCGGGCGCCGAGGGCGCGGCTGGCGAGGATGCCGGTGACGTACGAGATCGCGGCGGTCACCACGCCCAGCGCGACCACCGGCAGCCACCACACCACGGCCGTCCCGTTGTACGTCGCGTCGGCGGTGCCGGCGGACACGTCGACCAGCCCCAGGGCGCCGGCAAGACCCAGCGCCAGCGTGCCCACGATGAGTCCACCCGCGGCGAGCACGATCGGGGGCAGCCCGTTGTCCTCGCCGGCGGAGACCACGAAGAAGAACGCACAGCCGACCATGCCGCCCAGCGCCCAGAGCACGCCGATCCCGTCGACCGAGCCGACCGAGAGCACGTCGAGCACGAGCAACAGCCCGCCGATCGCGACGGCGGCCCCGGCCACCGTCAGTCGCGAGGGTGTCTGCCGATGGCGGGCCCAGAGCCAGCCGACCACCGCGACCGGCGCGGCGTACTCGATCAGGATGGCGACGGCCACCGGCAGCCGCTCGATGGCGTTGAAGTAGGAGAACTGGCAGCCGGCCACCGCGACCAGCCCGAACGCGAGGAGGAAGGCGGCGTTGGCGCGGAGCAGGTGCCACCGGCCGCGCAGCGCCACCAGCGCCGGCCCCGACAGCGCGAGGCCGCCGACCCCGATCCGGCACAGCACCAGGGCCGCGGGCGACCACCCGGCGTCCAGCAGCCCGGAAGCGAGGGCGCCGGAGAGCCCGAACGAGGCGGCGGCGATGACCGCGAACAACAGCCCGACCTGCGCCCGGCGCGCGGCGACTAGGACGCCGTCATGACCTGCGTCATGAGTCAACGTCACCATGGCACATGACATTAGATTCATCCCGTGTAATCTGTCAACATGGTTTTCACCCATGACACGGAGGCGGCGCTGCTTTCGGCCGTGGCCCTGGTGAACACCGCCGCCGAGCCCGACACCCTGACCACGACCGACAACCTCGCCGTGTTCCTCGACGAGCACGAGTTCACCGGCACCCGGCTCGGCAGCCCGGCCGAGCTCGCCGCAGTCCGCGCCCTGCGCCCGCGGCTCCGGGAGCTGCTCACCGCCGACCGCGACACGGCCGCCGAGCTGGTCAACCGGCTGCTCGGCGAGGAGCACGCACTCCCCCAGCTCGTCCGTCACGGCGAGCACGACTGGCACATCCATGCGGTTGCCCCCGACGCCGCTCTCGCCACCCGGATGGCGGTCGAGGCGGCGATGGCGATGATCGACGTGATCCGGGCCGACGAGGTGTCGCGGCTGGGCGTCTGCGCGGACGACGAGTGCGAGGGGCTCGTCCTCGACCTGTCCCGCAACCGGTCCCGGCGCTTCTGCAGCACCGCCTGTGGCAACCGCGCCGCGGTGGCCGCCTACCGCGCGCGGCAGCGCTGACCGTGGGCTCCGGAGTGCCACGGATCGCCGTCGTCGGTGCCTCCGGCAAGACCGGCTCCGCGATCTCCGGAGCACTCTCGGGGCGCGGCGCCGACGTGGTGCCCGTCGGACGAGCCGTGTGGACGCGGCTGCCTGAGTTGTTCGCCGGGTGCGACGCGGTCGGCATCGTCGCCCCGAACCTGTACGGCGACGAGCCGGCCTTCGTGGCCGAGGTCCTGGCCGCGGTCCACGGGGCCCGCGTAACCCGCGTCAGCTACCACTCGGTGGTCGCGCCGTACGCCCCGGAGATGCCCCACCACCTCGGCAAGGCCCGGTCGGAGGACCTCGTGCGCCGCGCGTCCGTCGGGTGGACGATCCTGCAGCCCTGCGCCTACGTCCAGAACTTCGTGCCGCCCCTGCGATCCGGCGCCCCCGGCCTCGAGGTCCCGTACGACGTCCACCGGCCGTTCGGGTTGGTCGACCTGGCCGATGTCGCCGAGGCGACCGCGACGGTGCTGCTCGAAGACGGCCACACCGGTGCGACGTACGAGCTCGGCGGACCGACGCTCGCATCGGTGACAGACGTCGCGGTCGTGGCGAGCGACGTGCTCGGCCGCCGGGTCACGGCGTCTCGCCTCGACCCGCAGTCCTGGACGACCGGGCCCGGCG
The DNA here is from genome assembly GCA_025924815.1 of Nocardioides sp. GTDB lineage: Bacteria > Actinomycetota > Actinomycetes > Propionibacteriales > Nocardioidaceae > Nocardioides. The sequence goes on from JAICHQ010000055.1 coordinate 19,089, forward strand.
TGACCCTCGGGCCGCGCGAGCGCGACTGGCTGCTGGCGATGTTCCGCTACTACGACCAGCACGGGCTGCCCGCCGGAGGCCGGGTCCTCGGCGGCCTGCTCGGCGGCCGGTCGACGTCCCTCGCCGACACCCTCGCCCGCGAGCTCGCGCCGACGAAGTGAGCTTGCGGACGCGCCCCGTCCGGAATCGTGACTACCGTGGCCCCATGGCCATCGCACGTCTCCCGGGCATCGTCCTCGACTGCCCCGATCCCGGACCCATCGCCACGTTCTACGGCGCCCTCCTCGACTGGAAGGTCGAGCTCCGCGACGACTGGGCCGACGTCCGCTCCCCCGACGGGCAGCAGTGCCTGTCGTTCCAGCCCGTGGAGGACTACCGGGCACCGGTGTGGCCCGGTCAGGACGTGCCGCAGCAGATGCACCTCGACGTGATGGTCGAGGACCTGGACTCGGCCGAGGCCGCGGTGCTCGAGCTCGGCGCCACCAAGCACGACCACCAGCCGGGCACGACGTTCCGGGTCTTCCTGGATCCGGCCGGCCACCCCTTCTGCCTCTGCGTGAGCTGAGCGTCGTCATGGTCGCTTCGACCGGCTCGCGACGGCGCTCGACGAGCTCGACCGACGTGGGCAGCCTCACGGTCCGAGCGCTGAGCCCCGACACCTGGGACGCCTTCGCCGCTCTCGCCGAGCGCCACAACGGCGTGTTCGGCGGCTGCTGGTGCACGTGGTTCCAGACCATGTACTCGGAGAAGCGGACGAAGACCGAGAGCAACCGCGAGCTCAAGGAGCGCCTCGTCCGCGAGGGCCGCGCCCACGCAGCCCTGGTCCTCGACGGTGACGAGGCCGTGGCGTGGTGCGAGTACGGCTCCTGCGCCGAGCTGCCGAACATCTACCACCGCCGGCAGTACGACGACGAGGCGGACCTCTATCCGGACTACAGGATCACCTGCCTCTTCGTCGACAAGCGGTACCGCCGTCGCGGCGTCACGGCCGTCGCGCTGCACGGTGCGGTCGACCTGATCGCGCAGACGGGCGGCGGCGTCGTCGAGGGGTATCCGCACGACACCCAGGGCAAGAAGCAGTCCGTGCTCTACAACGGCACCCGCAGCCTGTTCGAGCGCGAGGGCTTCGAGCTCGTCCGGACCAAGGGCCAGAAGAACACGGTCATGCGCCGGACGGTCGCGTCAGCGCAGTAGCCACGCGCCCCCTCCCCGGTGGGCGTGCGCCCACCACCTCCGCTCCGCGTGGGAGAGATGGCTGACTCACCGCTTCGGGCGCTTCATCCACCCTCCGCGGAGCGGGTGCCGTCGACGAACCGGCGCAGCACCTCCAAGAACATCTCCGGCTGCTCGGAGTGCACCCAGTGCCCGGCCTCTTTGACCGTCACCAGGCGGTTGGCGGGGAACCAGCGGTCCATCGTCGCGGCGTACTCCGGTCGGACATGGTGGGAACGGGCTCCGGCCACCCAGAGCACCGGCCCTCGGTACGGCGACGTGTCGGCCAGCTGCTGCTCAGGCCACCCGCCGATCTCGGGGAGTCCGGCACCGAGCACGTCGAGGTTGACCTGCCAGCGCCAGCCCTCGCCGTCGCGCCGCAGGTTCTGGAGCAGGAACGCACGCACCGTCGGGTCGGGCACCGCCGCCGCAAGCGCGTCGTCCGCATCGCCGCGCGACGCCACCGCGTCGAGGTCCAGGCCGCGCATCGCGGCGACGTACCCCTCGAACTCCGACAGGTGGTCATAGGCCACCGGCGACACATCGACCACGCACAGCCGCTCGACCAGTGCGGGGTGTCGCAGGGCCAGCACCATCGCCACCTTGCCGCCCAGGGAGTGACCCACGAGGGCCACCGGGTCCTCGGCGTCCATCAGCCCGGCCACCCGGTCGGCGACGTTCAGGTAGTCGAACTCGTCCTCCCAGGGCGAACGACCGTGGTCGGGCAGGTCGACGAGGAGCACCCGATGCGGGTCGGCCCGCGTCGAGGGTGCCGCTGAGGGATTTGCCAGAGCCCGGCCGATCTGGGTCCAGTTGCGTCCCTGTCCGAACAGCCCGTGCAGGAAGACCACCCGCGAGCCCCGGTCGCCGATGGTCGTGGTGTGCAGCAGGCCCCGCTCCGTCACTCCTGCAGTCTTCCAGAGGGCTCCGGTCCCGGCGCTCAGCACCACCGGCGTACGCCGTCCCGGGTCAGGTCGACATCGCGCCGGACGATCGCGATCTTGTCGCTCCAGTCGACACAGGCCCGACGGAAGGGCTTCGCGCGGTACTCGACCGCGAATCGTCGAAGCCAGGACCAGAAGGAGCAGAACGGCGCCGCGCCGCACGTCAGAAGTCGAACCCGTCGAACATGTCACCGATGCCGTCGCCGATCCCGCCGGCCAGGTCCCCGATGCCGCCCAAGACGTCACCCATCCCCTCACCGACGCCTGCCGCCAGGTCTCCGAGCCCGTCGCCCATCATGTTGAAGGCGAAGCCCATGAACAGCCAGTCCATCGGGCCGAAGGCTCCGAAATAGCCCGCGGCGTACGGCCGGTAGGCCCGACCGCCCTGCCAGTAGGGCACTCGCTGGGTGCCGACCATCACCTGGCGCGCGTCGGGCTCGGCGCCCGCCCGCACCCGCTCGGCGTCCAGGGCGCACGCCGGGACCTGGCGCTCGGCGCCCC
>JAICHQ010000056.1 GCA_025924815.1 Nocardioides sp.
CCCAGCGTCGGCGTGGGCGTCAGCGTGCACACCCTGACCGCGAACGTCGTGGAGGTCAACGGCAGCGATGAGCTCAAGGCGGAGTGGCTCCCTCGCCTGCTCGGCGGCGACTGGCTCGGCGCCTACTGCCTGTCCGAGCCGCAGGCCGGATCCGACGTCAGCGGCATCCGTACCAGAGCGGTGCTCGACCCAGTGGCCGGCCCCCGTCCGGAGTACGTCGTGAACGGCACGAAGCAGTGGATCAGCAACGGTTCGTGCGCCGACTACTACATCCTCTTCTGCCGCACGTCCGACGACGCCAAGCGCGGGCTCTCGGCACTGCTGGTCCCGGCCGACACCGAGGGCCTCGCCTTCGGTGCGCCGGAGAAGAAGATGGGGCTGGCCTGCGACATCACCACGCAGGTGATCTTCGAGGGCGTCCGCGTCCCGGCGGCGCACCTGGTCGGCGACGAGGGAGCCGGCATGCGGGTCGCGCTGTCCGCGCTCGACGCGGGACGCCTCGGCATCGCCGCCGTCGCCACCGGCATCGCCCAGGCTGCCCTGGCCGACGCGGTGGAGTACGCCGGCGAGCGGCGTCAGTTCGGCAGGACGATCGGCGAGCAGCAGGGGCTGCAGTTCCTCCTGGCCGACATGGCCGCCGACGTCGAGCGCTCGCGCGCGACGTACCTCCAGGCAGCCCGGCTGAAGGACGCCGGCCGTCCCTACAGTCGCCAGGCCAGCATCGCCAAGGTGACCGCGACCGACGCCGCGATGCGGGTGTCCACCGACGCGGTGCAGGTCCTCGGCGGCAACGGGTACACCCGGGAGTACCCGGTCGAGCGACTCTTCCGTGATGCCAAGGTCACTCAGATCTTCGAGGGCACCAACCAGATCCAGCGGATGGTCATCGGGCGCGACCTGCTCCGGTGAGGACTTCTCCCACGTCGACCCCGGAGAACTCCCACTTCGACCCCGGAGAAGTCCCACTTCGGCGTCAGGAGGGGTCGTCGCTGGTGACGAGCTCGTCGGGCTTGGCGGCGAGGACGGACTCGATGTAGTCGCGGGCGGTCTCGAAGATCCCGACCTCCTGGCCGGCGCGCTCGGAGAGGTACCAGCGATGGACGAGGATCTCGTGGAAGATCTCGGCCGGCTCGAGCTTGCCCCGCGCCGCGGCCGGCACCATCGCCATGATCGGCTCGAAGACCTCCGTCAGCCAGCGGTTGGCGGCGATCCCCTTGTCCTCACGACCGAGGTCGAAGTGCGCGATGAACGCCGTCAGGTCGTTGAGCAGGCGCCGCGCCTGGTCGTCCTCCACGTCGAGGCCGGTCAGCGCCTGCAGCTCGCGACGGTGGTGCCCCAGCTCCACCGCCTTCGGCTGGATCCGCACCCGGTCGCCGTCGAAGTCGGTGACGATGTCGAGCTCGTCGACGTCGAAGCCGAGGTCGTTGAGACGCTCGATCCGCTGCTCGATCCGCCACATCTCCCCGGCGGCGAACTCCTCCTCGGCGGTCAGCTCGCTCCAGAGGTCGTCGTACCTCTTCGCGATCAGCGCCACGATCTCGTGGCCCTGCACGCTCGGGCTGATCCGGCCGCCGGCCTGGAGGTCGAGGAGCTCGGCGAAGACGTTCTCGCAGCCGACCTGCACGTCGTACTCCCGCATCTGGTGCGACAGCGAGGGGCGCAGCTCGCCGGTCTCGGCGTCGACGAGGTACGCCGCGAAGCCGCCGGCGCTGCGCCGGAACAGCACGTTGGACAGCGAGACGTCGCCCCAGTAGAAGTCGGCGAGGTGGAGGCGGACCAGGAGTACGACGAGTGCGTCGACCAGGCTCGGCAGGCTCTCGGCGGACATACCGTGCGCGAACAGCGCGCGGTAGGGCAGCGAGAACGCGAGGTGCTCGGTCAGCAGCGCGCACGGCAGGTCCTCGGCGTCGGCGCCGGCGCGCTTCCGGCCGGTGACGACGCCCACGGGCTTCACGGCGGGCAGCCCGAGCCGGTGGAGGTCGCGGAGCAGGCGGTACTCGCGGAAGGCGAGGTCGTGCTGGGTCTCCTTGATCGCGTACGTGCGGTCGCCCAGGCGCACGATGCGCACGATGTGGCGACTCAGCCCGCGGGGAAGCGGCACCACGTAGTCGTCGGACCACTCCGCGAGGGGGGTCGACCACGGCAGCCGGACGAGGGCCGGGTCGGGGCGGGTGGCGACGATGTGGAGCGCCATGCGACCAGGCTAACGGGGGTCAGTGACCGTCGAGGAGCACCGGCCCCGGGCCCCGCGTGGCCACGACATCGCCGGGATTGTTGAGGCTGCAGCGCCGCAGGCTCAGGCACCCGCAGCCGATGCAGGAGTCGAGGGTGTCGCGCAGCCGCTCCAGCCGCGCGATCTGCTCCTCGAGCCGCGGGCGCCAGCCGCGGCTGAGCCGGGTCCAGTCGGCCTTCGTCGGTGTGCGGTTGCTGGGGAGCGTGGCCAGCGCCTCCTCGACCTCCTCGAGGGTGAGCCCGACGCGCTGGGCGGTCCGGACGAACGCGAGGCGGCGCAGCATCGCGCGCTCGTAGCGGCGCTGGTTGCCCGGCGTACGCCGTGACGAGACCAGACCGCGGCCCTCGTAGTAGCGGATGGCGCTGGTGGCGACCCCGGACCGCTCGGACAGCTCGCCGATCGTGAGCTCCGTCATGCCGGCCAGGATGCCGCGATATGAAGTTCACTTCAACGTGTGGTGATGGAGGGCCGTTCACGGCTGCGGGATACCCACCGGGATCGTTAGGCTGAGCCGGCCGCTCGCATCGTCGGGTGGCGCGCCGGTGTAGCTCAGACGGTAGAGCGCTTCTCTTGTAAAGAAGATGTCGCGGGTTCGATTCCTGTCACCGGCTCCCCGTCACCGGACCTGCTCGACCTCGAACTCGCCGGCGGGCGATGCGATCGCGTCCTGTCCGAGCACGATCTGCAGCTCGCGCTCGCCCGCGTCGATCGTCGCCCGCAGGACGCCGACGACCGAGGACGCCGTCAGGCCGAGTGCCACCGCGGGCGAGCCCGTCGCCCGCAGGTGAGCGGTGAAGAGGGCGGCGGTGAGATCGCCGGACCCGTTGGCCTGGATAGGCAGTCGCGGTGTCCGCACGCTCCAGGCTCCGTCGCCGGTCACGGCGATCATCTCGATGGTGTCCTCGGGTCGGTCGGGGCGCACCACCGAGGTGACCAGGACCGTCGAGGGCCCCATCCTCAGCGCGGCTTCGGCGGAGTCGAGGGTCGACGTCAGCGAGTCGGGCGAGGTGTCGGTCAGGAAGCCGAGCTCGAACTGGTTGGGCGTGATGACGTCGGCGTGCGGCACGACCCGCTCCCGGATCACCGGCGGGATCGCAGGGTCGACGAAGCAGCCGCTCGTGGCGTTGCCCATCACCGGGTCGCAGGTGTACGTCGCCTCCGGGTTGGCCGCCTTCACTCGCCCGACCGCGTCGACCACGACCTCGCAGATCCCCGGGTCGCCCAGGTAGCCGGACAGGACGGCGTCGCACGTCGGCAGCACCCCACGCTCGGCGATCCCGGTGACGACCGCACGCACGTCGTCGGGCGCGAGCAGCGGGCCCCGCCACGCGCCGTACCCGGTGTGGTTGGAGAAGACGACGGTCGGGACCGGCCACACCTCGTGTCCCAGCCGCTGCAGCGGGAACGTGGCGGCGGAGTTGCCGACGTGGCCGTACGAGACGAACGACTGGATCGACAGGAAGCGCATCTCCCTATCCTGGCACCGGCGTTCCCGTCGGCGACGGCGTCGGCGGTGAGGCCTAGCGTGCGGGGCATGAAGCGCTACGTCGACGAGGACCTGCAGGGCGCGGAGTTCCGCGAGTGCGACCTGAGCCGGGCGCGCCTGGTCGGCGTGGTGATGCAGGACGCCGAGATCGACGGACTGGTCACCGGTCTCGTCGTCAACGGCGTGGAGGTCATGCCCTACGTCGAGGCAGAGCTCGACCGGCGACATCCGGTCCGGCTGCTGATCCGCTCCGACGAGCCGGCCGACCTGCTCGCGGGGTGGCGACAGCTCCGTGCCGACTGGATCGCAACGATCGAGCGGGTGCGCGCGACGCCGGGCGTCGAGCACCGGAGCGTCAACGGCGAGTGGTCGGCCGTGCAGACGATGCGCCACCTCGTCTTCGTGCACGACTCGTGGTTCCGTCGCTGCTGCCTGGGCTCGACCGACCTGTTCACGCCCCTGGGGCTCGGGATCGAGGGGGTGGCCGACGACCAGGCCCACGGCCTCGACCGGTCGGCCGACCCGACGCTCGACGAGGTGGTGGCGGTGCGCGACCGGCAGGCCGCCGAGCTCGAGGCGTGGCTGGCGACGGTCACGCCGGAGCAGCTCGCGGCGCCGGCTCCGGTGCCCGACGGCCCGGGCTGGCCGCCGTACGCGCACGGTCGGTCGGTGCGCCAGTGCCTGGGCACCGTGCTCGGCGAGGAGTGGGAGCACCACCGGTTCTGTGTGCGCGATCTGGACCTGCTCGACGCTGGGTAGGGTCGAGCGGGTGACGGAGATGACCTACCGCCCCCTGGGCGGCTCGGGGCTCATGGTGAGTGCTGTCGGCATCGGCTGCAACGCCTTCGGGAGTCGCGTCGGCCTCGACGCGGTGCGGGGGATCCTCGACGCCGCCGACGAGACCGGGGTGACGTTCCTCGACACCTCCGACTCCTACGGGATCGGCCAGAGCGAGGAGATGATCGGCCTCGCGCTGGAGGGTCGCCGCGACCGGTTCGTGGTGGCGACGAAGTTCGGCAGCGACATGCGGGGCACCAACGGCGCCGACCACGGTGCCCGGGCCTCCCGCGCCTACGTACGCCGTGCCGTCGAGGCCTCGCTGAAGCGGCTCCGCACCGACCACATCGACCTCTACCAGCTGCACTTCCCCGATCCGGTCACGCCGATGGAGGAGACCCTGTCGGTGCTGACCGAGCTGGTCGGCGAGGGCAAGGTGCGCTACATCGGCTGTTCCAACCTCGCCGGCTGGCAGATCGCGGACGCCGACTGGATCGCCCGCACGTCGGGCTTCGCCCGCTTCGTCTCCGCGCAGAACCACTACTCCCTGCTCACCCGCGATCTCGAGGCCGAGATCGCCCCTGCGGCCGAGCGGTTCGGTCTCGGCCTGCTGCCCTACTTCCCGCTCGAGCGCGGGCTGCTGACCGGCAAGTACCACCGCGGCGTCGACGCGCCGTTCGGCTCTCGCGGCCACACCGGGCCGGCGCCCTGGCTGGACGGGGCCGACTGGGACCGCATCGAGGCGCTGGAGAAGTACGCCGAACGACGCGGTCGCTCGATCCTCGACGTGGCGATCGGCGGCCTGGCCGCGCAGCCCGGGGTCTCCTGCGTGATCTCCGGCGCGACGTCGGGAGACCAGGTGCGCGCCAACGCCGAGGCAGTGCGGTGGGCGCCCACGGACGACGACCTCGGCGAGCTGGATGCGATCACGAGCGGCTGACCGGGTCGGTCGCCCTCGTACTCTCCGCGCCGCTCAGCTGCCCGGGAGGCGGGCGTCGCGGTCGAGGGTGCCCGCGTCGAACTCGATCAGCGTGTGCTTGGCGGTGATCGAGTGCAGGTCGTAGGTCAGCGGCTGGTCGCGGATCTCGGCGAGCACCGGACGCGCGGCATCCGCGTCCCAGAACAGCACCGCCGCCGCCGACCAGAGCCGGACGGTCGGGCGCGGGTCGACCAGCAGGGCGGCGATCGCGCCCCGGCCCTCGTCGGTCTCGGCGAGCACCCGGCAGTCGGCCAGCCACTGGTCGACGAGCCGGTCCCACCGGCGCGGGTTGTCGTGGTGGCCACGCTCGCCCGAGAGCTCGGCCATCTCCGCCAGGGTCTGCGGGCCGCGGTCGAGGACCTCGGAGGGGTTGTCCGTCACCCCGGCATGATGGCACGCCCGTCCGGACGGCCGACGGGCCCGGGTGACGGCGTACGGCGTGGGTCTCGCCGTCAGGCGACCTGGAGAGAGCGCTTCGACAGGCCCATCCAGAAGCCCTCGAACATCTGCTCGCCGGGCGCCTCGGGGTCGGTGGCTGCGCCGAGGGTGACGAAGAGCGGCGTGTAGTGCTCGACGGTCGGGTGGGCATAGGGCATGCCCGGTGCCTGCGACCGGTACGACGCGAGGGCGTCGACGTCGCCGCGGGCGAGGGCCTCGCCGGCCCAGCTGTCGAAGTCCTTCGACCATCCGGGGGCGGCCGCCTCGATGCGGAACTCGGTCAGGAAGGGGAGCCCGTGGGTCAGGAAGCCGCTGCCGATGATCAGCACCCCCTCGTCACGCAGTGGCCGGAGCCGCTCGCCGAGCGCGAGCAGCCGGGTCGGGTCCTGCGTCGGCAGGGACATCTGGAGGACCGGGATGTCCGCCTCGGGATACATGATCTTCAGCGGCACCCAGGCACCGTGGTCGAGCCCGCGGCTGGCGTGCTGGTGCACGGGCTCCTCGGCCGGCATCATCGCGGCGACGCGCGCGGCCAGCGCGGTGGCCGCCGGGGTCTGGTAGGTCATCCGGTAGTACTTCTCGGCGAACCCGCCGAAGTCGTAGACCAGCGGCGCTCGGTCGGCACTGAGCATCACCGGCGCGGACTCCCAGTGGGCGCTGACGATCAGGATCGCCTTCGGGCGTGGGAGGTCGGCAGCCAGGCCGGCCAGCTGGCTCGACCACACCGGGTCGTCGAGCAGGGGCGGCGCGCCGTGGCCGATGTAGAGGGCGGGCATGCGGTCGTTCATGTCGGCTCCAATAGTTTCATCTTCAACTTTATTCCACCAGGCTCGGCTCGTCGACGCTCGGCCGGGGCAGCGCCCAGTCGACCGGATCGCCACCCTGGTCGGTGAGGAGCCGGTTCACGCGGGAGAAGGGACGCGAGCCGAAGAATCCCCGGGCTGCGGAGAGCGGAGACGGGTGGGCGGACTCGACCCACGGGATGGCGCCGAGCGCCGGGCGCAGGCTCTGGGCGTCGCGCCCCCACAGGATCGCGGCGGCCGGACCCCCGCGGCGTACCAACGCGGCGATCGCGCAGTCGGTGACCTCTTCCCATCCGCGCCCGCGGTGGGAGGCCGCCTCGCCGGGCCGCACGGTCAGCACCCGGTTCAGCAGCATCACCCCGCGGTCGGCCCACGCGGTCAGGTCGCCGTGCGGAGCGGGCGGGATCCCCAGATCCGTCGACAGCTCCGAGAAGATGTTGCGCAGCGACCCGGGCAGCGGGCGTACGTCGGGCGCGACGGCGAACGACAGCCCGATCGGGTGGCCGGGCGTCGGGTAGGGGTCCTGCCCGACGATCAGCACCCGCACGTCGGTCAGCGGTCTCGCGAACGCCTTGAACACGTCGTCGCCGGCCGGCAGGTAGGGCCGTCCCGCCGCGAGCTCGGCGCGCAGGAACTGCCCCATCGCCGCGATCCGCGCGTCGACCGGGGCCAGCGCCTCGGCCCAGTCGGGAGCCATCAGACCGCGGTCCACCAAGCCGCTGAGCGCACCCATGCACCCACCGTAGGAGACGGCCGCGCCCGCCGCACCGTCAGCGGGCGAGCAGGGCGTCGCGGCGCTCACGGAGCAGCCGGCGCTCGGCACCGGTGGGCGCTTGCGCGATCGCGGTCTCCAGGGCGGCCACGGCCTCGTCCGTGCGACCCAGGCGGGCGCAGAGGTCGGCGCGGGTGGCGGCGTACAGGTAGTAGCCGGCCAGGTCGCCGGCCAGGGACTCCACCAGCGGCAGCGCCGCCTCGGGCCCGTGGGCCATCGACAGCGCGACCGCGCGGTTGAGCTCGATCACCGGAGTGGCCGGCAGGAGGGAGTAGAGGTCCGCGATGGCCGCCCAGTCGGTGCCGTCCGGCCGGGCGGCGACATCGTGGCAGAGCGCGATGCGCGCCTGGACGGCATACGGCCCCCACGGCGGGTCGTCGTCGAGCAGGCGTGTGCCCTCCAGGACGAGGCCGCGGTCCCAGCGTGATCGGTCCTGCTCGGCCAGGGGTACGACGCGCCCGTCGCGCACGCGGGCGGGCCGGCGGGCGTCGGTGAGCAGCAGGAGGGCCAGCAGCCCGCGCACCTCCGGCTCGGTCGGCAGCAGGTCGACCAGCGACCGCGTCAGCCGGATCGCCTCGGTCGAGACGTCGACGCGCAGGAGCGACTCCCCGGAGGACGCGGCGTACCCCTCGTTGAACATCAGGTACAGCACGCCGAGCACACCCTCGACGCGCTCGGGCCACAGCTCCGGCGGGGGGACCCGGTAGGGGATGCCGGCGTTCTTGACCTTGGCCCGCGCCCGGACCAGCCGCTTCTCCATCGTCGGCTCGGTGACCAGGAACGCGCGCCCGATCTCGGCCGGGGTGAGCCCGCACAGGGTTCGCAGGGTGAGCGCGACCCGGGCCGGCATCGGCAGCGCCGGGTGGCAGCAGGTGAAGATCAGCCGCAACCGCTCGTCGGGGATGTCCGCGTCGTCCGCGGGCGCCACCTGGTCGGTGGCGCCGGCCGAGGCCAGCGCGAGCTTCGCGTCCTCGGTGGTACGCCGGCGCAACCGGTCGCGGGCCCGGTTGCGGGCCACCGTGGTCAGCCACGCGAGCGGGGAGTCCGGCACCCCCGTCGTCTCCCAGGCGGGGACCGCCGCGGCGAAGGCCTCGGCGGCGCACTCCTCGGCCAGGTCCCAGTCGCCGCACCAGGCGATCAACCCTGCGACGAGCCGCCCCCAGCTCTCGGTGAAGCTGCGAGCGACCGCGTCGTGGGAGGTGTGCACCATGGCCGGGTCAGAGCCGCAGCGGACGGAGCTCGATCACGCCGGTGGCTGCCACCGGGTGGCTGGACGCGACCTCCAGGGCGTCGTCGAGGTCCGTGCACTCGAGCAGGTCGTAGCCCGCGATCTGCTCCTTGGTCTCCGCGAACGGCCCGTCGGTCGTCACGACCTCCCCGTCGACGCGGCGTACGGTCACCGCCGTGTCCGGGAAGGCCAGTGGCCAGCCGTAGAGCCTGCGCGCACCGGCATCGGCGATCCAGCGGTCGATGGGCTCGTCTTCCTCCTCGTCGTCGGCGGACGACCGCTCGGGGACGCTGTCTGCGTGCACCTCCGTGGCGTCCAGCTCCGCTGCCATCGCACGCCGCATATCGGCGCAGACCAGCATCAGGTAGCGACGCTTGCCGTCGGGCACCGACTCGGGCACCTCGGGGTCGGGCATGCCCTCGTCGAACGGCCGCAGCTCGATGCTCCCGGCCCCGGTCGTCGGGTGAGCCGCGGCCACGGCGATCGCGGAGTCGAGGTCGGGGCAGTCGATCACGTCGTACCCCGCGACCTGCTCCTTGGTCTCGGCGAACGGCCCGTCCGTCACGACGACGGTGCCGTTCGGCGCGCGGACCGAGGTCGCGTCCGAGACCGGGTGGAGCCGCGCGCCGTCGAGCACGACCCCCCGCGCCTCCATCTCCTCGATCCAGGCGGCCAGCTCGAGCGGTTCCCCGTTGCTGCCGGTCCGGGGGGTCGCATCCTCGTCGAGCGCGTGAATCATCAGGTACTTCATCGCAGCAGCCTCCTCGGGCCGTTCGGTGAGGCACCGCTCGGTGCCGTCACCAGGGAGACGAACGGGCACCTCGTCACCAGGACACCTCGTCGCAGATCTCTGCGGATCGGGTCAGCGACGCAGGGCACGCGAGCCCGCCGACCCGTAGCGGCGCTCGGGATTGGCGCCGATCGTCGGCTCGTCCCCCCCCGGTGGGTCTGCTGCCTTCTTCGTCGCTGCCTTCCTTGTCGCTGCCTTCTTCGTGGCCGGCTTCTTCGTCGCCGTCTTCTTGGTGGCGGTCTTCTTCGCCGTACGCCGCGGGGGGGCTGCCGTCCAGTCCTCGATCCACGCGTCGATCACCGGCCACGTCGCGGTCCGGGCGGCCCGCCCGGTCAGCATCCCCAGGTGCCCGCCGGGCACGATCTCGAAGCGCGCCTCCCGCGACGCCGTCAGCAGCGGCATGACGGCCTTCACGGCCCCGACCGGCGCGATCCCGTCGCTCGCTCCGGCGAAGACCAGCACCGGCACGGTGATGTCGCCGACCGAGAGGGTGCGGCCGTCGTCGAGGTCGAACGTCCCGCCGACGAGCGCGTTGCCCTTGAGCAGCCGGTGGTAGAGCTGTCCGAACGTCCGTCCGGGGTAGGCGACCATGTTCGCGGTGAACCGGTCGACCGCCTCGATCTGGGCCAGGTAGTCCGCGTCGTCGAGGTTGCGGGCCAGCGCGAGCGGCTTGGTGACCAGCTTCTGGAACGACGACAGCTGGAAGGCCCACCGCACGAGGGGCGCGGGAGCGGCCCCGGCGGCCTGGTAGATCCGGGTGATCGCGCCACGCCCGTCGGTGAGGTTGAGCAGCGGCCGCAACGGCGCGACCAGCGGCACCTGACGCACGTCGAACGGCGAGCCGACCACCGCGATCGACGCGATCGGCAACCCGGCGTCGGCGGCCGCCGCCAGCAGCGCGAAGGTCCCGCCGAGCGACCACCCCACCAGGTGCACGGGGCGGTCGCCGGAGTGGGCAGACACCTCGCGGACGGCCGCCGGCACGACCTCCTCGATCCAGTGCTCCATCCCCAGGCTGCGGTCCTTGAACGACACCGCGCCGTACTCCACGAGGTACGTCGGGCGGCCCTGGTCGACCAGGTGCTCGACCAGGGAGCAGCCGCGCCGCAGGTCGTAGCAGAGTGCCGGCGCCGCGAGCGGGGTGACCAGTAGCACCGGGTCATCCTGGTCGCGCACGTGCGCGGCGGGTCGGTAGTGGTAGACCTCGCGCAGGGTCCCCTCGTCGATCAGGGTGCGCGGCATCGGCCGCAGGTCGGCCAGGCCGCCGTACACGACGCGATGGGCGAGGTTCCCGGCGGCGGAGACGACCTGGTCGGGCTTCGGGATCAGGTCCACGGTCACGAACCTACCCGCGGGGCGCGACGCGCGAAGGCCGTGTGCCGGGTGGGATTCCGGTGGGACGAGCCGGCGCGGAGAAGATGCCCCGACCCGCGCCGGCTCTCGTGACGTTCGCGCGCCACTGCACGGTGCAACGACGCCGGTGCAGGCGGGTTACGTGGGTGACTCAGGAGCCCGGGGTCGGCTTGAGCTTCTTGCCGTGCGGCGGGCGTGCCTCGTCCAGCTCGTCGAGGAACGCGGTTGCCCACGCGGCGACATCGGCCTTCTCGACGGTCTTGCGCATCGCCCGCATCCGTCGTTGGCGCTCGCGCGGCTCGGCCCGGGCCGCGTCGAGCAGCGCGGCCTTCATCCCGTTGAGGTCGTAGGGGTTGACCTGCCAGGCCTGCCGCAGCTCGGCGGCGCTGCCGGCGAACTCGGAGAGCACGAGGGCGCCGTCCCCGTCGTACCGGCACGCGACGTACTCCTTGGCGACGAGGTTCATCCCGTCGCGGTACGGCGTCACCACCATCACGTCGGCCGCCCGGTAGAGGGCAGCCATCTCCTCGCGCGGGTACGACGAGTGGAGGTAGCTGATCGCCGGGCGTCCGATCCGGCCGAGGTCGCCGTTGATCCGGCCGACCAGGCGGTCGGTCTCGTCGCGCAGGACGCGGTACTCCTCGACCTTCTCCCGCGAGGGCGTCGCCACCTGGACGAACACGGCGTCGTCGACGTCGAGCTCGCCGTCGCGCAGCAGCTCGGAGAACGCCCGCAGCCGTGCGTAGATGCCCTTGGTGTAGTCGAGCCGGTCGATGCCGAGGAAGAGCGTCTTCGGGCTGCCGAGTGCCTTGCGGATGGTGGCGGCGCGCTTCTGCACGCTGTCGGAGCGAGCCAGCTCCTCGAACCCCTTGTAGTCGATGGAGATCGGGAACGACTCGGCGCGCACGGTGCGGTCGTCGGGTAGGTAGACCAGGTCGCGGTGGGTCTTGTGGCCGACCCGCTGACGCACGAGCCGCACGAAGTTCGCGGCCCCGCCGGGCAGCTGGAAGCCGACGAGGTCGGCGCCCAGCAGGCCTTCGAGGATCTGCCGGCGCCACGGGAGCTGCTGGAACAGCTCGGCCGGTGGGAACGGGATGTGGAGGAAGAACCCGATGCGGAGGTCGGGCCGGAGCTCGCGGAGCAGCCGTGGCACCAGCTGGAGCTGGTAGTCCTGCACCCACACCGTGGCGTTCTTCGCGGCGCGCTCGGCCGCTCGCTCGGCGAAGCGGCGGTTGACGTCGACGTAGCTGTCCCACCACTCCCGGTGGAACTCCGGCTTGGCCACGAGGTCGTGGTAGAGCGGCCAGATCGTGCCGTTGCTGAAGCCCTCGTAGAACTGCTCGATCTCGTCGGCAGACAACGCGATCGGGTCGAGGGTCATCCCGTCGTGCTCGAACGGCTCGAGGTCGACGTCGGTACCCCCCGGCCACCCGACCCACAGCCCTTCGTTGGCGCGCATGATCGGCTCGAGCGCGGTCACCAGTCCGCCGGGCGACACTCGCCACTCGGTGGCGCCGCTGGGCTCGGTCATCCGGTCGACGGGCAGTCGGTTCGCCACGATGACGAGCTCGGCCGAACCGTTCAGGGACACTCCTGGACCCTATCCGCCGAGTGGCAGAAGGGCCTCACCCGTCGGTAGGTGTGCGGGGTCGGTCGGCGGCGTACCTGACCCCGAGCTGGCGCCGTAGGTCGTCCATCAGCCCGAGCAGCTCGAGGGTCTGTTCGCGCGGCACGAGGGGGCTCTCGGTCAGCCCGTCGCGCAGGCACTCCTGCACGTGCGCCGCCTCGTTGCCGAGCCCGGTGCCGTAGACGGCCGAGGGCGGCTCGATCCGCTGCGGCTCCCCGCCGGTCGGCGTCCACACGGCGTACGCCGGGTGGTGGAAGTCGGCGGGCACCTCGAGCAGGCCTTGGTCGGTGGCGACCGTGGCGGACCGAGGGGTGGTCGCCGTCATCGAGGTGGTCAGGGCCGAGACGGCGCCGCTCTCGTGCCGGGCCGCGACCGCGACGTCGAGGTCGATGCCGTGGTCGTCCAGGACGCCGGTGGCGACGGCGGTCGCGAAGGGCCCGAGCATCAGCCGGGCGAAGGTGAGGGGATAGATGCCCATGTCGAGCAGCGCCCCGGCGCCGAGCTCGGGGTCCCACATCCTGGCGCTGGCGTCGGCCGGCACCACGAAGCCGAGGTCGGCGTGCACCTGGCGCGGCGTCCCGAGCGCGCCGGCCTCGAGCCGGTCGCGCAGGTCGCGGATCAGGGGGTGGCAGGCCATCCACATGGCCTCCATGCAGAACAGGTCGCCGGCCGAGTCGAACAGCGCCTCCCCGTCCGCCCGGGTCAGGGCGAGAGGCTTCTCGCAGAGCACCGGCTTCCCCGCCGAGAAGGCCATCCGGGCGTGCTCGAGGTGGTGTGAGTGCGGGCTGGCGACGTACACGACGTCCACGTCGTGATCGCCCACCAGGTCGTCGTACGAGGCGTGGGCCCGCGTCGCCTCGTCGCCCAGGTCGTGGACGAAGCGCTCGGCGGACTCGCGCGACCGGGAGCCGACGGCCGCGATGACCGCACCGGGCACGCTGTGCAGGTTGGTGGCGAAGGCGCGGGCGATGTTGCCGGTGGCGAGGATGCCCCACCTCGTCGTCGGTGCGGAGGTCGTGGTGGTCATGGCGCCATCAGACGGGATCGGGCGACGCGCCGCAAGCGAATGACATCGATGGAATTCCTCGCGTAGACTCCCGCCCGTAGGACGCGTGCCCGGCACGGGTGCCGACGCTCACGAGGGGAGACACGCATGGACGCCGCGGCCGCACCGTCGAGCCCCGATGCGGGCGCCGGCCTGGGCGAGCGCGACCGCGCCATCCTCGACTTCGAGCGTCAGTGGTGGAAGTACGCCGGGGCGAAGGAGACCGCGATCCGCGAGTCCTTCGACATGTCTGCCACCCGTTACTACCAGGTGCTGAACGCGCTGATCGACCGTCCCGAGGCGCTGGCCGAGGACCCTCTGCTGGTGCGCCGTCTGCGCCGGATGCGCGCGGAGCGTCAGCGGGTCCGGTCCGCGCGTCGCCTCGGCTTCGAGGTCTGAGGCGTGGTGACGCGTTCTCGGCGGCGCGACCAGCGAGGCGTCGTGTTCCCCTCGCCGGTGATGATCCTGAGCATCATCGCGGTGGCCATGGCGGGGGTGGCGTTCGTCGCCACCCGTCATTCCGCGCCCACCGAGCGCCTGGTGACGCCGGCCGCCCAGCAGTCCCCGAGCGCGTCGCACTCCACGTTCCACCAGCCGAAGGCGAAGCCGAAGCACGACACGTCGCACGCGCCGGCGCTCGACCGCTCGAAGGTCCTCGTCGACGTGTTCAACAACTCCAGCGTCAGCGGGCTCGCCGGCCGGGTCGCGACGCAGGCGTCGCAGGCGGGTTGGCAGGTCGTCGGGTCCGACAACTGGTACGGCACGATCCCGACCTCGACGGTCTACTACCCGGCCCGTCTCGCCAAGGCAGGGCGCCTGCTGGCGCTCGACCTCGGCATCCACCGCACGATGCCGGCGGTGAGCCCGATGCGGCTCGACCGTCTCACCGTGATCCTGACCGGTCCCCTGGCACCCACCCGCTGACGCGCCGCCCGCGGCGGTGACCACTCGGCGTACGTCCGGACGATGCGTGACAGGGTGTGCGGCGTGCGTTTCACGTCCCCGGAGGCCGAGCAGCGGTACGCCGCGCTGGTCGCGGCCGCGGGCTCCACGGTCGTCGGTCTCGACTTCGACGGGACCCTCGCCCCGATCGTCGACGACCCGGACGCCGCGCACATCCACCCCGACGCACCCGAGGTGCTGCGGGATCTGGCGTCGGTGGTCCGCGCGGTCGCGGTGATCACCGGTCGCCCGGCCCGCACGGTGCTGTCCCTCGGCGGCCTCGACGAGGTGGGTCGCCAGGTCGCGACGGCCGGACGCCAGCTGTTCGTGTTCGGGCAGTACGGCTTCGAGCGCTGGAGCTCGAGCCGCCCCAGGGTGGTCTCGCCCCCTCCGCCACCGGGGTTGGACGGCTTCCGCGACGAGCTGCCGCGCGTCCTGCGCGACGCCCGTGCGCCCGGGGCTCATGTCGAGGACAAGGGCCTCGCGATCGCGGTGCACACCCGGCGGCTCCACGACGCCGCCGGTGCCTTCCAGCGGCTCGAGCCCGGGCTGCGCGCGCTGGCCGAGCGCCACGGGCTGGTGATCGAGCCCGGCCGGCAGGTGATCGAGGCGCGCTCGCCCGGCATGGACAAGGGCACGGCGGTCCGTGTCGTCGCGGACGAGGTCGGTGCGGGTGGCTTCCTGTTCGCCGGCGACGACCTGGGCGACCTCGGCGCGTTCGACGCGGTCGACGACCTCCGCCAGCACGGGATGCCGGCGCTCCTGGTGTGCTCGGCCTCGGACGAGGAGGGCGTCCTGGTCGAGCGATCCGACGTCGTGGTCCACGGCCCCGACGGCGTCCTCGACCTTCTCCGCCGGCTCACCTCCGACGCTCGCTCGGGATAGTCCCCGACAAAGTGGCTGGGTGATCGCCCTGCAAACGCCCACTTCGTCGGGGACTATCGCGACCTGGTCGCATCCTGAGACGAAAGTCCGACATGTGGACACGGCGTACGTCGGAGGCGGGCTCGACTCGTAGGGTGATCGCAGCTCATCGAGAGGGACTGAGGGAACGGCCCGTCGACGTCCCGGCAACCACCACGATCCTCCTCGCACCTCCGCCGACATCTGTACGGCGCGTGCGGGCGGTCGTGGGAACGGTGCCAATTCCGTCCCGTGCCGAGAGTCGCCGCGGGGAAGATGAGAGGGAGGTACCTCCATGAGCGCGCTGGTCACCGAGACCGATCTCGGATCGTCCGCCCCGCACGGGGCCCCTGCACTCCCTGAGGCCAACGACCGGTCGTTCCGGGAGGGGGCGTTCGGGCACGCCCGGACCCTCTCCTGCCGCGAGTGCGGGCACGAGGTCGAGCTGGGTCCCCACTACGCGTGCCCGGAGTGCTTCGGGCCGCTCGAGGTGGCCTACGACTTCCCGGTCGTCACCCGAGCCGAGATCGAGGCTGGGCCGCGCAACATCTGGCGCTACCAGGCACTCCTGCCGGTCCCCGCCGACATCACCGAGAGCCCCAACACCGAGCCGGGCTTCACCCGGCTCCTCCGGGCCGACAACCTGGCCCGCGAGCTCGGGCTGGACAGGCTGTGGGTGAAGGACGACTCGACCAACCCGACCAACTCGTTCAAGGACCGCGTCGTCGCCTGCGCCTTGAGTGCGGCCCGGGAGCTGGGCGCGAAGGTGTTCGCGTGTCCGAGCACGGGCAACCTGGCGAACGCCGTCGCCGCGGCAGGCGCTCGCGCCGGCATCAAGACGGTGGTCTTCATCCCGTCGAACCTCGAGCGGCCCAAGCAGGTCAACAGCGCGGTCTACACCGAGAACCTGGTCGCGGTGAACGGGACGTACGACGACGTCAACCGCCTCGCCTCCGAGATCGCCGGCGAGCAGGAGGGCTGGGCGTTCGTCAACGTCAACGTGCGCCCGTTCTACGCCGAGGGGTCCAAGACGCTGGGCTACGAGATCGCCGAGCAGCTGGGCTGGCGACTGCCCGACCAGGTCGTCATCCCGGTCGCCTCGGGCTCGCAGCTGACCAAGGTCGACAAGGCGTTCCGCGAGCTGATCGAGCTGGGCCTGGTCGACGACAAGCCCTACCGGATCTTCGGGGCGCAGGCCACTGGCTGCTCACCGGTCGCCGCGGCCTTCAAGGCCGGCAACGACGCGATCCGTCCGGTCAGACCCGACACCATCGCCAAGAGCCTGGCGATCGGGAACCCGGCCGACGGCATCTACGTGCTCGACATCTGTCGGCGTACCGGCGGAGCGGTCGAGGACGTCGACGACACCCAGGTGCGCGAGGGGATCCTGCTGCTGGCCCGTACCGAGGGGATCTTCACCGAGACCGCCGGCGGTACCACCGTCGCCTGCCTGCGGAAGCTGGTCGAGACCGGCCGGCTCGACCCGACCGCGGAGACCGTGGTCATCAACACCGGCATGGGCCTGAAGACCCTCGACGCCGTCGGCGACTCGGTCGGGCCTGCGGCCACCATCGACCCGTCGTACGCTGCCTTCACCGCCACCGGCATCGCCTGAGCAGCGACCCACCCAGACCAGGAGCGACCCATGAGCGTGTCCGTCCGCATCCCGACCATCCTGCGCACCTACACCGGGGGCGAGTCGGAGGTCAGTGCGAACGGCGACACCCTGGCCGCCGTGCTCGACGACCTCGACAGCAACTACGCCGGCATCAAGGGCCGGATCGTCGACGAGCAGGGCGAGCTGCGCCGCTTCGTCAACGTCTACGTCGGCAACGACGACGTCCGCTTCCTGGAGAGCCTCGAGACCGTCACGCCCGAGGGCACGCAGATCTCGGTGATCCCGGCGGTCGCCGGCGGCTGACCCTGACTATCCGTCCAAGGCGTCGAGGCGGGTCTGGAGGTGGGCGCGCTCGGGGTCGTTGTCACAGAGCTCGACGGCGCGGGTGAGGTGGGTGCGGGCCTCGTCGGTGCGGCCGACCCTGGACAGGAGCTCGCCGCGTACGCCGGGGAGCCGGTGGCCGGGGAGCTCCAGTCCCTCCAGCGCCCGGAGGCCCGCCAGCGGACCGTCGGCCTCGGCCAGGGCGACGGCCCGGTTGAGGCGGACGACAGGGGTGTCCTCGAGCCCCACCAGCTCGTCGTACCGCTCGACGATCCGCGGCCAGTCCGTCGCGTCGGGATGGGGTGCGATGGCGTGCTCGGCGGCGATCAGCGCCTGGAGGAGGTACGGCGTGCCGGGCGCGGCCACGTGGGGCGTGAGCACCTCGAGCGCGTCGGCGACCTCGTCCGCGTGCCACTGTGACCGGTCCTGGTCCGGCAGCAGCACCAGTCGTCCGTCGCGCACCCGCGCGTCGCGCCGCGAGTGCTGGAGCAGCATCAGGCCGAGCAGCCCGTCGAGGTCGGCACGACCGGGGAGCAGCTCGCGCAGCAGCCGCGCCAGCCGGATCGCCTCCGTCGCGAGGTCGGTACGCACCAGCTCGGCGCCCGACGGAGGGGCGTACCCGGCGGTGAACGCGAGGTAGGCCACGTCGGCGGCACGTCCGACCCGCTGCGTGAGCTCCGGCCCGAGCGGCACCTCGAACCGCTCCCCGGCCAGGCTCTTGCGCGCCCGGGTCAGCCGGGCGGCCATCGTCGCCGTCGGCATCAGGAACAGCCGGGCGATGTCGGCCGTCGACACGCCGACCACCATCCGCAGCGTCAGGGCGGCAGCGTTCTCGCGCGACAGCGCGGGGTGAACGCAGAGCATCACCAGGCGCAGCCGCTCGTCGCGGACGGGCTCGCCGGCATCGGCCATCACCCGGTGCGCCTCCTCCTGAAGCTCGGCCTCGACAGCCAGCACGGGCAGCCGCTTCGCCGCGACGGCCTCCGCGCGCAACCGGTCGAGGATCCGCCGCCGGGCACTGGTCAGCAGCCACGCCGGCGGGTTCCTCGGTACGCCGTCGCGCGGCCAGGTGCGGGCCGCCGCCTCGAAGGCGTCGGCCAGCCCGTCCTCGGCGAGGTCGAGCCGGCGGAACTGCGCGACCAGCAGGGCGTTCAGCCGGCCCCACTGGTCGCGCCAGGCGGTGTCGAGCGCCGCCCCGGGATCACTCCCAGTCGCGGGTGTCCTCATAGCCCTCGATCTCGATCACCGGCCGGACCTCGACGGCGTACGCCGCCGGCAGGAGCTCGCAGAGCTCCATCACCACGTCGACCGACTCGGCCTCGAGCAGGTAGAAGCCGGCGATCTGTTCGGCGGTCTCGGCGTACGGCCCGTCGGTGACGACGGACGAACCGTCGACGTGGCGCAGGGTTCGGGCTTCGCTCGCTCCGGCGAGCGCCTCGCCGGAGAGCATCGTCGCCCGCTCGGCGACCGCCTTGTGGAACGCGGTGTGCGCGTCCATGACCGCCTGCCGGTCGGCGGGGGTCGCCTCGGTCCAGTCGGTCTCGCGGGCCGCCATCAGCACCAGCGCCTTCACATCCCACCTCCGCGGCACTCGCGCACCTCGATGCTCTCGCCGGCCCCCGTCAGGCGCCCGATGCACCGGCACAGGTCCTCCACGTCCTCGGTGTCGACGAGGTAGAAGCCGCTCAGCTGCTCGGCGGTCTCGGCGTACGGGCCGTCGGTGACCGTGACCCCGTCGAGTGGTCCGGTCACCACCTTCGCTTCGCGCGACGGCGCCAGCTCGGCGCCGGCGACGAAGGTGTGGCCGCGGTCGGCCAGGAGCTTCGCGAAGTCGCCGTGGGCCTGGTAGACCCGCTCCTTCTCCTCTTGCGGTGTCGCGTCCCACGCGGCCTCGTCGGCCGGGATCAGGACCAGGTACCTGCTCATGGGGGTTCCTCTCGGTGTGCGATGGAGTCTGTCACCACCGATGACGGTCGAGCAGGGGCGCAATCGACAGGTCCGGGGTCCCGTCCGCGGTCAGTCGTCGCCCTGGCTCTCGATCGGCCGGATCTCGACGGCCCGGTGGGCCCGTACCAGCACCTGCGCCGCCTCGAGCAGGGCCTGCTCGTCGTCGATGCTGACCAGGTAGAAGCCGGACAGCTGCTCGGCCGACTCGGCGTACGGACCGTCGGTGACCAGCGCGGTCCCGTTCGGCCCACGCCGGATCGCGTGCGCCTTCTGCCACGTCGAGAGCTCGGCTCCTCCGGTCATCTGCCCGCCGCGTTGCTCGAGCAGCCGTCCGAACTCGTAGTCGTTGTCGTAGACGGCCTGCCGCTCCTCGTCGGACCTGCCGTCCCACTCGTCCTCGCGGTCGGCGGGGAACAGGATCATGTAGTCGGTCATCGGTACTTCCTCTCCTCGGAGTCGGTCACCCCGGTGACGACCGGCGGGGCCCCGGATCGACGTTCGCGCGCGAGCCGGCGCGACCGAGCTACCGCACTCTCAGCGCGCGGACCGATCCCGGCACCTCGATGCCGTCGCGCAGGTCGGGAGCGGCCAGCGGCGTGTCGTACACCTCGCGGACCGGTACGACGCCCGCCCAGGCAGGACCGGCGACGTCGTCGTCCTCGTCCTCGGGCCACCCCGCGGAGATCTTCAACGACCAGTCGTCGAGGGGCAGGGCCAGCACCAGGGTCGCCGCGAGCTCGGCCCTGGTCGGACGTCGCACCTCGGCGGAGCGGCCGGGGATCAGCGCCTCGGTGACCAGGTCGAGGAAGCGCTCCTTGTCCTCGGTCACCGTCGAGCACGCGCCGAAGATCACCGCGGACCGGTAGCGGATCGAGGACTCGAACGCACTGCGCGCCACGACCACCCCGTCGTACGCGGTGACGCCGAGCGACGTGCGCGCCCCGGACGCGAGTCTCCGCATCCACCGCGACCCCGTCGACCCGTGGGCCAGCACTCGGTCGCCGTCCCGGACGACCATCGTCGGGATCACTGCCGGCGTGCCGTCCTCGGCGACGACCGCGAAGTGCCCGATGCGGGTGCCGTCGAGCAGCGCGTCGAGGGCGGCGCGGTCGGTCGTCGCCTTCTCCGGCAGGCGGATGGGGGTGCGGCGGTCCGTCACCCGCACAACGTAACGGTGGCCCGGCTCTTCCTCTCACCCTGGCCGACGTCGTACGCCGCATCGCGCGCGGCCACCGTTTGCACTCATGTGGTGCGAGTGCTAAACATGAGGCTGGCACTCTCGGGTAGAGAGTGCCACCTCATCGGACCGGTTGAGCTGAGGTCAGCAGCGCCGGCGGGAAGGGTCCGCCGGGTCCGCACTGGCCGTCCGTCGCGGGCAGCGATTCCGGGCCGCCACAGCTGTATCAAGCCAGAAGGAATCGCTGCGACATGCCGAAGCTGATTGCTTTCAACGAGGAGGCCCGCCGCGGGCTCGAGCGAGGAATGAACCAACTCGCCGACGCGGTGAAGGTCACGCTGGGCCCCAAGGGCCGCAACGTCGTCCTCGAGAAGAAGTGGGGCGCGCCCACCATCACCAATGATGGTGTGAGCATCGCCAAGGAGATCGAGCTCGAAGACCCCTA
>JAICHQ010000057.1 GCA_025924815.1 Nocardioides sp.
GCGGCACTCACGGCGGCGGTCGGGGTCCTGGTGGCCTCCTCGGCGCTGGTCGACCTGGTCCGTGCCGCGCAGGACGAGCACCGGGCCTCGCTGGACCTCAGCTCCGAGCTGGTGAGCGCGCGGGGCGAGGTGACGGACCGGGACGCCTGGCGCGCCGAGCTCACTCACAACGCCCGCAGCACGCTGGCGGGGATCCGCGCTGCCATGCAGACCCTCGACCTGCACGCCGACGAGCTCGAGCCGGCGGATGCCGACCGGCTGCGTACCGCCACCGTCGCCGAGCTCGCCCACCTGGAGCACATGCTCGTCCGTCGCAGCATCCGCCCCGGCGACTTCGACGTGGCCGAGGTCGTCCGGACCATCAGCGACGTACGACGAGCCGTGGGCCAGCGCATCGACGTACGGGTGCAGCCGTCGCACGTGCGGGCGGCGCCGGGTGACGTTGCCACCATCGTCCAGAACCTCCTGGTCAACGCCCACGTGCATGCCCCCGGAGCACGCGTGTCGGTCGATGCCCATGCCACCGGCGCCTTCGTCCACATCACGGTGGCGGACGACGGCCCCGGGATCCCCGCTCGTTCGGCTGACGCGGTCTTCGACAGAGGCTTCCGCGGCCCACTCAGCCCAGGCACGGGGCTCGGGCTCGCGGTCGCGCGAGCGCTGGCCCGCCAGCACGGCGGAGAGCTCAGCCTGAGCCCGAGCGCGATCGGAGCGACCTTCGTCCTGTCTCTGCCCCTGACCGGGGTCACGGAGATGTCGAACCGCGCCATGGACCTGACCACTCAGGCCGTCTGATGACCTGCGCACTGTCCCACGCACCCCGTGTCCTGATCGTCGACGACCAGCACCTCCTGGCGGACGCCCTGCGCGTCTCACTCCGCCTGGCCGGGGTCGAGCCCGTGGTCGTCCCGGTCACCGAGCGTGACGATCTGCTCGAGCTCGTCGCCGCCGACCCGCCGACGCTGGTGCTGCTGGACCTCGATCTGGGCGCAGCCGGCGACGGCGCCGACCTGGTCGCACCGTGTGTCGCGTCCGGCGCGCGAGTCCTCGTGCTCAGCGGGACCACGGACCAGGACTGGATCGCGTCCGCTCTCGAGCAGGGCGCCTGCGCCGCGATCGACAAGAACGTTCCGTTCGACGAGCTGGTGGGCGCGATCATGTCCGCGGCGCGCGGCGACACCATGCTGGCACCGGACGAGCGCGAGCACCTGCTCCGCCAGCTGCGCACCCATCGCGCCTCGCGGAGACGGGATCTGGCGCCCTTCGAGAGCCTGACGTCCCGCGAGCAACAAGTTCTTCGCGCGCTCTCCGTCGGGCTCACGGTGCCACGTATCGCGCAGGCCTGGGTGGTGTCCGAGGCCACGGTGCGGTCACAGGTGCACGCCGTGCTCAACAAGCTAGCGGTGAGGTCACAGCTGGAGGCGGTGGCTGCCGCGACGCGGGTCGGCTGGCTCTGAGCCCGACCCGGCTTCGGCGCTTCGGGGTGACGGTGGGAGCAAGACTGGTCGCGCCGGCCGGGTGAGCGCCCCACCCGGACGTCGACGTGAGCACCGGGGAGGGCGTGGCTATGGTCGGAGGGTGACCGACCAGCCCACGCTCACCGACGGCGTGGTCACGCTCCGGCCCTTTCGTGACGACGACGTCGACGCTGCGGTCGCCGGGCACGACGAAGAGATCGCCCACTGGTTCGGCCGGCCCGTGGACGAAGTCACGACCGAGCGGATGCGGCAGGCCATCGCAGGCTGGCGTGAGTCGTACGCCGATGACCGATCCCGGGTGGCCTTCGCGATCGAGGCAGAGGGCGCGATCGTCGGCAGCGTCGAGGTCGCCCGCCGGGGCCCCGGGGTCGGTGAGCTCTCCTGGGTGCTCTACCGCGGCCGTCGCGGTCGTGGCCTGGCGACGCGAGCCGTCCGGGTCCTCATCGACTACGCCCTGACCGACGTCGGCCAGGGCGGCCTGGGGTACTCCCGGGTCGAGGCGAAGGTCGAGCCGGAGAACACCACCTCGTTGCGGGTGGCGACCCGCTCCGGCCTCCGGCGCGAAGGCGTACGCCGGATCGAACCCGGCACCGGCGACCGCGCCGAGACCACGTCGTACGTCGTGCTCGCGCGGCTGGTCTCCGACCCTCCGACCTCCGAGCCGGAGGGCTTCCGGGCCCTGCTCAACTCGTTCCTGCCCCGCAAGCGCGCGATCGGTCAGCTCCTGATCAGGGACCACGACGGACGCGTCCTGATCTGCCGCCTGACCTACAAGAACGACTGGGACCTCCCTGGCGGGGTCGTCGAGGTCGGCGAGTCGCCGCAGCTCGCGGTGGGCCGCGAGGTGCAGGAGGAGCTGGCGCTCGAGATCGACGCCGGGCCCCTTCTGCTCACCGACTGGCTCCCGCCCTGGAGCGGCTGGGACGACGCCGTCTGCCTGGTCTTCGACGGTGGGGAGCACGACGCGGACCTGACCGAACGCATCGTGAAGCAGGCCCGCGAGATCCGCGCGGCGGAGTTCGCGACCGTCGAGCAGGTGCGGGAGCGCTGCGCCGACTTCACCGCCAGACGGATCGAGTCGGCCCTGGCCAACCTCGCCGCCGGCGGCGGTCCGGCGTACGTCGAGAGCGGCGGCCGATGAGTGAGGCGGCCGACGGACGTCGGCCGGACGAGTGACCTCCCGCGGTGGTCAACGACTCCTGGACGCGCAAGGATCGGCGCATGACCTGCGTCTACGAGTTCTCCGAGGGTGACAAGGACCAGAAGGATCTCCTGGGTGGCAAGGGAGCCAACCTCGCGGAGATGACCAACCTGGGCCTTCCGGTGCCTCCCGGCTTCACGATCTCGACCGAGGCCTGCCGCGCGTACCTGGAGGCCGGCGACCTGCCGGACGGCCTCGCGGAGGAGATCGACGCCCACCTGGAATCCCTCGAGAAGCAGATGGGACGGCGACTCGGCGACCCCGGCGACCCGCTGCTGGTCAGCGTCCGCTCCGGCGCTGCGGTCTCCATGCCCGGCATGATGGAGACGGTGCTGAACGTCGGCCTCAACGACGAGTCGGTCCACGGCCTGGCCCAGCAGAGCAATGACGAGCGCTTCGCGATGGACTCCTACCGCCGGCTGCTCCAGATGTTCGGCGCCACGGTGCTCGGCATCGAGTCGGAGGTCTTCGCCAAGGCCCTCGACAAGCTGAAGAAGGACCGGGACACCACCTCCGACACAGACCTCGGCGTGGACGACCTCCGCGGCCTGGTCGAGACCTACCAGCAGGCGATCCAGGAGCACGCAGGCCGTGACTTCCCCCAGGACCCGCGCGAGCAGCTGGAGCTCGCGATGCGCGCCGTCTTCGACTCGTGGAACACCGACCGGGCGGTTCTCTACCGCCGGCAGGAGCGCATCGCCGACGGCATGGGAACTGCCGTCAACGTGCAGGCGATGGTCTTCGGCAACCGCGGCGACGACTCCGGCTCCGGCGTCGCGTTCACCCGGGATCCGGCGTCCGGGAACCAGGGGGTGTACGGCGACTACCTGCAGAACGCCCAGGGTGAGGACGTCGTGGCCGGCATCCGCAACACCGTGTCGCTGGCCGACATGGCGGAGATCGACCGGACGTCCCATGACCAGCTGCTCGAGATCATGGAGACGCTCGAAAAGCACTACCGCGACATGTGCGACATCGAGTTCACCGTCGAGCGCGGCAAGCTCTGGATGCTGCAGACGCGCGTCGGCAAGCGGACGCCGGAGGCGGCGTTCCGGATCGGGCGGCACATGTTCGACGAAGGCCTGATCGACACCGACGAGACAATGCGCCGGGTCACCGGGGCGCAGCTCGCGCAGCTGATGTTCCCGCGGTTCGACGAGAGGGCGGACCGCACGCTGGTCGCGAAGGGGATGAACGCCTCCCCCGGCGCCGCGGTGGGCAAGGCGGTCTTCGACTCCGACACCGCGGTCGAGTGGGCCGAGCGCGGCGAGGACGTGATCCTGGTCCGCAAGGAGACCAACCCCGACGACCTGCGCGGCATGGTGGCGGCGAAGGGCATCCTCACCAGCAGGGGTGGCAAGACCTCCCACGCGGCCGTGGTCGCGCGCGGCATGGGCCGTACCTGTGTCTGTGGCGTCGAGGCTCTCGACGTGAGCGCCAAGAAACGGCGCGCGAAGGTCCGTGATGGAGAACCGATCCGCGAGGGCGACGTGATCTCCATCGACGGCACGACCGGCGAGGTGTTCCTCGGCGCCGTACCGGTCACCGACTCGCTCGTGATGCGCTACCTGGAGGGCGAGCATCTCGAGGAGGACCTCGTCGAGGCGGTCGACCGGGTGATGACCCGTGCCGACGACGTACGCCGGCTGCGGGTGCGCGCCAACGCCGACACGCCCGAGGACGCCGCCCGGGCGCGACGGTTCGGGGCCGAGGGCATCGGCCTGTGCCGCACCGAGCACATGTTCCTGGGCGAGCGCCGTCAGCTGGTCGAGAACCTCATCATCGCCACCGACGAGGCCGGGCAGGAGGCGGCCCTCTCGGAGCTGTTGCCCCTGCAGCGTGACGACTTCCACGGGATCCTCGAGGCGATGGACGGGCTTCCGGTGACGATCCGGCTGATCGACCCGCCGCTGCACGAGTTCCTCCCCGACTACACCGAGCTGTCGGTGAAGGTCGCCCTCGAAGACGAGGCCGACGAGGGGGACGAGCACGACCAGATGCTGCTCGAGGCCGTCAAGCGGCTGCACGAGCAGAACCCCATGCTCGGCCTCCGCGGCGTGCGCCTCGGGATCGTCATCCCGGGGCTGTTCAAGATGCAGGTGCGCGCGATCCTCGAGGCCGCCGCCGACCGGCTGGCCGCCGGGGGCGACCCGCAGCCGGAGATCATGATCCCGCTGGTGGCAGCGGTGACCGAGCTGGACCTGGTCCGAGGACAGGTCGCCGAGGTAGCCGCGCAGGTCGAGGAGGAACGCGGCAGGAGCGTGCCCCACAAGGTCGGCACGATGATCGAGCTGCCACGGGCCGCCGTGACCGCTCACGAGATCGCCCGGTCCGCAGAGTTCTTCTCATTCGGCACCAACGACCTGACCCAGATGACCTGGGGCTTCTCGCGCGACGACGTCGAGTCGTCGTTCTTCAGCCGCTACCTCGAGCACGGGATCTTCCAGGTCAGTCCGTTCGAGTCGCTCGACGTCGACGGCGTCGGGCGCCTGGTCCGGCACGCCGCCCGTCTCGGCCGGAAGGCCAATCCGGACCTCCACCTGGGCATCTGCGGCGAGCACGGCGGTGACCCGGCGTCGATCCACTTCTTCGACGAGGTCGGGCTCGACTACGTCTCCTGCTCGCCGTTCCGGGTGCCGGTGGCACGGCTCGAGGCCGGTCGCTCGACGCTCGGCAGGTCGACGGACGCCACCGCGTGACGCCGTCGGCCGAGCCTGTCGAGGCCAGGGAACGGCTGCTCGGTCAGAACGGCCAGCCGGGGCGCATCGGGCCCTGGACACCCGGCTCGATGTAGTACTCCGAGCCGAAGAACTGCGCGAAGAGGTCGGCGGGCATCGACAAGAACTCGTCGATGTCGCTGGCCTGCGACCGGTGCGCCTCGAGCGCGCCGCGCTTGTGCTCGAGGTACGCCGACACGTCGACCTCCCAGGTGATCTCGTCCTCCGGAGTCCCGAGCGGGTTGCCGTCGTCCATGGGGTCCTCGGGGCTCCACTCCATCTCGAAGCCGGCGGCCCGGCCCTCGTCGAACTGCCGGGTCATGGCGGTCCGGTTCATCGTCGACTCCAGGAGCCGCGGCGTACGCCGGGCCAGCGGGGCGGCACGGTGCACCAGGTGATGGACCTTCACGTGGTCGGGGTGTCCGTAGCCGCCGTGCCAGTCGTAGCCGACCAGCACGTCGGCCTCCTCCTCGTCGAGGACGTCGGCCAGTCGCCGCGCCGCCTCGTCCAGGTCGGCGCGGTGGAAGGACCCCTCGGCGTCGTTCTGCTCCCAGCCGGTCATCCCGGAGTCGGCGTAGCCGAGCCAGGCGATCCGGGCCAGCCCGATCGCCTGCGCCGACGCCTCGGCCTCGCGACGGCGGTGGTCGGCCACCGTCTCTCCCTCGACGGCATCCGCGGCGACCTCTCCGTGGTCGCCGTTCGTCGCGAACACCACCACGACGCGGTGTCCCTCGGCCGCGGCCCGCGCCATCGCGCCGGAGGTCTGGGACGCCTCGTCGTCGGGGTGCGCGTGGCAGTAGACGATCGTGCTCACGGAAGCCTCGTGTCTCAGAACAGGGCGGAAGCCAGGCCCTGGCGCCCGCGCAGCACGCGGGGGTCGTCGTTCCCCACCGCGGCGAACAGCCCGATCAGGTGCTCGCGGGCGCGGTCGCGCTCGTCGCCGGCCGTACGCCGGACCAGGTCGACCAAGCGGGTGAACGCGTCGTCGACGTGACCGCCGAGCAGGTCGAGGTCGGCGACGAGGGTCTGGGCGTCGATGTCGTCGGGGTCGGCAGCGGCAGCCTCGCGGGCGGAGGTCGGGTCGACCCCCTGTGTGCGCTGGAGGACCTTGGCCATCGCCAGGCCCGCCGCGGCCTCGGTGTCGGCCGGGTTCGCGTCGACGAGCCGCTGGTACTCGGCGGCGGCTCCCTCGATGTCGTCGTTCTCCAGCGCTTGCTGGGCCGCGGCGTAGCGCGGGTCGACCTGCTCCTCCTCGCCGTCCTCACCGGTGTGGGCGGCCGCGAGCGGCTGGTGACGCGAGGTGATGCCCTGGGCGGTCAGCCCCTGGGCCAGCTGGTTGAGCAGCGTGTCGATCTCGTCCCGCTTCAGCACGCCGGGGATCGGCTGGGCCGCCGGACGGCCGTCGAGGATCACCATCAGCAGGGGCACCTGCGGGATCTGCAGGGTCTGGGCGATGGTCGGCTGGGTGTCGATGTCGACCATCCCGGCCAGGAACCGCCCGTCGTACGCCTCGATGGCGGCCGACACCTCGTCGGCGTACGCCGTGCTCTCCGGCACGCGGCTGGGCGAGTAGAAGACCAGCACGACGGGAGCGGTGATCGACGACTCGAGAAGCGTCTGGAAGTTCTGCTCACCGACCTCGAGGGTGTACGACGAGCGACCGGCCGCCGGGGCACCGCGTCCCCCGTCGGGGCCGGCGGTCTGCCCGTCGCCCGGCGCTGGTCTGGTGAGCCCCGACAGGTCGACGGCGCCGGGGCGGGTGAACGGCTGTTGCGTCATGGGCGCAATCCTAGGGTCGACTCAGAAGCGCGCGGGCTCCCGGTACTCGCCCCACTCGGCGCGGAGCGCGTCGCAGATCTCGCCCAGCGTCGCCTCGGCCCGGCAGGCCTCGAGCATCGGCTCGATCATGTTGCCGTCGGTGCGCCCGACCTCGACCATGCGCTGGACGGCCGCCCTCGCCGCTGCGTCGTCGCGCGACGTACGCCGTTCGGCGAGCGCCCGCACCTGCTCGACCTCGACGTCGTGCGAGACGCGCAGGATCTCCAGGTCGTGGGTGATGGACTCGGTGTGGACGTTGACGCCGACGATCTTCTTCTCGCCCTTCTCCAGGGCGGTCTGGTACTGGAACGCGGCCTCGGCGATCTCGGACATGAACCAGCCGTCCTCGATGCCACGCAGCAGACCCTTGGTCACCGGACTGTCGCCGGCGGCGGTCGCAGCCGCGAGACCCTCGACGTCGCCGTGGGTCAGGGATGAGCCGCCCATGGCCAGGATCCGGTCGAAGATCGCGTCAGCCTCGGCCTCGATCTGCTCGGTGAGCGCCTCTACGTACCACGACCCTCCGAGCGGGTCTGCGACGTTGACGACGCCGGTCTCCTCCATGATCACCTGCTGGGTGCGCAGCGCGATCTCGGCCGCCTGCTCGCTGGGCAGCGCGAGGGTCTCGTCGAGGGCATTGGTGTGCAGGGAGTTGGTGCCGCCCAGAACGGCGGAGAGCGCCTCGATCCCGGTGCGTACGACGTTGTTGTAGGGCTGCTGCGCGGTGAGCGACACACCGGCGGTCTGGGTGTGGAACCGCAGCCACTGCGCCTTCTCCGACCGCGCGCCGTACACATCGCGCATCCAGCGCGCCCAGATGCGCCGCGCAGCGCGGAACTTCGCGATCTCCTCGAAGAAGTCGACGTGGGCGTCGAAGAAGAACGACAGCCCTGGAGCGAAGACGTCGACGTCGAGGCCCCTGCTGAGCCCCAGCTCGACGTACCCGAAGCCGTCGGCGAGCGTGTACGCGAGCTCCTGCGCGGCCGTCGATCCGGCCTCACGGATGTGGTAGCCGGAGACAGAGAGGGGCTTGTACGCCGGGATCCGCTCCGCGCAGTACTCCATCAGGTCGCCGATCTGGCGCAGTGGGGGCTCGGGCCCGAACAGCCACTCCTTCTGCGCGATGTACTCCTTGAAGATGTCGGTCTGGAGGGTGCCGTTGAGCGTACCGGTGTCGACGCCGGCACGCTCGGCGGCGACGAGCATCATGCAGAAGACCGGCACGGCCGGGCCGCTGATGGTCATCGACGTGGTGACCGAGCCGAGGTCGATGCCGTCGAAGAGGGTCTCCATGTCGGCGACGGAGTCGATCGCCACGCCGCAGTGCCCCACCTCGCCCAGGCTCTTGGGATCGTCGGAGTCGCGACCCATCAGGGTCGGCATGTCGAACGCAACGCTCAGGCCACCGCCGCCGCGCCCCAGGATCATCCGGTAGCGCTCGTTGGTCTGTCGGGCGTTGCCGAACCCGGCGAACTGGCGGATCGTCCATGTGCGTCCGCGGTAGCCGGTCGGGTAGAGCCCACGGGTGAACGGGAACTCTCCCGGCCACTCCGCGGCGCTGCCGTCCGGCGGACCGTACGCCGGCTGCACGGTCATCCCCGACAGCGTGGTGAAGTCGGCGTCCCGCACCCGCGAGCGCTGGTAGCGCTCCTGCCAGCGCGAGCGCGCGTCGTTGCTCTCGTTGCTCTCGCTGGTCGAGCCGGTCGGGACCACGTCACCCATACCCAAATAGTAGGACGTCCTACTAATTTCGCCTAACCGCCGCTACCGCGAACGCCGTACCACCTAGGGGACCGTCCGGTCTCCCAGCGGAGTGGAGGTCTGCACGACCGCGAGCAACTGCGCTGTGGGGACCGTGCCGTCCCCGAGGACCCGCATGAGCGTCCCGTCGTGGACGTACATGACCTCGCCGAGCGTCCGCTGGGTCGGCTGGGACACGAGCACCGGCGAGCCCAGAGCCGTCGCGACGAACGTCGAGGACCGGGAGGGCCACCGGGATTCGGACGGGGACGGGTGGTCGCTGTCGTAGGCGTCCTTCTCGAGCTGCGCGCGACTGCGCGTCTTGTAGCCCGACTCGAAGGTGATCTTGATCCCCGGTGCCGTGATCACCGGGATGTCGTCGCACATCCACCCCTCGAGGTTGCCCGCATGTGCGAGCACGCTGTCGGGGAGCCGCATCGGCGTCCCGTGGTGCGCGGACGTCGTCAGGCTGGCCCGTTGGGCACCCAGGCACGGCTTGCCCGGCGGTGTCCCGGGGAAGAAACCGTCCATGGGTCGGCTGTTGAGGCGCGCCTGCTGCTCGGCGGCCAGCACGTCGAGTCCGGCGAACAACGAGTCGACCGGCCCCATGCCCTCGACGGCCCACCGGCTCGTGGACTGGGCCAGCACCCGGACGCCGTCGGCGTCCGTCGCCGGACCCGGCACGGGCTGGGGGTCCGTCTCGAACACGCAGATGGTCGTCTCCGCCGTCGGGTCCAGCCCGGGGTACGTCGAGAACGACGTCTCCAGCCAGTCGGCCGTGCGAGCGGCCGAGACGGTGACCGCGCGCAGGAGCACGCCGTCACGGCCGGCGGTCGTCGACAGCGCGTCGCAGAGGGCGAAGTCCGGATGGGTGGACGGGTTCGGCGGGATGGCGGAGGTGGGATCCGCGTACGGCGCCGGGGCGCTCGTCTCGTGGAGGTGGCTGCCGAGCACCGCGAACGCCACTGCGATCACTACGACGACGCACGCCGCCGAGAGCAGGACGGGGAGACGCCGTCGGTGCGTGCCCGGCCCGCTGGACTCGCGGAGATCGAGGCGGTCGAGGTCGAGCTCACCCTTCGGCGCTCGCTCCGCCGTCCGGGCCAGGCTCAGTCGGATCCGCTCCTCGGGGTCGGTCATCGGTCGTCTCCCACCCTCTGCCGGATGACGGCGAGACCACGCGCGGCCAGGCTCCGGACTGTGGCCCGGCGACACCCCAGCACGTCGGCGATCTCGACGTCGTCGTAGTCGGCCCAGTAGCGCAGCACGATCACTGCCCGCTGCCGCGGCGACAGCTGACGGATCGCCGCCTCGATGTCGTGCAGGCCTCCGGCCGAGATCCGCGACTCGTGGACGTCCTCCCGGTCCTCGACCAGGGGCACCAGACGAAGCCGCGAACGCCGGAGCTCGGACCGGTACAGGTTCAGCATGATCCGCAGCAGGTACCGATCGGGCGCGTCGGCGGCATCCACCCGCTCACGCGCGCGCCACGCCTGGACCATGGCGTCCTGAGCGAGGTCTCGAGCATGCTCACGGTCCTTGGTCAACAGGTAGGCGCAGGCCACGAGCCAGTCCGCACGCTCCTCGAGGAGGCGGGTGACGCGCTCGTGGTCTGCGGTCACCACCTCACCACCCGCTTCCACACCAGCATGGACGTCGACGACACCGTCACTGTTGCAGCAGGACGACAGCGGACTCCGCGGCCGACCTATCGCCGCCAGCGATAGACCTGTCCGTCCCGGATCTCGGTCCCGGTCGGTGGCTTCGGCGTGGGGCGGCCGCGGAGGTGGTCGAGCACCTGGTTGCGGCCGCGGAGCGACAGGTCACCGTCGTCGAAACGGAGACAGGGGTGCAACATCGGGCGGACGTCGTGCCACCGCTGCTGCTCGATCAGGTCCCATGCCCGGGCGGTCGGAGGCGGCAGGTCCGGGAGGTCGTGGAGCATCTGCGGCGTGCACATCCGCCAGGCGTCGACGACCAGCTCGCGCATCTCGTCGTCGTCGAGCAGGTCGAGGTGAGCGCAGACCCACTGGTAGCGCAGGTCCGCCTGCCCCGGCAGGTAGAAGGTGTCGGGGTCGGAGGCGACCAGGCCGTCGCGCTCGGCCCGCGGGAAGCCGAAGCCCATGTCTCGCTCGTCGCGCGAGAGGGCGACGAAGACGATCTGCTTCACCCTCAGCTTCGACCGGCCGCGTACCTCCGCCTCGTAGGCACGGGGCAGGGCGAGGCCCACCCGGCGTACGGCGTCGGCGTCGGTCACGTGCCGGTCACTCGAAGTCACCGGCGGCACGGCGTACGGGCCGGAGCAGCTCCGACAGCCGGATGAGGTCGTCGTCGGAGAGCGAGCCCAGCGCGAAGTCGGCGTCGACGAGGTCGGAGGTCGCCACCTCCGCCAGGGCCCGGCCCGCGTCGGTGATCTCGGCCAGGACCGCCCGGCCGTCCTCCGGATGCGGACGCCGCGTGACGAGGCCGTCGGCCTCGAGCCGCTGCACGATCGAGGTGATCGACGTCGGGTGCACCTGCAGCCGCTCCCCCATCCTCCCCAGCGGCAGCGATCCCCGGGAGGAGAAGCAGAGCAGGACCAGCGCCTCGTAGCGCGCGAAGGTGAGGCCGTGGGGCTTGAGGATGCCGTCGAGCCGCCCGAGCACGAGCTGCTGCACCCGCATCAGCGAGGTGACCGCGTGCATGGCCGACACGCGGTCCCATCGCTTGCCCCACTGGCGGGCGGCCTCGTCGATCGGGTCGAAGGGCAGCGGCCGCATGCGGCGCAGCCTAGACCGGGTGGCCCGCCCGGCAGAACAAGGAGGTGCCGCGCGTCAGAGCTCGGCGAGCAGGGTCTCCGCGGCGGCGTACGGGTCGGACTCCCCCGCCGCGACCTGCCGGGCGAGGTCGTCGAGCTCGGAGCGGCCGTGCACGTCGCCCCACCGCGCTCGCAGCGCGGTCAGGGCGATCGACTCGACCTCGCCGCGGGCACGACGGGTACGACGGGCCTCCAGCTCGCCGCTCGAGACCAGCCAGCCCTGGTGGCGATCGATCTCGGCCACCACCTCGTCGAGCCCCTCGCTCTTCGAGGCGATCGTCTTCACGATCGGGGGCCGCCAGCCACCCTCGGGGCGGTCGGCCAGCGCCAGCATCGAGCGAAGCTCGCGGCGAAGCGTGTCCGCACCGTCGCGGTCGGCCTTGTTGATCACGTAGACGTCCCCGATCTCGAGGATGCCGGCCTTCGCGGCCTGGATGCCGTCGCCCATCCCGGGGGCGATCAGGACCAGGGTCGTGTCGGCCAGCCCGGCGATCTCCACCTCGCTCTGTCCGACCCCCACCGTCTCGATCAGGACCACGTCGCAGCCGGCGGCGTCGAGCACCCGGATCGCCTGCGGCGTGCTCCACGCCAGGCCGCCGAGGTGGCCGCGCGAGGCCATCGACCGGATGTAGACGTCACGGTCGAGCGCATGGTCCTGCATCCGCACCCGGTCGCCGAGCAGGGCCCCGCCGGAGAAGGGCGACGACGGGTCGACCGCCAGGACCCCGACCCGACGGCCGGCCTTCCGCAGCTCACCGACCAGGGCCGACGTGGACGTCGACTTGCCCACGCCCGGCGACCCGGTGATGCCGACGATGCTCGCGTGACCGGTGTACGGCGCGAGTGCCGCCGTCACCTCGCGCAACAGCGGCGACTCGTCCTCGACCAGCGAGATCAGCCGGGCGACCGCACGCGGGTCCCCGTCACGGGCGCGGCCGACCAGCCGGCCGACATCGCCCGTGTCGCGACGGGGTCTGGAGATGCTCGCCGGCGCTGGCTCCTCTACCACCGAGCTACGCCGGCACGTGGAGAATCAGCGCGTCACCCTGCCCGCCGCCGCCGCAGAGCGCCGCCACACCGGACCCGCCACCGCGGCGCTTCAGCTCCAGGGCGAGGTGCAGCGCGATCCGGGTGCCGGACATGCCGACCGGGTGACCCAGGGCGATCGCGCCGCCGTTGACGTTGACCTTGGACTCGTCGAGCCCCAGCGCCCGCGTGGAGTCGATGCCGACCGCAGCGAACGCCTCGTTGAACTCGAACAGGTCGAGGTCGGTGGGGCTGATGCCCTCCTTGTCGCAGGCCTTCTGCGTCGCGTTCGCAGGCTGCATCTGCAGGGTCGAGTCCGGCCCGGCGACCATGCCGTGCGCGCCGATCTCGGCCAGCCACTCCAGCCCGAGCTCCTCGGCCTTGGCCTTGCTCATCACCACGACCGCCGCCGCGCCGTCGGAGATCTGCGACGCCGAACCGGCGGTGATCGTGCCGTCCTTGCGGAACGCCGGGCGCAGGGCTGACAGCGACTCGACCGTCGTGTCGCCACGGATGCCCTCGTCCTGCGAGACCACGATCGGGTCACCCTTGCGCTGCGGGATCGAGACCGGCACGACCTCGTCGTCGAAGATGCCGTTCTTCCAGGCCGCAGCGGCCTTCTGGTGCGAGGCCGCGGCGAACGCGTCCTGCTCCTCACGGGTCAGCGCGGTGTGGGCCGCGTTGTAGTCCTCGGTCAGCGCTCCCATCGCCTGAGCGGTCGCCTGGTCCCAGAGGGCGTCGTAGGCCATCGAGTCGAGCAGCGTGACGTCGCCGTACTTGTAGCCCTCGCGCGACTTCGGCAGCAGGTGTGGCGCATTGGTCATCGACTCCATGCCACCGGCCACGATGATCTCGGCCTCACCCGCGCGGATCAGCTGGTCGGCCGTCGCGATGGCGTTGAGCCCGGAGAGGCAGACCTTGTTGATCGTGATCGACGGCACGGACAGCGGCAGGCCGGCGTGGATGCCCGCGGTGCGGGCGGGGTTCTGCCCGGCTCCGGCCAGGATGACCTGGCCCATGATCAGGTAGTCGACCCGGTCTGGGGAGACGCCGGCCTTCTCCAGGGCGCCCTTGATGGCGACCCCGCCCAGCTCCGCCGCGGACAGCGACTTCAGGCCGCCGAGCAGCCGGCCGATCGGCGTACGAACCCCGGCGACGATGACGTTTCCGGACATGAGCGGTGCCTCCCACCAGCAGACGGACGTTCTCCCTCGACGATACCGAGCAGTACGGCGACCCCGCGAGCCGCCGGGGTTCGGCCTGCTGAGGAAAACCTCACACGCCGGACCCGGCGACGTCGTACGACGATGGCTCCATGACCCCGGACATCCCCGAGCACCTCTTCCTGGCGATCGACCACGTCGGCATCGCCGTCGCGGACCTCGACGAGGCGATCGCCTTCTACCGCGACACCTTCGGCATGGAGACGGTCCACGAGGAGACCAACGAGGACCAGGGTGTGCGCGAGGCGATGGTCCGGGTCGGCCCCGCCGGCGACCCGTCGGGCGCGATGATCCAGCTGCTGGCGCCGCTCGACCCCGCCTCCACGATCGCGACCTTCCTCGATCGCAAGGGCCCCGGCATCCAGCAGCTCGCCTACCGCGTCGCGGACGTCGAACAGGTCGCCGAGGTGCTGCGCGGCCGCGGCCTGCGCCTGCTGTACGACGTGGCGAAGGCGGGGACGGCCGGGTCGCTGGTGAACTTCGTCCACCCCAAGGACACCGGCGGCGTCCTCATCGAGCTGGTCGAGCACGCCCTGCCGGTCTGAACCGGAGCACCACGAGCGCGGCCACGAACGCCAGGAGCCCCGGCCCCACGGTCACCTGCACGAGGCGCCCGACGCCGTCGGGCGAGCCGAAGCCGAGCACCGGCTCGAGCTGTCCGTGCATCGCGACGGCTGCCTGGAGGACCAGGCTGCCCAGCACGACCGCACGCTCGGTCCGGCGGTCGCGCGCGGGACGGTCGACGAACCCGAGCACGGCGTTGGTCAGCACGCAGAACGCGTAGTAGCAGGTGAGCTCGACGGCCAGGGCCCAGCCGGTCAGCACCGGGTCGGACCAGCGCTCGCGGTGCGCGAGCGCCCCGATGATGGCGCCCGCGGCCACGGCGCTGGCCGAGAGGAACACGGCGCTGTCGTGGCGGCGTACCCAGGCGGCGAGCCGAGCCGGCAGGACGTCGCCGACCCAGTCGGCGTCGCGCTCGCGCGGGAGCCGGGCCAGGTCGCGCACTCCGAGCCAGGCGACCACCGGCAGGGCCGCGGTCATGACCGCGAGCGCGACCAGGAGCAACGTCGTACGCCGGTCCCACAGCGACCGGTGCTCGCCCAGCGCGGCGGCGAGCCAGCAGTCGAGCGCGGTGGCCGCGACGAACGCCGTGAGCACCAGCCCGGCCTTCACCAGGTCACGTTGCCGGCCCGCGTCGCTCGAGCGCCCCCAGGGCAGCCACGGCCCGACCGCTCGCAGCGCGGTCACCACGAGGAGCATCGGGAGCGCGAAGACGACCAGCGAGATCCAGGCGTGGAACGGGTCGTCCTGCCAGGGCGTCACGTCCATGATCGCCTTGCTCTGCGTGCAGAGCACGAGGAACACCTCGAACGTCGTGGCGAGACCGACGGCGAGGACGAACGCCGGTCGCGACCGGAGGAGCTGGGCATGCATGACTGTCATGGTGCCGTTTGCTCGAGCCCCATGAGCCATCCGTCACAGAACCTCCACGGCCTCTGCACAATTCACTAGGGTTCCGAGCACCCTCGCCCCCGACTCAGGAGACGACCGTTGCAGCAGATCCTCGAGGCCATCACCTCCGGCACCGCGACCGCCGAGGACTTCGCGGCGTTGGAGCTGCCCTCGACGTACCGGGGCGCGACCGTGCACCGCGACGAGGTCGACCTCTTCGAGGGCATGGACTCCCGCGACAAGGACCCGCGCAGGTCGCTGCACATCGACGACGTCCCGCTGCCCGAGCTCGGTCCGGGCGAGGCCCTGGTCGCGGTGATGGCCAGCGCCATCAACTACAACACCGTCTGGACCTCGATCTTCGAGCCGCTGTCGACCTTCGGGTTCCTCGAGCGCTACGGGAAGGTGAGCCCGCTGACCAAGCGGCACGACCTGCCCTACCACGTCGTCGGCTCCGACCTGGCCGGCGTCGTGCTCCGCACGGGGGTCGGCGTACACGCGTGGAAGCCCGGCGACGAGGTCGTGGCCCACTGCCTGTCGGTCGAGCTCGAGGGCCCGGACGGCCACAACGACACGATGATGGATCCCGAGCAGCGGATCTGGGGCTTCGAGACCAACTTCGGCGGCCTGGCCGAGATCGCGCTGGTGAAGTCCAACCAGCTGATGCCGAAGCCGGCGCACCTCACCTGGGAGGAGGCCGCCTCGCCGGGCCTGGTCAACAGCACGGCGTACCGCCAGCTCGTGAGCCGCAACGGCGCCGGCATGAAGCAGGGCGACAACGTGCTCATCTGGGGCGCCAGCGGCGGCCTCGGCGGGTTCGCCACGCAGTACGCGCTCAACGGCGGCGCCGTGCCGGTCTGCGTCGTCTCCAGCGAGGAGAAGGCCGAGATCTGCCGCCGGATGGGCGCCGAGCTCGTCATCGACCGCCGTGCCGAGGGGTTCGCCTTCTGGAAGGACGACCACACCCAGGACCCCGCGGAGTGGCGGCGGTTCGGCGGCCGGATCCGCGAGCTCACCGGCGGGGAGGACGTCGACATCGTCTTCGTGCACCCGGGCCGCGAGACCTTCGGTGCCAGCGTGTACGCCGCGCGCAAGGGCGGCACGATCGTGACCTGCGCCTCGACCAGCGGCTACCTGCACGAGTACGACAACCGCTACCTCTGGATGAACCTCAAGCGGATCATCGGCTCGCACTTCGCCAACTACCGCGAGTCGTGGGAGGCCAACCGGCTGATCGCCAAGGGGATGATCCATCCCACCCTCTCGCGCAGCTATCCACTGGAGGAGGTCGGCCAGGCCGCACTCGACGTCCACCACAACCTCCACCAGGGCAAGGTCGGCGTGCTCTGCCTCGCGCCGGAGGAGGGCCTCGGGGTGCGTGACGAGGCGATGCGCTCCCGCCACCTGGCCGCCATCAACGCGTTCCGCGGCGTCTGACTCCGGTCGTGCCGTCCCGTCGGGTCCGGCGCAGCGCCGTGCGAGCCCACCCAGCACGCGGGTGGAGGTCGTTTCGGCGCATCGGCCACACTGGACACACACGTCGAGTCTCCGGGAGGTAGCCACAGCATGAGCAACCAGGGCCTGTCCATCTTCGACGAGCCGGAGGAGAGCCCGAACGCCTCCGACGACGACCAGCCCACGCGCGTGATGAAGACCCAGAAGGACGAGCCGGTCCGGGCGCCCAAGTCGACCACCTCGCCGGCCTCCACCGGCGCCGCTCCGGCGGACCCCGCGCCGACGCGGCCGGTGCCACCGGCCGCCGCGAGCGCGCCGGCCCGGCCTGCGCCGACGATGCCGCCCTCCGCCCCGGACGCGCCGGGGTTCGCGACCGTGCGGCGCGGCGGCTACGACAAGGCCGCGGTCGACGCCCACCTCCAGCGCCTCGCGCAGGAGAGGTCCGGGATCGGCTCGGCCCTGGCCCAGACCGAGCGGCGGGTGCAGGAGCTGGAGGGTCAGCTGCGCAGCGCCCGCGACGAGCTCGCCGAGAA
Organism: Nocardioides sp.; assembly: GCA_025924815.1. Taxonomy (GTDB): domain Bacteria; phylum Actinomycetota; class Actinomycetes; order Propionibacteriales; family Nocardioidaceae; genus Nocardioides. Next base: position 17,441 of record JAICHQ010000057.1, read on the forward strand.
CGACAACCCGTCGTACGCCGGTCTGGGCGGTCGCGCGAGCGCGATGCTCCGCCTGGCCGAGGAGGAGGCCGCGGAGATCCGCGAGGCGGGGCAGCGAGACGCCGAGGAGATCCGCGCCCAGGCCACCCGCGACGCGGCGAGCATCCGCGCCGAGGCGACCCGCGAAGCCGACGACATGCGGATCGTCCAGCTCAAGGAGCTCGACGAGATGCGCGCCCGGGTGACCGGGGACGCCGAGCAGGAGCGCGCGCTGGCCGTCGCCGAGGCCGAGGACCTGCGCGCCTCCGCCCAGCGCGAGAGCGACCAGATCCGGCTGGCCGCCGCCCAGGAGACCAAGGAGCTGAAGGTCGCCGCCACCCGAGAGGCGGAGCAGGCACGGGCCACGGCCGACCGCGAGGTCCAGGAGGCGCGGCGCACTTTGGCGGTGGAGAAGGAGCGACTGGCGAAGGAGGCCGGCGACCACCACGCCAGCGCCACGGCCGAGACGAACCGGCTCGTCCAGGAGGCCGAGCAGCGGGCGAACGCCGCGGAGGCCCGCGCCCGGGAGGCGACCGCACAGGCCAACACCCACCGTCAGCAGGCGCAGACCGAGTCCGAGGCACTGCTGGCCCGGGCCCGGCGGGAGGCCGAGCAGATCGTCGCCTCTGCACGGACCCAGGCCGACGCCGTCACCACGGCCGGGCATGCCGAGCACGAGCGCAACCTCGCCGCGCTCAAGGCCGAGGTGGACCGGATGACCAAGCGCCGCGAGGCCATCTCCGCACAGCTAGGGTCACTGCGGGAGATGATGGCCGGGTTCGGAGACGACGAGAAGTCCTGACCGACGCGAAGCCACGCGGGGAGGTCGGGTACGCCGCCCGCGGGCGGCCGACCTCCATAATCGCCCCATGACCGACACCTCCGGGCCGCCCGACGCCTCCGGTGATGCAGACCGGGCAGGGGACGGCGTCGACGCAGCGGGCGACGCCGCCGACGATCCCGGCGACCGGGAGGGCGGGGTCGACACGGACCAGGCGCCGCCCGTGGACGAGCGCGCCGATGCCGTCCGGTTCCTGCACGACAGCGAGCAGCCCGCCGACGACCTCGGTGAGCCGGGGCGGCCCCTGAGTCGCGGCCCGTTCGTCTGGGGCCTGTTCGGCGGTCTGGGTGCCCTGACCGCGATCTGGATCGCGCTGATGATCGTCTCGATCCGTGGCGTGCTGGTGCTCGTCGTCGTGGCGCTGTTCCTGGCCGTGGGCCTCAATCCGGCGGTCGAGTTCCTGATGCGGCGCGGGCTCCGACGCCCGTGGGCCGTGCTGTGCGTGATCTGCGGCGTGCTGCTGGTCTTCGCCGGGTTCCTCGTGATCCTGGTGCCGATCATCAGCCACCAGGTGTCCGCGATCGGTGACAACCTGCCCGGGTGGTTCGACCAGCTGCAGAAGAACGGCCAGATCAAGAAGTTCGACGACAAGTACGACATCACCAGCAAGGTCGAGCACTACGTCCAGTCGGGCGGCTGGGCCCAGAAGGCGTTCGGCGGCGTCGTCGGCGTCGGCCTGGCGATCCTCGGGATCCTGCTCAACGCCTTCGTCGTGGTGGTGCTCACGCTGTACTTCCTGGCCTCGCTGCCCTCGCTGAAGCAGGCGGCCTACTCGCTGGCCCCCGCCTCGCGTCGCGACCGGGTCGCGCTGCTCGGTGACCGGATCCTGCGCAACATCGGCGGCTACGTGTCGGGCGCCTTCGTGGTCGCGCTGTGCGCGGGCCTGAGCACGCTGGTGTTCTTGTTCATCGTCGGCCTCGGCAGCTACGCGGTCGCCCTGGCGATGGTCGTGGCGCTCCTCGACGTGATCCCGATGATCGGCGCCACCATGGGCGCCGTGGTCGTCTGTGCGATCGCGTTCGCCACCGACGTCAAGACCGGCATCGTCGCGGTGATCTTCTACATCGCCTACCAGCAGGTCGAGAACTACCTCATCTACCCGAAGGTGATGGCCCGCTCGGTCGAGATCCCCGGTGCCCTGACCGTCATCGCCGCGCTCATCGGCGGCTCCCTGCTGGGGGTGGTGGGCGCCCTGCTGGCGATCCCGACCGCGGCGTCGGTCCTGCTCCTGGTCAAAGAGGTGTTCATGCCCAGACAGCGGGCCCGCTGACGCGGGCCGCCTCCGCTCCTCCTGGCAGACTCCGGCCATGACCTCGTGCTGCTCGCCCGGCCGACCGGAGGGCTCAGTACCGCACCCGCAGCCCGACCTCCGTCCGCCGGCGACAGGCCGTGCACCGGCCCTTGCCCGGATCCCCGGCGGGACGTTCCGGATGGGGACCGACGACCCGCGCGGGTACGCCGCCGACGGCGAGGGGCCGACCCACCCCGTCGACCTCGCGGCGTACCGGATGGGCACCCACGCCGTGACCGCTGCCGAGTTCGCGGCCTTCGTCGACGCCACGGGCTACCGCACCACCGCCGAGGAGCTCGGTTCGTCGTTCGTCTTCGCCGGCCAGCTGCCCGACGGCTTCCCGCCGACCCGGGCCGTCGCCGCGGCCCCCTGGTGGCGCGAGGTCCCCGGAGCTGACTGGAGGCATCCCGAGGGCCCCCACTCCTCGGTGGCCGACCGGCAGACGCACCCGGTCGTGCACGTGAGCTGGTACGACGCCGCCGCGTTCTGCCGCTGGGCCGGCGTACGGCTGCCGACCGAGGCCGAGTGGGAGCGCGCCGCGCGCGGACCCGGCGACGGGCATCACTACCCCTGGGGGGACGAACGGGAGCCCGCCGGGGAGCACCGGATGAACGTCTTCCAGGGCACCTTCCCCCACCACGATGCCGGTGACGACGGCTGGGTCGGCACCTGTCCGGTGGGCAGCTTCCCGGCCAACGGGTTCGGGCTCTTCGAGACCACCGGGAACGTGTGGGAGTGGTGTGCGGACTGGTTCGCCGCGGACTATTACGGGCAATCTCCACGGGCTGCTCCGGCCGGCCCGTCGTCCGGCACGGCCCGGGTCCTGCGCGGTGGCAGCTACCTGTGCCACGAGAGCTACTGCTGGCGCTACCGGGTCGACTCTCGCAGCGCGAACACGCCGGACAGCAGCGCCGGGAACGTCGGGTTCCGGGTAGCCGCCGATGTCTGAGCGTCGCGCCGGACACGTAGCACCCTCGCCACGCCCCCGGTGGCTGGTCGCGGCCGCAGCCGTCCCCGTCGCGGTGGTGGGAGTCGTGGTGTGGGGCGGGTACGCCGAGGGCTGGGCATGGACGGGGCTCTCGACGCAGGTCAGGCTCTGGGACTGGCTGGAAGGCCTGGCACTCCCGGTCACGGTTGCCCTCCTGCCCCTGCTGCTCCGCCATCGCGAACGACTCGCTCCCCGTCACATGGCCGGCGGTCTTGCGCTGCTGACGGTGTTCGCGGCCCTGGTCC
>JAICHQ010000058.1 GCA_025924815.1 Nocardioides sp.
GCCGTCGCCGGGGGCGTCGGCGCGCTCTACGGCCCGCTGCACGGTGGTGCCAACGAGGCCGTCCTGCGGATGCTGCGGCGGATCAAGACCGCCGACAACATCCCCGACTTCATCGCGGGTGTGAAGAACGGCGACGAGCGGCTGATGGGCTTCGGCCACCGTGTCTACAAGAACTACGACCCGCGGGCCAAGATCATCAAGAAGGCCTGCGACGACGTCTTCGAGGTGACGGGGGTCAACCCGCTGCTGGAGATCGCGATGGAGCTGGAGAAGATCGCGCTCGAGGACGACTACTTCGTCTCGCGCAAGCTCTACCCCAACGTCGACTTCTACTCCGGGCTGATCTACGAGGCGCTGCAGTTCCCGCCGGAGATGTTCACCGTGCTGTTCGCGATCGGGCGTACGCCGGGCTGGCTGGCCCAGTGGCTCGAGCTCGTGCAGGACAAGGAGCAGAAGATCGCCCGGCCCAAGCAGATCTACACCGGCCAGCGCACCCTCGAGTTCACCCCCTCCGCCGAGCGCTGGGCCTGAGCTCCCTCACACCTGTCGCTGCATCACCGCGCCGCTTCTTGCGAACACCCCAGCGGCGTCTCAGGGTCTTCCCAGACTCTCGCGGCAACGTCGTGGACATGACGGACGACCCGTACGGACATGGTGAACCGGAGAACCGACGCGAGTGGGGCCAGGAGCCGCCCTCCCCGCCCGCGACCTGGTCGCCGTACGGGCATGCAGCCCCGCCGGAGGACGGCCGTTCCACCCTCGGCCAGGACGTCAACGCCCCGGTTCTCCCACCGGAGCGACGTCCCCGCGACGGGCTGCGAGGCAAGAGGCTGGCCGTCACGGTCGTGACGGCCAGTCTCCTCCTCGGCGGTGCCGCCGGGGTGGGGGGTGCGGCCGCGTGGACCTCCACGCACGACCAGGTGCAGTCGTCCCCCGTGCTCGCCCAGACCGGGCCTGCGACCGCCCAGACGGCCGCCACCGGATCGATCGAGAAGGTCGCCCAGGGTGTGCTGCCCTCCGTGGTGATGATCGACGTGAGCGGGCCCGGCGGCGTCGGATCGGGCTCGGGCATCATCTTGAGCCAGGACGGCAAGATCCTGACCAACAACCACGTGGTCGCCCTGGGGGCGAACGGCGGCAGGATGAGCGTCTCCTTCAACGACGGCTCGCACGCGCCGGCGAAGGTGCTGGGCACCGATCCGCTGACCGACACCGCCGTGATCCAGGCGCAGGGAGTCAACGGCCTCACGCCGGCGACGCTGGGCCACTCGTCGAGCCTCCAGGTCGGCCAGGGCGTCGTCGCCATCGGCTCGCCGTTCGGCCTCGACGCCACCGTCACCAGCGGCATCGTCAGCGCCCTGAACCGTCCGGTGAACGTCGGGCAGGTCAGCCAGGGCAACGCCACGGTGTACCCCGCGATCCAGACCGACGCCGCGATCAACCCGGGCAACTCCGGTGGCCCGCTGGTCAACCTGAGCGGTGAGGTCGTCGGCATCGACGCCGCCATCCAGACGGCCACCGACCAGTCCGCGGGCGGTGAGCCCGGCTCGATCGGCCTCGGCTTCGCGATCCCGATCGACGAGGTGCTGCCGATCGTGCAGCAGATGATCAAGGGCGAGACGCCCACCCACGCCCGCCTCGGCATCGGTGTCGAGAACGCCGCGTCCGGGGCCGGCGCCCAGATCACCGACGGCGCGAAGATCAGCCAGGTCAACACGGGCTCGGCGGCGGCCGCCGCAGGCCTGAGGTCCGGCGACGTGATCACCAAGATCGACGACCACCTGATCACCTCCTCGGACTCCCTGGTCGCGATGGTCCGGTCCTACCGCCCCGGCGACACGGTGACGGTCACCTACGAGCGCAGCGGCGACACCCACACCGTGCAGGTCACGCTGGACTCCGACGCCGTCACCCAGAACTCCTGAACTCGGGACCCGGGGAGGCGTCCAGCGCCGGTGACGCCCCCGGGTCCCGTTCCACCCCGGGTCGACCCGGATCAGCGGGTACGACGGACCCGCGTCTCGTCCCAGACGGGACCGTCGGACTCGTAGACGTCACCGTCGGCGCCGTAGACCAGGAACCGGTCGAAGCCACGGGCGAACCAGCGATCGTGGGTGACCGCGACGACCGTGCCCTCGAATGCCTCGAGGCCCTCCTCGAGGGCCTCGGCCGACTGGACGTCGAGGTTGTCGGTGGGCTCGTCCAGCAGCAGCAGGGTCGCGCCCGAGAGCTCGAGCAGCAGGATCTGGAACCTCGCCTGTTGACCGCCCGAGAGTGACTCGAAGCGCTGCTCGGAGGCGTGGGCGAGCTCGTAGCGGTCCAGCACGCGCGCGGCGGCCTCGCGGCCCATGCCGGTACGGCCGTCGGGGTGGCCGTCACCACGGTGCAGGATCTCCAGGAGGGTGCGGCCGACCAGCTCGGGGTGCTCGTGGGTCTGCACGAACCAGCCCGGGCGCACCCGCGCGCCGAGCTTGGCCTTGCCGGTGTGACGGACCGGCTCGATGGTCTCGGCGGGGTCGACCGACGACGCAACGGGCCGGTGCTCGACGTCGGGGTCGGACCCTCCGGCGGCGAGCAGCCGGAGGAAGTGGGACTTGCCCGAGCCGTTGCTGCCCAGGACGGCGACCCGCTCGCCGTACCAGACCTCCAGGTCGAACGGGTGCATCAGACCGGTCAGCTCGAGGTTCTCGCAGACCACGGCGCGCTTGCCGGTGCGGCCGCCCTTGAGCCGCATCGAGACCTGCTCCTCGCGCGGCTGCTCGATCGGCGGGCCGGCCTCCTCGAACTTGCGGAGCCGGGTCTGGGCGGCCTTGTACTGCGAGGCCATGCCGTCGTTGTACTCGGCCTTGATCTTCAGCCGGAGCACCAGCGCCTTGATCTTGGCGTGCTCCTCGTCCCAGCGCCGGCGCATCTCCTCGAGCCGGGCGAACCGGTCGCGCCTCGCCTCGTGGTACGACGCGAACCCGCCGGGATGGGTCCACACCAGGTTGCCGCCGCCGAAGGAGCCGAGCTCGACGCTCACGATCCGGGTCGCGGTGTTGGCGAGCAGCTCCCGGTCGTGGCTGATGAACAGGATCGTCTTGTCGGACTCGCGGATGCGGCCCTCGAGCCAGACCTTGCCGGGCACGTCGAGGAAGTTGTCCGGCTCGTCGAGCAGCAGCACCTCGTCGGGTCCGGCCAGCAGGTACTCCAGCACCAGCCGCTTCTGCTCGCCGCCGGACAGGGTGCGCAGCGCGCGGTACTTCGCGCGGTCGTAGGGGACGCCGAGGCCGCGCACGGTGCAGATGTCCCAGATGACCTCGAGGTCGTAGCCACCGGCGTCGGCGTACTCCGCCAGCGCCTCCGCGTAGCGCATCTGGGTCTTCTCGTCGTCGGTCTCCATCAGCGCGAGCTCGCAGCGCTCGACCGCCGCGGTCGCCTCCTGGACGCGGGCGGGCGAGACCAACAGCAGCAGGTCGGCGACGGTCGGGTCGTCACCGAGCCCGACTCCGACCATCTGCCGCATCACCCCGAGGCCACCGGTGCGGGTGATCACGCCGGCCTGGGGCACGAGGTCGCCGGTGATGATCCGCAGCAGCGTCGTCTTGCCGGCTCCGTTGGCGCCGACCAGGGCCACCTTGGCGCCGTCGCCGACCCGGAACGACGCGTCGTCGAGCAGCACCCGTCCGTCGGGCAGCTCGAAGTGCACCCCGGCGACGTCCACGTGACCCACGAGGGGTCATTCTCCGTGACGTCGGTACACCGCGCACCCGGGTTTCCACGCGCCGCCGACCGAGCCTGTGCGGTCAGCGGGCGTTCTCGCGCAGCGACGAGGTGCGCGCTCCGCGGACGGTGAGGAACGCGAAGGCCGAGGAGGCGACCAGGAGCACGAGGAGCACGACCGCGCTGAGGGCCACCGCCGATCCGACGTCGAACGACGGGACGACGCGCGGCACGAACGACGAGTCGACGAACCCGAGCGTCACCGAGCGCACCACGACGTACTGGGCGACGCCTCCGGCGGCCACGCCGGCGAGCGCTGCCGCGCCGAGCACCACCACGAACTCGGCCACCACGCCGACCATCACCGACCGGCGCTTCACCCCGACCACGCGCAACGACGCGGCATCACGACGCCTTGCGGGCAGCTGGACGGCGAGGTTGGCGGCCAGGCCGGCCAGCGCGAGCAGGATCACCAGCACCGTGACCACGACGTACAACCGCAACGCGAGCGCGAAGGCGTCCTGGTCGAGCACCTGCTTGGTGGCGGTCTCGGTGGTCGGGTTGGACAGTCCCTGCGCGCTCAGCGCGTTCAGGACCGACTGCGGGGTGTCGGCGCGGGCCCAGATGTGGACCACGGTGTCGCTGTTGCTCTGCGAGGCGTTGCGGACGAACGCCGAGAAGTCGATCAGCGTGCCGGATGGTCCGCGGAAGGGCAGGGACTCCGCCGGCGCGCCGGCCGCGGAGACCGGGAAGGCGCCGGACACCCCGGTCGGCAGCACGCGGTGCTCGGTGGCAAGACGGCCGAAGAGCACGGGGATCCTGGCCGGGAAGTCCGTCGGGCTGATGCCCGCATAGGACTCCGGGCTGTTGGCCTGGACCGTCACGACCTGGTGTCCGCTCCGGAGCGCGACCTTCTGCACCGCGGTCCTGGTGTTGATCTGGGACACCTGCGGACGCCAGGGGGTGTCGAGGACGCCCGGCACCGGCGTGTCGTCGACGGTGAACGACTCGATGGTCGCCCGGCCGTGCATGGCCTCCACCAGGGCCGCCGGCCCACCGAAGCTGATCGTCTCGAGCTGGCAGCGGGTCGCGCAGCCGTTGATCTTCCTGGTCTGCGTCGATCTCCCCTGCGGGAACGACCCGACCGATACGTCGCGCAGGCTGCCGTCGTCGTCGAGCACCCGCAACGAGACGCCGAGCTGGGGGAACTCGCCGTCCACCCGGTTGTCGACGGTCATGGCCAACGTGGTTCCGTGGAAGAGGACCGGCGGCCGGTGCGGGCCGATCTCCCGGGCGATGTCGGCGGCCGACCTGCCGGGGGTCCACCCCGCCGGCCACGAGGCGACCCGGGCCAGCCGGGTGGTGTCGACCACGACCCTGGGTTGGGGGACCTTGAAGAGCTCGTCGGCGTTCGGGAAGTCCTGCCCGGCGGCCATCAGCCACCGTCCCCGGGGATCGATCTCCTGGGTGAGCCCGACCGCCCGGCTGAGGGAGAGCTGGGTGTCGAACGACAACGGCGCCCCCACCTGGGTGGCAGCCGCGCTGGCACGCCAGGTGGACGCCGCGAGCGACACCCCGACGGCGAACACCGCGACCGTCAGCGCGGCCGTGACCGGAAGGATCACCATCGTCCCCTCCCGTCGGCGGCGTACCGTGCGGGCGGCGACGTACGACGCGAGGACGCGGCGGCGCGCGGACCAGCGCACCCACAACCCGGCGACCCCGAGCACCAGCAGCCCGGCCAGCAGGCCGGACGCCACCGCCAGCAGGATCGGCAGCGCGAGGTCGGTCGCGTCCGGCTTCTGGGGACGGGTGCGGCTGGCGGCCGTCACCAGGGCCGCGGCCGCCGACGCCACCAGCGCGAGCCGGAGGACGACCACGAGTCGGCCCGCCGTCGTGGGGCGGCGTACGCCGGCGATCTGGGAGCTGAGCGGCTCGTTCACGGCGTCGCGGGCCACGACGGCCGCCACCAGTGCCGTCACCAGCACGACCCCCACGACCGCCAGGGCGCTGGCCAGGACGAACGGCACCGGCAGGCCCGGCACCAGCCAGCGTCGCGCCAACGCCCGCGCGGAGACGGAGCCGAGCGCCACTCCCAGCGGGGTGGCCAGAGCCAGGACCAGCAACGGCTCCAGCATCCCCAGGAACCAGAGCTGCCGTCGGTTGTACCCGCGCAGGGACGCCAGGGCGAGCTCACCGCGGCGCAGGGTCATGGCCGCTGACAGGAGGCGGGAGAGCAGCACCAGTGCCACCAGGATCAGTGACAGGACGGCCGGCTCGACCGTGGAGCGCGTGATGGTACGCCGGTCCAGCAGCTGGGGCACCACGGTCGGCACGGCGTTCCCCGCCTCGATCCGGAGCCCGGGAGGCAGGGTGCCGTCCTGGTCCGCACTGGTGAGCGCTCGGACCCGCGCGGGCACGGCGCTGACCTGGTCGGGGGTCATCGTCGGTGGCACGTCGAGCATCTGGTCGACCGAGACGTACCAGGGGTCGGAGCGCAGCTCGATGGTCGCCTGGCTGGTGAACCAGGGCCCCGGGTGGTCGGGCGTCTTGGTGCCGCCTGCGGTGGGCAGGAGGCGGCCGGGCACGCTCTGCAGCGTCTGGGAGCCGAACCAGAAGGCGAAGTCACCGGGGTCGTCCCTGGCCCGATAGATGCCGACCACGGTGAACGGCGTGGGGTCGTGGTAGGGGTTGAGCCGGCTGCCGAGATGCAGCCCGTACATCTCGGCGTCGGAGGCGAGGACGGCGATCTCGCCGGGATTCGTCGGGCATCGACCCTGGAGGGCGACGTGGGTGCAGGCCCCCGGCACCGACAGCAGCGTCGGCAGCTTCGAACCCTCGGAGTGGGGCAGGGTGGTCTCCGGGAGCGGCTGCCAGAGGATCGCGTGCCCCGGCCGGTACGCCGGGCCCGACGCGCGCGAGGCCTCGTCGAGCGCCGTGGAGACGGCCTGGTCGACGTCCTGCCGGCCCACCGGCCGGTACTCATAGGTGAGGCCGGTGTTGACCAGTGGCTGCGCACGGAGCTGGGCGATGACGAACGAGTTCGCCGCGTTGGCCTGGTAGCTGGGCCCGACCACCGCCGAGCCGATCGCGATCACCGTCAACAGCAGCGAGCCGATGCTCAGCACCCAGCGGGCCCGTAGGCCCCGCAGGCTCGTCGCGAGGAGCCACCCGAGGCGGTTCACCGGTCGGCCGATCGCAGGGCTGCCGGGCGCGCGCCCCGGCCGAAGCGCGTGAACGCCCAGGCACAGATCGCGGCGGTGGCCAGGGCGACCCCCACGACGACCGTGGCCAGGGTCACCGGCCGGACCTCGAGCCGGAGCGCGGGTGCCTTCGCCCAGCCCCCGACCAGCTCCATCGGCTTCAGGAGCGGGATCGTGGTGGCGGCGGCGGCCACGGCCGCGGCGACCAGCACGAGCGCGGCGAGGACGACCGCCTCCGTCACGTAGGCCCGGCGCACCGCGCCCGGACGGATGCCGGCGGCGCGCAGACCGGCCACCTCGGCGCGCCGACCGCCGAGCTGCCCGACCAGCCAGGCCAACAGGTGGGTGAGGGCGACCAGACCCACGCCGATCGCCAGCAGCAGCGCCAGGGAGTCGGCGCGGGCCTGCGGAGTGCTGTCGAGGCGGTCCGCCACGGCGGCGTACGTCGAGGTCCGGCCGCCGCCGTCCTGGCGCAGCCGGGCCAGGACCGACGCGGGAGTGTCCGCGCGCGCCACGACGACCGGTTGTGCGCCGGCGATGGTGCCGACGGCCCCCAGCAGGACGCGGCCGAGGTCCAGGAGCGCGCCGGAGCGGCCGAGGAACGGCACGGCGTCCACCGTGCCGAGCACGCGCACCGGGACGGTGGTCCCGTCGACTCCTCGGACGTCGGCCGACCTCGCGAGGGCCGGCGTCGTCAGGGCCTGGGCGGCGACCGAGTGCCGGCCGGCAGTGAGGGCGTGGAGCGCGGCGCCGCCGGCGTACGACGTGTGACCGAGGAGCCTGGGCCCACCCGCCGTGACCCCCGCGACGTCGAAGGCGCCACCGGTCAGCGTCACCGAGACCACCGCGCACCCGACGGCGCACGGTCCGAGCGTCCCGGTGGCCACGCCCGGGGCGGTGACCTCGACCCGGGCCGTGTGCAGGAAGCCGGCGTCGCTGAGGACGACCACGGTGACCGTGCCGGGCGGGCCCGCGACCGACGTGACGTCCACCGACACCGCGTCCGACCGCACGATCAGCGGCTGGTCCTGGTCGGCCAGACGCGCCATGTCGGCGGACGCGCCCGCGGCGCTGGTCCCGGAGAAGAAGTCGCCGACGACGGTGCCCCATCGCGACGAGTCCACGAAGACCCGGCGGAAGGTCGGGTCGAGGTCGTCGACGGACACCGCCGCCATCAGCCACTTGCCCTGGGGATCGGCGTCGTGTGCTGCGGCGTACGCGCGAAGGGCTCCGTCGGGGAACGCCACGACGAGCGGTCCGCCGGCCTGCAGCCGTCCGGTGTCGTCGCGCCAGTCGGCCGCCGCCCGTCCACCGGTGAGAGTCACCGCGAGCAGCACCGCGGCCGCGACGAGCACCCGCACGACCGACCCGGGGCCCGGGTCCCGGCGGAGCCGGCGACTGGTCAGTGACGGGCCGAGGCGACGGCCCAGGCGCGGCGTCAGGGTGAGGGCCCACATCACCAGCTGCCCGGCGGCGAGGGCGACCAGGGCCGGCGCGATGACCGGGACCCAGCTGGCCTCGCTGCGATGCGCCTCGTAGACCGCGAGGCACGCTCCGACCACGACCAGGAGCTCCAGGAAGGTGGTGATCCCGCTGCCGGGGTGGCGGCGCGGGTTCACCGAGAGCGCCTCCACGAGCGGTCGCCGGATCACGGCCGCGGACACGACTCCGATCGTGACCCAGGCGCCCAGGAGGATCCCGACCGCGACCAGGACCTCGCGGGTGTCCACGGAGTAGGCGATCCCCCAGTGACGCGCGATCCGGTCGGCCAGCCAGGTGCCCGCGACCGAGCCCGTCAGGATCCCGGCCAGGCTGACGGTCAGCAGCGGCGCCGCGGCGAACGAGACGAGGCCGGACCCATGCCGTCCGCGCAGGCGAGCCAGCGCGATGTCGTGTCTGCGGTCGACGACGGCGCGGGCCGCCTGCTCGGCCAGCGCGACCGCGCCGTACAGACCGAGCATCGCTGCGACCGCCCGGGGCGTGTGCCCGACGCGCGAGGCGCCGACCACACCGACGGCTCCCGCCGAGACGACGAACGCGAGCACGAGCGTCGCCAGGGACGCGAGCAGGTGAGCCCGGATGCCGCGGAGGAGCACGCCGGCTACCGCCCGCTCGCGTACGCCGAGCCGTCGGCGGGCACCAGCCGACCCTCGTCGAGGACGAGGGTGCGGTCGGACGACTCGACCACCGCCGGGTCGTGGGTGGCCACGACGACGACCGCTCCGCGCTCCGCCTCGACCCGGAGCTGGTCCATGACGTGCTCCCGGTTGCCCTCGTCGAGCTCACTGGTGGGCTCGTCGGCCAGAAGGATCTCGGGCGACACCGCGAACGCGCGGGCGCAGGCCACCCGCTGCATCTGGCCGCCCGAGAGCTCCTCGACCTGGCGGTCCCCGAGGTCGCCGATGTGGAAGCGGGCGAGCTCCTCGTCGGCGCGCTCGTCGGCCTCGCGCGGCCGTACACCGCGGGCGCGCAGGGCGATCGCGACGTTCTCGCGGGCGGACAGGATCGGCACGAGGCCGTACACCTGGAGGACGAAGGCGACCTCGTGGCGCGGATCGCCGTCGCCCAGCCACATGTGCTGTCCGCCGTACGACGCGAGTCCGGTCGTCGGCTTCACGATCCCGCCGGCGATCGACAACAGCGTGGTCTTGCCGGAGCCGGACGGGCCCGACAGGGCGGTGATCTCGCCCGGTCGGAGGGCGAGGCTCAGCCGCTCGAGCACCCACCGTCCACCGATGTTGAGGGAGACGTCCTCGAGCTCGAGCTCGCCGGCGATCGGGTCGCGGTCGGCGCGCATCGGGTGCCCGCCACTCATGCCGGGTCCGCCTCGTCGCCGTCGTGGTCACCGCGACTGAGGAGCAGGCGGTCGTCGTGTTCGGGCTCGATCCGCACGAGGGTGCCCTGCGGCCAGTCCCGGGCGATGTGGGCCGGCAGGTGGACGACCCCTTCGGCGCCGACCACGACGTACTCGGCCCCCGCCCGCCCCTCCATCCCGACCCGGCCCCCGCGCATGGTCACCGTGCGCGGGAACGTGCCGGCGACCTCGGGCTGGTGGGTCACGACCAGGATCGTGGTGCCGAAGTCGTTGCCGAGGCCGTGGATCAGCTCGAGCATGTGATCGCGGTCCTCGTGACTGAGCTGGCTCGTCGGCTCGTCGGCGAGCAGGAGCTGCGGTGCGCTGGTGACGCTGCAGGCGAGGGCCAGACGCTGCCGCTCGCCGCCGGACATCGACGAGACGACCTGGTCGCCCTTGGCGTCCAGGCCGACTCGGCGGAGCAGCTCGGCGTCGCCGAGCGTGCGGTCGGGGTCACTGCTGGCAGAGCGGCTGAAGCGCAGGTTCTGGATGGCGGTGGCGTAGTGCAGGAGGTTGCGCGTGGCGCCCTGCAGCATCGTGCTGACGCGGGAGGCCCGCACCTTGGTCAGCTGGCGCTCGCTCATCCGCGAGATCTCGTCCTCGCCGAGGAAGATCTTTCCGGCGCTCGGCTTCTGGATGCCGCCGAAGAGGGTCAGCAGCGTCGACTTGCCCGACCCGCTCGGCCCGAGGAACGCCACACGCTCGCCGGCGGCCACGTCGAGGTCGACGCCCTGCAGCGCCACCACGTCGTGACCTTCGAAGGTCTTGTACAGATGGACCAGGCCCTGGCAGCGCACTGACAGTCCACCGGTGCGACGCCCCGTCTCCTCGGCGACGTGCTGCACGTGTGCTCCTCCCGACGTCATGTCTGCCCCGGGCAGTCAAACGGCCGTGCCGGGCCCAGACAAGCATCGATCGCGTCTCGTGACCCGATCGACACCCCTCTGACGCGCAGCGGGTCGCCCCGGTTGTCACCACTGCCGGACGCCTATGCGGTCGGTCCCCACCGTGAGGCCCGCCGGCGCTGTGCAGCCGCCGGCGGGCACGTGGTCGAGTGCTCCGTGGGAACTACGGTGTGGTGCCTACCCGGACCTGCACTGGCCAGTCCTCTTGATCCCACATCACCACGGCGTCGCCGTTCCGGGCGACCTCGGCATCGATGCTGTCAAGCACATCCACACCGGTGTCGGGCGAGAGCGTGACCGGGCTGGTCCAGCTGCCACCACTGGGCAGGTACGAGCCGTAGAGGGCATACCCACCCCAGGTGAGGAACGCGTCGCCGTTGCCATTCAGGGCCACGGCCATCTCCCAGACGTTGCGGTCCGCTACGTCGACCACGCGTTTCGAGGCCGACCACGGTCCCTGGCGGGGTCGACGCACCACATCGATACGGCCGCGATCGTGGGCCCAGGCGACCATCGCCGTACCCCTACCGTTCATCGCGGCCGCGCTCACGCCGTCGATGCGGGCACCGTCGGGCGAGAGCTGGCGAGCATTGCTCCAGTGCCTGCCGTCGGGCCGGTACACGGCCATCACCCTGCGCAGCGTGGCCATGTACACGACCATGGCATCGCCGGCTCGGTCGACCATCAGCTTCGGGGCGTACCCTCGGGTGGCCAGCACGGTCCTGTCACGCCAACCTTCACCCGGGACGCGCCTCATGGTGAGCAGGTGCTGGGGGTGTCCGAGCTGCTGGTGGGTGTAGAGCAACGTCACCGTTCCCTCGGCGGCAATCCCGACGTCGGGGGCTTCGGAACCGTTCGCCTTGGTCAGCTGACGGGCGTCGCGCCAACCATGACCTGCCGGCCGGTAGGCCGATTGGATCCGGTAGGCCTTGTCACGATTCTCGCTCCCCCATTCCCATGCGACGGCCACCGCGCCCTTCGGGCTCACGGCGAGATCGGGCGACTGGGCCCCCCAGGCGCCCTTCCCATCAGTTCCATATCCAGCAACCCTCTTGTCATCGGAGATCCGCACCGGGGCGGACCAGCCGCCGAGGACGTTGCGTGTCATCGCCTTGACGCCGTCGGTGAAGCCGTGCCGTTGGGTGATCCAGACCACGGTGAGGTTTCCCTCGGCGTCGGCGGCCACTTGGGGCTCGGCCATCGCCGAGTTGGTCTGAGCGATCTCGCTGGGCTGACCCCACGTTCCTCCCGCCCTTCGCCCAGCAATCGTGATCGCTCCATTCGGTGCCTCCCACACGACCCAGGTGTTGCTCTGCGCATCAACTGCGAGCGAGGAGCTCGCGGCCTTGGAGCTCACGGTGAAGACCTCCCCCGGATCCCACGAAGGTTCGGCACCGACTGCCGGAAGGGCGACACCTAGCTGACTTGCGACTGCCAGGACGGTGGCCGATGCCAACAGCATCGACCACGACCGGATCATCATGAGGGTCCTCCCTGACGTGTTTCTGCGACTACCGTGCAAAGCCACTGTTCGCCTCGACAGCAGCCTCGAACACCGGCGGCCGGCACACATCGCGGTGCCCTTGGTCCTCGAGGCGGCGGTCCCTCAGCGGCCCGGCAGGGCTGTCTCAGCCTGCCGACGACGCTCCGGCGCGCGCCTCCAGGACCCGGAACCCCTTGGCGCCGCCGATCCGGGTGGTCGGGTAGCCCTGGACGGTCAACCAGGCCTGGAGGGAGTCGCCGCCGAGGTTCTTGCCGACCACCATCACCGCGCGGCCGTCCGGACGGAGTCGAGCGAGCCAGTGCAGCAGAAGGTCGTGCAGCGCCTGCTTGCCGATCCGGATGGGCGGGTTGGACCAGATCTCGTCGTACGTCGCCTCGCCGGGCACCTGGTCCGGAGTCGACGCACCGAACCGGTCGGCCAGGCCGAGCCGCCGGGCGTTCTCGTTCGCCAGCAGCACGGCCCGCTGGTTGACCTCGACCCCGGTGACTCCCGATCCCGCACCGGCCGGGACGCCGCGGACACGCCAGGCCGCCGCGACGCCCAGCCCGATCACGCCGTACCCGGTCCCGAGATCCAGCACCTGCCCCGGCTCCGGTGGCTCGGTCTCGCGGAACAGCACGGCGGTGCCGATGTCGAGGTGCCCGCGACTGTAGACGCCCGCGCCGCTGACCAGGTCGAGCCGCTGCCCCCAGACCTGGCAGGTGAACGGCTCGCGGGTGAACGGCGCCGATGGATCTGCCGAGAAGTAGTGGTCAGTCATGGTTGCTCCCGCTTGGCGCGCGCCTGACCGGCACGGCCGGCGAGGTCGTCGTCGGGCGGGTAGCCGACGTCCTCCAACGTCAGCCCGTGCGCGGGTACGACGGTCACGGCGGGGTCGCGGACGGCGGCGGCGAGGACCTCGACCGGCCAGGAGGCGGGCCGCCGGCCCTCCCCCACGGCCAGCAGCGCCCCGACCAGCGACCGCACCATGTGGTGGCAGAACGCATCGGCTCGGACGGTGCCGGTGAGCACGTCGCCGTCGCGGACCCACGCGAGCTCGAACAGGGTGCGCACGGTCGTCGCGCCGTCGCGTCGCTTGCAGAACGCGGCGAAGTCCTGCAGACCGAGCAGGTCGCGGCTCGCCTCGTTCATAGCGGCGACGTCGAGCGTCCGCGGCCAGGCGAGCACGTGCCGTCGGGTCAGCGGGTCGGGCACGCCGTCGCAGATCCGGTAGGCGTAGTGGCGCCACAGCGGCGAGAATCGGGCGTCGAAGCCGTCGGCGGCGACGGTGACCCGGCGTACCCGCACGTCGGACGACAGCACCCCGTTGAGCCGGCGAGCGAGCAGGAACCGCTCGGGATCGGGCAGCACGCCGACGTCGACGTGCGCGACCTGCCCCCGGGCATGCACGCCGGTGTCGGTGCGTCCGGCGCACACGGTCGAGACCTCCGGGAGCCGCAGTACCGTCGCCAGCGCGGCCTCGAGGTCACCCTGCACGGTGCGCAGGCCCGGCTGCGTCGCCCAGCCGTGGAAGTCGCCGCCGTCGTAGGCGAGATCGATCCGCAGCCGCACCCCGAGCACTCTAGGCGGGGCGCCTCCCGGCCACCTCCCGTGGTGTCGGCCTGCTCGACCTCGCAGACGGCTCGCAACGCCCGCGCCGAAGCGGGTCGGCGACCATCCCGTTGGTAGGGTCACGTCCCGTGCCAACGGCTTCCCCCGAGCGGGTTCGTGCGCTCGCGTCGTCCGGGTGGAAGCGTCTCGCGATCCGGCTGGCGGGGGTCGCGATCGTGGTCGTCGCGATCGTCTACGCGTTCCTCGCCTTCGTCTCCATCCGGACCAACGTGCTGTGGTTCCGGTCGGTCCACGTCGACGACGTCTACGGCACGATCCTGAGGGCGCAGATCCTGCTCTTCCTGGTGTTCGGCATGGTGACCGCGGTCGCCGTCGCGGCCTCGCTCGTGCTGGTCGTCCGGTTCCGGCCGAGATTCCGGCCCGACCCGAGCCGCCAGAAGTGGCGAGCGCGCTACCAGCGCCACGAGTCGCGGCTGCGTCCGTGGCTGATCGCGGTGGTCGCGCTGTACCTCGGCGTCCATACCGGAGCGCGCGCCACCCACCGCTGGCAGACCTACGTGATGTGGCGGCACGCGGTGCCGTGGCACCGGACCGACGCGCAGTTCCACCGCGACATCTCCTACTACGTCTCGGTGCTCCCGTTCCACACGATGGTGGTCTCCTACCTGAGCTCGATCGTCGTGCTCTGCCTGGTCGTCACACTGGTCGCCGGCTACCTGTACGGCGCGCTGAGGCTCCGCACCCGCGGCCCCGGACGCCGCGTGAGCAAGGCGTTGAAGGCGCAGGTCTCGGTGCTGCTCGGGCTGTTCCTGCTGCTCAAGGCGGCGGCGTTCTGGCTGGCTCGCTACTCGCTGACCACCTCCAACCGCGGGCCGGTGACCGGGCTGTCCTACACCGACGTCCACGCAGTCCTGCCCGCGCTCACCTTCCTGGTGGTCCTCGCGCTGCTGGGCGCCGCGCTGCTGTTCGCCAACGTCCGCCTCACGCGGCTGCGCTGGATGACGCTGGCCGTCGTCGGCCTGTACGCCGCGTCGTACGTCCTCGCCGGCCTCGTCCCGGGGCTGGTGCACCGCTATCGCGAGCAGCCCAGCGCGGCGACCCTCGACCGCACCATGATCCAGCGAAACCAGGCCGCCACGCTGTCGGCGTTCGGGCTCGACCATGGGGTGACCACGCAGGAGTTCGGCACCGGAGCGTCCGGCACGGCCTCCTCCCCGACGTCGGCGGCGGCAGCGCAGCGCACGGCGCAGATCCGGCTGCTGGACCCCAACCAGCTCACCCCGACGTTCAACGTCAAGCAGGAGCTGCAGGCCTACTACGAGTTCAAGTCGACCCTCGACATCGACCACTACCCGATCCAGGGTCACGACCAGGACGTCGCCATCGCGGTCCGCGAGCTCAACCTGTCGGGCATCTCCCGCCAGACCTGGGCGAACAAGCACCTGGTGTACACCCACGGCTACGGCGTCGTCGCGGCGCCCACGAACCAGATGGACGAGAAGACCGGGACCCCGAACTTCGTCAACGGGGGACTGCCTCCGCAGAACCAGATCCCGGTCGACGAGCCACGCATCTACTTCGGCCAGAACTCCCCGGCGTACTCCATCGTCGGGCAGCCGGCGGGCAGCACCAAGAAGCTCGAGTTCGACTACCCGAGCAGCAGCGGCGCCTCGCAGGGCGCGCGCACGACGTACGACGGCGACGGCGGCGTGCCGATCGGCTCCCGCTTCACCCGCTTCCTGTACGCCGTGGAGCTGGGCGACCCGAACATCTTCTTCTCCAGTGACATCAACAGCGGCTCGCAGCTGCTGACCGTGCGCAACCCCCGCGCCCGGGTGGCCAAGATCGCCCCGTGGCTGACCCTCGACGGCGACGTCTACCCCGCGGTGGTCGGCGGCCGCGTGCAGTGGGTGGTCGACGGGTACACCTCGAGCTCGAGCTATCCGGACTCCCAGCAGCTGAACCTGCGCAGCGCTACCTCGAGCTCGCTGACCAAGAGCGGCTCGACGGTCGTGCAGCCCAACCGGGCGGTGAACTACCTGCAGAACTCGGTGAAGGCTGTGGTCGACGCCTACACCGGCCAGGTCACGCTCTACGAGTGGAACCAGAAGAACCAGCCGGACCCGCTGCTGAAGACCTGGGAGAGCGCGTTCCCCGGCCTGGTGAGGCCGCAGTCGGACATCCCGCAGGACCTGCTCGCCCACCTGCGCTACCCGCAGGACCTCTTCGACGTGCAGCGCAACCTGCTGACCCAGTACCACGTCACCGACCCCGGTGACTTCTACAACGGCAGCGCCTTCTGGAAGGTGCCCGGCGACCCGACGGTCGCCGCCACCAACAGCCTGAACTCCGGGGGCAGGGGCGGCTCCAGCCCGACCCTGCCGTCGGCGTACATGTCGCTCTCGCCCACGGGCGACGGCCCCTCGGTCTACTCGCTGTCGTCTCCCATGGTGACCCTGAACTACCGCGACCTGGCCGGCTTCCTCAGCGTCGACGCCACTCCGGGCCCGGACTACGGGACGTTCACCCTCCTGGAGTTCCCGGCCGGGCAGCAGTTCGAGTCGCCCGCGCAGATCCAGAACGACGTGGAGTCCGACAACGAGATCTCCAAGGCGCTCACCCTGCAGCGCGGCGGCAACTCCCGGGTGGTGCTGGGCAACCTGCTCACCATCCCCCTCGCCGGGAAGGTGCTCTACGTCGAGCCCGTCTACACCCAGGCCCAGGGCGGGAACTCGTTCCCGATCCTGCGGCACGTGATCGCGGTGTACGGCGACGGCCAGCCCGCGTTCAAGCCGACCCTCGACGCCGCCTTGAAGCAGGCCATCGCCAACGACTCGTCCGCCGGCTGACCATCGGTTCTCAACCGATGCGTTGACAACGAGCGGGTCTCGTCGTACCTTTCTTCAACCGATGAGTTGAAGAAGGTGGCGAGATGACCGAGCAGCTCTCCAGGGTCTTCGCGGCGCTCGCCGACCCGACCCGCCGCGACATGGTCGCCCGGCTGACCGAGGGCGACGCCACGGTCGGCGACCTCGCCGCGCCGTACGCCGTGAGCATCCAGGCCGTCTCCAAGCACCTGAAGGTGCTCGAGGAGGCCGGGCTGGTGACTCGCCGCCGCGACGCCCAGCGCCGGCCGGTGCACCTGGAGGCCGAGGTGTTCGACCTGATGACGTCGTGGATCGAGCGCTACCGCCGACGCGCGGAGGAGCGGTTCCAGCGGCTGGACGCCGTGCTGGCCACCCTCGACGACGAGCAATCCGACACTCCCAGGGAAGGGACAGCATCATGAGCGCCGCACCCACCACCCGCTACGACGCGGCCGCGATCGAGGCCGACGCGACCGTGCCGATGATCCACATCCGGCGCGACTTCGCCGGTACGCCGGAGCAGCTGTTCCGCGCCCACACCGATCCCGAGCTCTTCGCCCGCTGGGTCGGCCCCGACGGGATGGGCGCGACGGTCCTCGAGTGGGACGCCACCGACAACGGCCGGTGGCGCTACCGGGCGGGCGAAGGCGAGCATGCCCAGCTCTTCCGCGGCAGCTTCCACACGGTCTCGCCGGAGCGGATCGTGCAGACGTTCACCTGGGAGGGCATGCCCGACGGCGTCGCCCTCGAGACGCTGACCTTCGACGACCTGGGCGACGGCCGCACCCGCCTCCACGCGACGTCACTGTGCGAGTCCTTCGAGGAACGCGACGCGTGGCTGCGCAGCGGGATGGAGACCGGCGTCAACGAGGGGTACGCCTCCCTCGACCGGCTGCTCGCCGACGGAAGTCTCTGACCGTCGCCACCCGCCGGTGGGCTCACAGCAGCTCGTGGCGGTACGGCGGGTCGGCGCCGGGGCGGGAGACGGTCACCGCGGCGGCCCGCGCCGCCTGCCGGAGCACGTACCCGACATCCGCGGTCTCCAGGCCTGGGAGCCGCCCACCGAGGGCGTCGAGGGCCCAGAGGGCGTCGAGCACGGCGGCGCCGAAGGTGTCGCCGGCGCCGATGGTGTCGGCCACCTCCACGTCGGCTGCGGGGGCGTCGACGCGTCCCGGCGCGGCGTACCAGGTGGCGCCCCGGCGTCCGCGGGTGACCACCACCGCGGACGGGCCGAGATCGAGGAGGTGATGGGCGGCCTGCTCGGCCGGCGATCCCGGATACAGGGCCGCGAGATCCTCGTCGGAGGCCTTCACCAGGTCGGCCAGCCCGGCGACCTCCTCGACCGCGCGCACGACGTCGGGGCCTGCCCCGGTGATGGCCGGCCGGGCGTTGACGTCGTAGCTGATCGTGGCCTGCGGACGCAGCGCGGCCAGCAGGCGTCGTACGTCGGACGCGCCCGGCTCGAGGACCGCCCCGATCGAGCAGGTGTGCACCACCACCGGGGACAGGTCGGGGATCTCCCCCAGCCGCCAGGCGAGGTCGAAGGTGTACGTGGCACTGCCGTCGACGGCGAGCCGCGCCCGCGAGGTCGGGGTCCGCTCGAGGGTGTGCGGGTCACCCACCACGCCGACGGCCGACTGGTTGAGGTGGCGCGCCAGCGCGGCGCCGCGCTCGTCGTCGGCGTACGCCGTCAGGAACTGTACCGGTCGCCCGAGTCGGGCCAAGGCGACCGCGACGTTCGCAGCACTGCCGCCCGCGTGCTCGACGGTCGTGCCGTCGGGCCGCTCCACGACGTCGATCAGGGACTCGCCGACCACCAGCACGCTCGCCATGGCGTCCACCCTGTCCTACCCGGTGCCGCCGATGCACACTGTCGACCATGGCAATCACCCTCGAGGCCCCGGAGGCCACCGTACGGAGGCAGTCGGTGACCCTCTGCGTCCTCGTCGGCGCCGGCGTGGTCGTGGGGTGGGTCCTCTACCGGCACTACTGGTCCGACGACGTCTACCAGCGGATCGTGCAATGGGACTGGTTCGCAGGGCACTTCTGGGCGGTCACCCTGCTCGTCGCGGTCGTTCTGAGCGTCCCGTACGCCATCGTGCTGCTGGTCTGGGGCCGCGGGCTCACCCGAGGCGTGGCCGGCGCGACGGCCGCCCTCGGTGCCGGATCCTTCATCTGGGCGTGGGACCGGGTGTTCTCGAACTACATCTGGGACGCGGGCCACCAGAGCCACACCTCCCTCCGGGTCTACCTGTGGGGAAGCCTGCTCGTCACCGCGACGCTGGTGCCCCTCGCCTGGGGACTGGCCCGCCGGAGCGGCCGGAGGTGGCCGCTCGGGCTCGTCGCGGGTCCGGTGGTGGCCGCGATCCTGCGCGAGCTCCAGCTGCGCTGGTCATGGTGGCAGCAACACGTGCTGCTGTTCGGTCAGCAGCCCCACTGGCAGATCCAGGCGGTCGTCTTCATGGCGCCGTTCGTCGTGGCCGTGCTGGCGTGCTGGGCGATCGAGGCTCGCGGACGGCGTACGCCGCA
Organism: Nocardioides sp.; assembly: GCA_025924815.1. Classification (GTDB taxonomy): domain Bacteria; phylum Actinomycetota; class Actinomycetes; order Propionibacteriales; family Nocardioidaceae; genus Nocardioides. The sequence continues at coordinate 19,116 of JAICHQ010000058.1, forward strand.
AATGGAGTCGTCCGGAAGCGCTACTCCCCGGCGCGGGTGAAGCCGGCGGCCTCGGCGGACTCGACGGAGTCGAACCACACCTCTGCGACCGTCTGCTCGAACCACTGACCGTCGGGCTCGTGGAACTTCATCGAGTCCTCGTTGCCCTTGATCGGGAAGCCCTCCGGAGCCTGCGACTCGTCCTCGAGCGGAGCGTGGGACCCGGCGTACTTGCCCGCGACACCACCCTCGGTCTCCTCGAAGGCGTCGTCGTCGACACCCGCCACCTCCGTGGCGGGCTCGAGGTCGACGGCCTCGGCCGTCGCCTCGACCGGGTCGGTCTCGACCGGAGCGTCCTCGGTGGTGGTCTCCTCGGCGGGAGTCTCCTCGGCGGCCGCGGCCTTCGTGGCCGGGGCCTTCTTCGCGGCGGACTTCTTGGCCGGGCGGTCGCCCTTCGGCGCATAGGCCTCGGTCACCAGCTCGATCACCGCCATCGGGGCGTTGTCGCCCTTGCGGGGGCCGATCTTGGTGATCCGCGTGTAGCCGCCCGGGCGCTCGGCGAACGTCGGCGCGATCTCGGTGAACAGCGTGTGCACGACCGACTTGTCGCGCACCGTCTTGAGCACCTCGCGCCGATTGTGCAGGTCGCCGCGCTTGGCCTTGGTGATCAGCTTCTCCGCGACGGGGCGCAGGATCCGCGCCTTGGTCTCGGTGGTCGTGATCCGGCCGTGCTCGAACAGCTGGGTGGCCAGGTTGGACACGATCAGCCGCTGGTGGGCCGGGCTGCCGCCGAGGCGGGGGCCCTTCTTGGGCTTGGGCATGGCTCTCTCTCGATTCTCACCGGCCGTGTCAGGTACCGGTGTAGATGGAACTGGTGCGGGTTGGTGTCAGGCCCGTCGTACCGGCGTCGTGCGCAAGCGCCCGACGTCAGTACGACTCGTCCTCGATGAACGCGTCGTCCTCGTCGTCGCCGTACGCCGCGAGGGCGGCCTGCGGGTCGAAGCCCGGCGCGCTGTCCTTGAGCGAGAGACCCATCTCGTGCAGCTTGGCCTTGACCTCGTCGATCGACTTGGCGCCGAAGTTGCGGATGTCGAGCAGGTCCTGCTCCGAGCGGCTGATGAGCTCACCCACGGTGTGGATGCCCTCGCGCTTGAGGCAGTTGTAGGACCGGACGGTCAGCTGCAGGTCC